>NZ_DATJBQ010000063.1:0-45760 GCF_035515275.1 Pusillimonas sp.
GCTTCATGGTCCGAGCTACTTAGTGGCCGAAACGGCTTGCGCTCCATCGCCTTGGCCGGTGGTGTCGCCTTGCACGCCGTCAATGTATATATTGTGGCAACCATATTGCCATCAGTGGTGCGCGACATTGGCGGTCTGTCGTATTACGCCTGGAACATGACCTTGTTCGTGGTGGCGTCCATACTCAGTTCGGCCTTGTCTCCCAAGTCACTCGACAAGCTCGGCCCGCGCGGTGCTTTTCAGACGGCCATTGTGGTTTTCGCTGCCGGTACCGCCATGTGTGCGCTGGCCCCCACCATGGGCTCGATGCTTATCGGTCGCACTTTGCAGGGTTTCGGGGGCGGGCTGCTGCTGGGGCTAAGCTATTCGTCCATACGCATTGTCTTCGAAGAGCGCCTTTGGCCGAAAGCCATGGCGCTGGTGTCCAGCATGTGGGGTGTGGCCACTTTGGCCGGCCCGGCCATAGGCGGCATTTTTGCTGATGCCGGTCATTGGCGATGGGCGTTTGGTGCGGTGTTGCCGGTCGCCGTGTTCCTGGCTGTTCTGGTCCAGACCCAAATTGCAGCCAAATCGTCGGTACCACGTTCTTCGAATCCGGTGCGCATTCCCATGGCTCAAATCGGGCTGTTGGTGGTGTCGGTCATGGTGGTGTCCGTGGCCAGCCTGTCGCCGAGTCTGGGCTGGAACACCCTGGGCCTTGCCGCGGCACTGATCATCGGCTCGGGCGTCGCTTATCTGGACGCCCGCAATCCGACTCGGCTTATGCCTAATGGGGCCTATCACCTGAATCGCCTGGGCAGTATGTATGCCTGCGTGGCCTTGCTCAGCATCGGTATTACCGTCGAAATGTTTGTGCCGTATTTTCTGCAAGTGCTCCATGGGCATACGCCCCTGGCAGCAGGGTATTTAAGCGCCCTGATGTCCGCCGGCTGGACCATAGGCGCCATTACCAGCACCAGCCGTACGCCTGCCACGGCAGATATTTTCGTCAGGGCCGGACCGGTAATTTCCGCTGTGTCGCTGGCCGCCCTGGGGCTCCTCCTGCCGTGGCCGACACTGAACGAGGAAACGTTACGCTGGGTGCTCAGCGTGCCCTTGCTGGGTGTGGGCTTGGGCATAGGTATGTGCTGGCCTCATCTGCTGACCCATGTCTTCAAGCTGGCGCCCAAAGGGCAAGAAAACATGGCGTCGTCCGCCATTATCACGATTCAGTTGTACGCGATGGCGCTGGGCGCCGCCGTGGGCGGTGTCATCATCAATGCTGCAGGGTTTACCGACCCTGGCGGCGTGCCCGGAACAGCCCGTGCCGCTTTGGCCTTGTTGCTGGCGTTTGCTTTGGCGCCAGGGCTGGCTGCCTGGATAGTGACCCGGGTGGTGCAAGGGCGCCGCAAGCTGCGAGCTTAGTGATGCGGCCGGGCGCCGGTTACTGCAGCGGCGCTTAATCGACCTTCGGAAGCCGGAACCGCTCTGGGTCGGGGCCGTGTCGGGCCGACTCGTCGTGCAGCGCTGCTATGGCCGCCATGTCGTCGGCGTCGAGTGAAAAATCGAAAATATTGAAATTCTCGCGCATGCGTTCGGGCGTTACTGTTTTGGTTACCACTGCGCAATTTAGCTGCAGATGCCAGCGCAGTACTATCTGGGCCAGCGAGCGTCGGTGCTTGGCGGCAACGGCTTTCAGCGTGGCGTTGTCCCAGATCAGGCCGTGCCCCAGCGGGCTCCACGATTCTGTAACAATATTGTGTTCGGCATGGTACTCACGCAATTCGGGCTGCTGAAAGCGCGGGTTGAGCTCGATCTGGTTTACCACCGGAAGCACGCCGGTTTGGTCAAGCAGGCGTTGCAGGTGGTCGAGATTGAAGTTGGAGACGCCGATCGATTTGACGCGGCCCTCGTCGCGTAGACGGATCAGGGCTTCCCACGATTTAACGTATAACCCGATTTTGGGTGCGGGCCAATGAATCAGGTACAGGTCCAGGTAGTCCAGACCCAGTTTTTCCATGCTTTGGTCGAACGCGGCCAGGGTTTCGTCGTAACCGTGGCGGTCGTTCCAGACCTTGGTGGTGATAAACAGTTCTTTACGGTCGATGCTGTCGCGTATTCCCGCGCCAACGCCTTCTTCGTTACCGTAAATGGCTGCGGTGTCGATCAGGCGATAACCGGTTTCAATGGCTTTTTTTACTGTGTCGGCGGCCACGTCGTTTTCGACCTGCCACACGCCAAAGCCCAATCGAGGCATCACGTTGCCATCGTGCAGCGTAACGGTGTTTAGAATATTGGACATAGAGCTCTCTCCGTAATGCTTGAACGGGTTATGCTGGACCTTGCGCCAGATTCGGACACAGGCTTGTCGAGACTGATTATACGTATGTTAAAAAACACGCCTGCCGGCAAAGGCCGGTTCAGGTGCAGGCCGTGGCGTGCCGTTTATTTTGAAGGAGCAGGACGTGAGCATCCATACTGAAGTCAAGCGCATCAGCGTGCCCCAATTAATGGCCTACAAGGGCGAAAAGAAAATCGCGTCGCTGACGGCCTACAGCGCACCATTTGCGCGCTTGCTTGATCAGCATCTTGATATGATCCTCATCGGCGACTCTACCGCCATGGTCGGCTACGACATGCCCAGTACACTGGCCATTACGCTCGAGCAAATGGCGGCCCACTCGGCTGCGGTGGTGCGCTCCACCCAGCGGGCCTGCATCATCGCCGACATGCCTTTCGGCACCTATCAAGAATCGCCTCAGCAGGCGTTCCAGAATGCGGCACGCATGCTGGCGCTGTCGGGGGTTGACGGCATCAAGATGGAGGGCGGCTCTGCCTTGGCGCCCACCACCCAGTTTTTGGTTGAGCGCGGCATTCCGGTGCTGGCTCACGTGGGGCTGATGCCGCAATACGTAAACACCATGGGGGGCTTCAAGGCCCAGGGCCTGACCGACGAATCGGCCGAGCGAATATTTCAAGACGCCCTGGCTCACGAAAAAGCGGGTGCGTTCGGCCTGGTGCTGGAGGGGGTGGCCGAAGGCCTGGCCCGCCGCATCACCCAGGCGGTGTCCATACCAACCATCGGTATCGGCGCGTCGCCCGATTGCGACGGGCAAATTCTGGTCACCGAAGACATACTCGGCCTGACAGGCGGGCGCATCCCCAAGTTTGCCAGGCAATTTGCCGACGTGGGCGCGCTGATCAGTCAGGCAGTGGGGCAGTACGCCGAAGAAGTGCGCACCGGCACGTTTCCGGCGCTTGAAAACTGCTTCGGCGTTAAAAAACACACTACGTAGGACTAGGGCATCGTGATACAGGTTTCTTCTTGGCTGGCCGGCGGCCTGCTGTTTTTTGTGGGGTTGCTGGTTGGTATTGCGACTCACTTCATCTATGCACGGCGTGCATCGGCGGCAACAGAGTCTCGGCTGGCCGTTACAGAGTCGCTCAACGAACAGCATCTGCTGCAACTGCAGCGCCTTCAAGAGGATCTTGACCAAGCCGAGCAGCGTTTGCAGGCATCCACCGAAGAAACCAGCCGTCTTGATCGCGAGCTCGCCCACCTGCAGGGCGATGCGGCGGGCCTGCGCGAGCGCCTGGTCGAGGCGCGCGAAGCCCTTGGCGCTAAAGAGACCGGCCTGAATGCAGCAAGGCAGCGGCTGGCAGAGACCGAAAAAGAGCTGTCGGGCCTGCAGGCCACCCACGCCGAGAAGCTGGCCGGCTACGAAGAGCTCAAGCAATCGCTCGAGCAGTCTCGTCAGCAGCTCAAAACAGAGTTCCAGAACCTGGCCAACCAGATCCTGGAAGAAAAAGGCAAAACGTTTGCCCAGGCCAGTCAGACTTCGCTCGATGCTCTTTTAAAGCCGTTTCGCGAGCAGATTCAAGGGTTCCAGCAGCGCATCAATCAGGTGCACGACGAATCGGTAAAGGGTCACGCGGCGTTGGGCACCGAAATAAAACAGGTGCTGAACATCGGCCTGAAGATGAGCTCTGAGGCCAACACGCTGGCCAACGCCCTGCGGGGCGAAAAGAAAACCACCGGCAACTGGGGCGAGATCCAGCTCGAGCGTACCTTGCAACTGGCCGGTCTGGTACCGGGTGACCACTACGAAGCCCAGGCGCGCTTCAAGGACGAGGCGGGCAATTACCGTCACCCCGACTTTGTCGTGAAGCTGCCCGACGACAAACATATGGTCATCGACAGCAAGGTTTCGCTGGTGGATTACGACCGTGCCGTGGGGGCCGAATCCGAGGCCGAGGCGATGGCTTCGCTTGATGCCCACGTCAAGGCCGTGCGCAACCACATCGACGATCTTTCGCGCAAAGACTACAGCAACCTGATCGGCATGCGCAGCCCCAGTTTTGTCCTGATGTTCATGCCTATTGAGCCTGCTTACATCGAGGCGCTCAAGCACAATCGCGATCTTTTCGACTACGGCTACCAGCGTAACGTGGTCATGGTGTCGCACACGACGCTTATGCCCATATTGCGCACAGTGGCCAACTTGTGGCGCGTCGCACGAAGCAATCAAGAGGCCCACGAGCTTAGTGCACGCGCCGGCGAAATCTATAACCAGGTTGTCGTCGTGGCAGAGAACCTGAAAAAACTGGGCGACACTCTGGGCACTGTCAGCAATCACTACAACCGCACGGTTACCTCGTTGGCGGGTCGTCAGGGCCTGTACGGCAAGGCTTCGCGTTTCAACGAGCTTTCGGCCAAGGCCAACAAGGTCATGCCCGAGCTCGACGCCTTGCATACCGATTTTCATACTGAAAAGCTCGAGCTGGTGGTGGCCGTGCCGTCGGCGGAACCTGGCCCTGATACGCAAGAGGGCGACATATTGGGGGCGGCACAACTCGAGCACGAAGCAGGCTTGCTCGAGCTGGACGAATTGCAGGCACAGGCCGACAGGCCTGAGCCCGACCTCGACGAGCAGGGCAAGGCTGACGATCGGCGGGGCGACGTAATGGACGAGGCCGACTTTAAAGAAGATGCCGCCGGACTGCCATGAGGTCCCAGCGTAACGCACGCCTGATGGCGGGCGCGCCGCTGCCTGTGCGTGACGGCGTTGCGCCCAGCCGTGTTTACTTGCCACCCGGCTCTTGGTCAACCTTGCTCGAGTTTTTGGTAGAGCGATTTCGCTTTATACCCCCTGAGGTATTGCGCCAAAGACTGGAAAGCGGCGAAATCGTTGACCAACGCGGGGTTGCACAGCAAGCCGGCGCAGCTTACCAGCCTGATCGTTGGCTTTGGTACTACCGCATGGTGCCCGACGAACCGATAGTGCCTTTCGAACTTGCCGTCTTGCACCAGGACGCTCACCTGGTCGTCATCGACAAACCGCATTTTTTAGCCAGTATTCCCGGTGGACGCCACTTGCGCGAAACCGCCCTGACGCGGCTGCGCGATAGCCTGGAGTTGCCGCAGCTTACGCCCGTTCATCGGCTGGACCGCGACACTGCCGGTGTGATGCTGTTTTGTCGAGACCCCGCCGCCCGTGGCGCGTATCAGCGCCTCTTCCAGTCGCGCCAGGTCACCAAAGAGTACGAAGCCATCGCGGCCTGGCGTCATGGCCTGGCCCTGCCTTGCGTATACCGAAGCCGCCTCGAGCCCAGCGGCTCGCATTTCATCATGCATGAAGTAGCAGGCGAGCCCAATAGCGAGACCCGTATCGAACTGATCGAGCGTGATGGGGCCTGGGCCCGCTACCGGCTGTTGCCTGTCACCGGACGCAAGCATCAGTTGCGCGCCCATATGCATGCTCTGGGTATTCCCATTCGCAACGATGGGTTTTATCCGGTCTGGCGCCCGGCCGAGCAGGCAGATGACTACGCAAGGCCATTGCAATTGCTGGCCAGGGCGGTGGAATTTGCTGATCCGTTCACAGGCGAGCTTCGCAGGTTCGAGTCGAGTCGTCAGCTGCAGGGCGCATCAAGCCCAAATGCTCTGGCGCCATAAAACACCAAACGATTAAGTATTTCCATCTGTCGGCACCACGCCTCGAACTGTCCTCTTTGCAAGCCCTATACCGGAGGCCGGTTTTGCCGACCCTTATGTGTTCTTTGGTCGATCGCGCCACGCACCAGACGGCGGCAGGCATGATCTTGTGGATGCCGGGCCTGGCTGTAAGTAATTACTTGTTCGCCTTGATCGTCAGGTAGCGGCTTTCCATTTCCTGGCGCAATTCCCGCCGCAGCTGCGCTGCCTGATATCGGGTGCGTGCCTCGTCGTCTGCAGGTTGCAACGGCGGTACAGGCACCGGGACGCCGTCTTCGTCTACCGCGATCATGGTGAAGTAGCAGCTGTTGGTGTGTCGAACCAGCTTGCGTCGAATGTCTTCGGTCACCACCTTGATGCCGATTTCCATGGATGTGCGGCCGGTATAGTTGACTGACGCATAGAAGGTGACCAGCTCGCCCACATGGATGGGTTGGCGAAACATGACCTGGTCGACCGAAAGTGTTACCACGTACGTGCCCGCGTATCGGCTGGCGCAGGCGTATGCGACCTGATCCAGGTGCCTCAGTATGGCGCCGCCGTGCACATTGCCCGAAAAGTTGGCCATGTCGGGCGTCATCAAAATGGTCATTGAAATCTGGTGGGCCGAATCGTTCATGGGGCGTGCATTAAAAGTGGATGAAGGCAAGGGCGCTGCGGTGGCGGCAACTGCACTAAACTGTGGGCTGCGCCTGCATGCCCGAAGCAGTGGGCGCCATCCCGATTTGTCGTGGGGCAATGGGCCCCGCGCCGTCTGATTATGCCATCCAGATAAAACCATGTGCGATTCTTTGGAACACCGTCTGGCCGAAGTTCGCCGGCGTATCGAACAAGCTTGCCTGCGCGCCGGCCGTTCGCCCGACGAAGTCCAGTTGCTGGCGGTCAGCAAAACCTTTCCCCCAAAGGCATTAAGAGAAGCTGCGGCATTGGGCATACGCCGCTTCGGAGAAAGCCGCATGCAAGAAATACGCCAGAAGGACATCGAGCTTTCCGACCTGCAGCCGCAATGGGTGCTGATCGGCCACTTGCAGACCAATAAGGCCAAAGAGGCGGCGCGCCTGGTCCACGAGGTTCAGTCACTTGATCGCTGGTCGTTGGCCGAAGCCCTTGATGCGCGGCTTCAACTCGAAGGCCGAAGCATTGACGTGCTGGTGCAGGTAAAAACGTCCCCTGAGCCCTCCAAGTTTGGGCTCGACCCCGCCGAGCTGGCTTCTTTCCTGCTGCGTCTGCGCAATTTGCCCACCATGCGGGTCAGGGGCTTGATGACCATGGCGGTCAACTCGCCCGACGAGACCGCGGTGCGCGCTTGCTTTCGTTTGCTGCGTGAACTGCGCGATCGAATGCAGGATCAAGGGCATATTGGGCTGGAGCGTCTTTCAATGGGCATGAGCGGCGATTTTGAATGGGCAATTGCCGAGGGCTCGACCGAGGTCAGGGTCGGTTCCGCCCTATTTGGGTCGCGTTAAGATGCGGCCGATTCACTCGCATACAGAAGGAGCAGGCATGCGTTATTTCAAAGGTTTACTTATGGTGTCGGCCTTGCTGTTCGGCGCGCACACTCAGGCCGGCACGCTCGAGGTCGTCCAACAGCGGGGACACGTGCAGTGTGGCGTCACCACCGGCTTTGCGGGGTTCTCCAGCCCTGACGACAAAGGGGTCTGGCGGGGCCTGGATATCGATGTCTGCCGCGCGGTGGCCGCAGCGGTATTGGGCGACGCAGACAAATACAAGGCGGTGCCGCTTAATTCGCAGCAGCGCTTTACAGCACTGCAGTCTGGCGAAATCGATCTGCTGGCGCGCAATACCAGCGTCACACAACAGCGTGACACGGCGCTGGGTGTCATTCATGCGGGAATCAATTTTTACGACGGGCAAGGTTTCCTGGTGCACAAGTCGCTTGGCGTGACCAGCGCCAAAGAGCTCGACCAGGCGTCGATCTGCATGCAAACGGGCACCTCAAATGAAAACACGATGGCCGACTGGGCTCGTGCCCATGGCATTAGATATCGGCCGGTCGTTATCGAGCAGTTCAACGAGGTGGTCAATGCGTTTGCCGCAGGACGGTGCGACGCGTTCACCACCGATGCCTCCGGCCTGGCCTCGATCAGGGCTTCCCGCATGCAGGATCCCGAGGCTTACGTGGTGTTGCCCGAGTTGATTTCCAAAGAGCCGCTGGGGCCCTTTGTTCGTCAGGGTGACGATGCCTGGCTGAATATCGTGAAATGGACCCTGCACGCCATGACCGGCGCCGAAGAGCTGGGTCTGACCAGCGGCAACGTTGACGAGCACCTGCAGAGCAAGGCGCCGGCTGTGGGGCGGCTGTTGGGCACCCTGCCGGGCTCGGGCAAAAACCTGGGGCTTGAAGAGAACTGGGCCTACAACATTATTAAACAGGTCGGCAACTACGGCGAGAGCTTTGAACGAAATGTGGGCATGCAAAGCGCGCTGAAGATACCGCGGGGCTTGAATGCCTTGTGGACCGACGGCGGTTTGATGTACCCCTTGCCGGTTCGCTGACCAGGCTTGCAGCAGACGCTCTGTGATCAGGCCCGCTTGGCGGGCCGGCCACCGCCTAGCGGCGCCGATATACCAGCGATATTTTGGCGAATGCCTTGTGCAGTTCCGGAGTGCCACTTTGGAAAATTACCGGCCTGCTGCGGCCGGTAAAGCAGATCAGCCTTTTTGACGCGATCATGGGTACAAATTTGGCAAACTGAATGTCATTCCAGCCGATGGCGCGTTTGGTGATCCAGGTTTGCTCGATGCCTTCTTCGGTAATGCGTGTGGTTGAAATCGCCATGACGCGTGCAATCAGCAGCAAGCCGCAAAAGGTAATGACAATGGTGCCGGCCATGAAGGGGTTGACCTGTTCGGCTTCAAAACCCATCGCTACCCGTATGAACTGCACGCCTATTGCGGTGATCACCACCCAGATCAGTATCTTGACCCATGTCGGCCAGGCTTTGCCTTCAATGGGCAAGGGCCCCAGGTCGGCCAGCAGGGCGGCGTGCTCTTCAGCACTTGGGCGTGTCGAATGAAGTAATTGCATCGGGTAGGTTCCGGTCTTGAGAAGCAGGGCGGCAGGGTTGGGCCGCCATTTTAACGCCGCTGGTAGCGGCCGTCGTCCAGGCGGGTCACGGCGTCGTCCAATTCGAGCCGAAGCAGAAGCGCGTTGAGTGCTGCCATCGTCAGGCCGGTGCGTGACTGCAGTGTATCGGCATCGACCGGGTCATGCCCCAGCGATTGCAGTACTCGAGCCTCGGGCGAGCCGGCGGCAAACAATGAGCCTTGGGTCTCTTGTGCGCTGCTGCTGCTGCTGCTGCTGCTGCTGCTGCGGGGGGGCCGCCGCCGGCTCAATGACTGGCCCGGGGGCAAGACAAGATTGCCCGACGGTGGAGATTCCGCCTGGTGGTTTTGTATGGCGGCCGCCGGCTGGCCCAGCTCTTCGACAATATCTTCGCCCGATTCGACCAGCTTGGCGCCTTGACGTATTAGCGCATGACAGCCGCGCGACAGGGGCGAGTGTATGGAGCCGGGTATCGAGAACACTTCACGGCCCAGCTCTGAAGCCAGGCGGGCCGTGATCAGTGAGCCGCTTTGCCTTGCCGCCTCGACAACCAGCACGCCTTTGGCCAGCCCGGCAACAATGCGGTTGCGTCGGGGAAACTGGTGCGGCACCGACGGTGTGCCCAGCGGCAGTTCAGAGACCAGGGCGCCCTCGTGGGCGATACGATGCGCCAGTTCGAGGTTGGCCGAAGGGTAGATGATGTCGATGCCCGTACCCATGACGGCAATGGTCGAGCCGCCTTGGGGCCCCGCCTGCAAAGCACCCAGATGCGCGGCGGTATCGATGCCGTGCGCCAGGCCGCTGGCAATGCACCAGCCCTGGCCCGCCAGGTAGTGGGCAAACGCCTTGGCGTTGTCCAGCCCGCCGGGTGTTGCGTTGCGTGCCCCCACAATCGAAATGACGGGTTGATTCAGCAGGCCGGGTCGGCCGTTTACATAAAGCACCGTTGGCGGGTCGTGAGTATCAAGCAGGGCGACCGGGTAAGCCGGATCAGCCAGGGTCAGCATGTGGTGGCCCGGTTCAGCCAGCCACTCCAGCGTGCGCTCTATCAATGCCTGCGCCTCGGGCGTGGCGGGCTTGCGAAGTTGGGACGCAAATTCGGCCGGCACGTGTTTGGCCAGGGTGCCGGCCGAGGCGCCGTATATCTCTTGCGGCAGGCCGATGGCGGCCAGCAAGGTGCGAGCACCGGTTGCGCCGATGCCCGGCTCCAGGGTGAGGCGTATCCAGGCGGCAAGTTCGTCTTTGGAGGCAAATGTGTGCATGGCGCAAGTTTGGCATATTGCTGCGTTTCAGGCGCACACCCGTGGCGGGTTAAGTCACACAGAGAAAGTGCTGCCCTGCATTGGCGTGCCTCGGGCTCGAGCCGGCAAAACCCTTTTTGTTATAATCAGTTAGACGATTTTCGGACTGTTTTTCATGGCTTTGCTTCCCATTCTTCGCTATCCAGACCCTCGCTTGCACAAGGTGGCCGTACCGGTCAAGGTTGTTGACGACCGCATTCGGCAATTGGTTCGCGACATGGCCGAAACCATGTACGACGCGCCGGGCGTGGGCCTAGCCGCCACTCAGGTCGATGTGCACGAACGCGTGGTGGTCATCGACGTCTCCGAACAAGGCGACGACCTCCTGGTGCTCATCAACCCCGAAATCACCTGGAAAAGCGATGAACAACAGGTCTACGAAGAAGGCTGTCTTTCGGTGCCCGGTGTTTACGACGAGGTCAAGCGTGCAGCGCGCATTCACGTTCGCGCCCTGAACGAGCAAGGCGAACCTTTTGAATTCGACGCCGAAGGCCTGCTGGCCGTGTGCGTGCAGCACGAGCTCGACCACCTGCTGGGCAAGGTGTTTGTCGAGTACCTGTCGTCACTCAAGCAAAACCGCATCAAAACCAGAATCCGCAAGCAAGAACGCGAAGCGCTTAAGGCTTAGCGGGTATGCGCATTGTTTTTGCCGGCACGCCCGAGTTCGCCAGTCAGGCACTTAACGCCCTGATTCAGGCAGGGCATAGTATCCCCCTGGTTCTTACCCAGCCCGACCGGCCCGCCGGAAGGGGTATGAAGCTGATGCCAAGCGCTGTGAAGCAAGCCGCCATGGCGGCCGGTATTCCAGTGTGGCAGCCACGCAGCCTACGGCTGGACGGCAAGTTTCCCGATGACGCTTCCGCTGCTGAAAAAGCCTTGCTCGACGCCGCGCCCGATCTTATGGTCGTGGCAGCCTACGGCCTTATCTTGCCCAGTTGGGTGCTGAACCTGCCCCGCCACGGGTGCCTTAACATCCACGCCAGCCTGCTGCCGCGCTGGCGCGGGGCCGCACCCATACAGCGTGCCATCGAGGCCGGCGATGCACAAACCGGCATCACGATCATGCAGATGGACGAGGGACTGGACACCGGCGACATGCTGTTGACCAGGGCCATACCCATTACCCCGGAACACACCTCAGCCAGCCTGCATGACGATCTGGCGGCTCTGGGCGCGCAAGCCATTATTGACGCGGTCAGCCACCTACAAAACGGCCCGCTGGCAGGAACCACGCAAGACGATGCCGCAGCGGTCTATGCGGCCAAGCTCGAAAAATCTGAGGCGCCGCTTGATTTTTCGCGCCCTGCGGTCGAGCTTGCGCGGCGTGTCAGGGCGTTTAACCCTTTTCCGGGCACCACTATGTTGCTGCCGGGGCTAGATGACCCGACAAAGATTTGGAAGGCCACGGCTTTGGCGACGTCCGCCAAGGCCCAGCCGGGGCAGGTTGAGTCAGCTTCGGCCGAAGGCATAGACGTGGCCACGGCGCAAGGGGTATTGCGCCTGCTTGAACTTCAGAAAGCAGGCGGAAAACGCCAGCCCGTTGCCACGTTTATACAGGGCTGGCAGCCTTAACGCCTGCGTGATTCACATTTAATTCCAGCGGCCGTTACGTCCGCCTATGCTGTATGCGCCTGCACCCAGGAAGGCCAGCGCAATGGCGGTGAACAGAAACATGCCTTGCAGCTCAAGCTGCCAGCCGCCGGTATTGTTGATCATGAACAATTGGTGGCTGTGCGCCAGGATAATGGCCACGACCATGTTGGCGGCGATAAGCAGCGCACCCGCGCGGCAGTAAAGGCCCACAATAATAAGTATGGGTCCGATCACCTCGCCCACGTATGCGCCCCATGCAAAGAAAGCGGGCAGGCCTTGTGCCACAAGCATGCCTTCGATGCCGCCGATTCCCCCCGAAAGCTTGGCAATGCCGTGCATAAGAACAAGAATGCCCAGGCTGAGCCGTAGGATCAGTTTGCCCAGATCGTCGCAGGAAGTGGATGACATGTGCTGAAACTCCTTGAGTAAGCAGGCGCCGGCCGACCGTCTTCCGGTACAAGGAGCCGCAACCTAAGCTAGCAGAAGTTTTAACCAGCCAGGCTGCTTTTGCAAGTAATTCTTGAGGCATTTGCCATAGGGTTTTTGCCCAGCAGGCCTCAAACGGTGGCACTGATCTATTTGACGAAATCGCCGTATAGATCGTATTCGTCCGAGTCGGTGACGCGCACGCGCAGCATGTCGCCGGGCCGCGCATGGTCGGCGCCGCTTACAAAAACATTCCCGTCGATCTCGGGTGCGTCGGCACTTGATCGGCCGATGGCGCCGTCTTCATCCACTGCATCGATAAGCACGCTGATCTCTTTGCCGACCTTACCTTGCAGACGCTCAGTGGAAATGGCCTGCTGATGCGCCATGAATCGCTCCCAACGCTCTTGCTTGACCTCGTCGGGCACGGGGTCTGGCAGCTCGTTGGCCTTGGCGCCTTCCACGGGCGAGTATTGAAAACACCCTACGCGATCAAGCTGTGCTTCGCTCATCCAATCGAGCAGGTACTGAAAGTCGGCTTCGGTTTCGCCCGGGAAACCGACAATGAAGGTCGAGCGCAACGTAAGGTCTGGGCACGCTTGGCGCCACTGCTTGATGCGGGCCAGCGTGCGGTCTTCAAAGGCCGGCCGTTTCATCAGCTTAAGAATACGGGGGCTGGCGTGCTGGAAGGGGATGTCAAGATAAGGCAGCAGTTTGCCGTCGGTCATCAGGGGAATGACCTCGTCCACATGCGGATAGGGGTACACGTAGTGCAGTCGCGTCCATACTCCAAAGCTGGAAAGGGCTTCGCATAGCTGAGTCATGTGTGTTTTAACCGGGCGTCCGTTCCAGAACCCGGTGCGAAACTTGACGTCGACGCCGTAGGCACTGGTGTCTTGCGAAATGACCAGAAGCTCTTTGACGCCGGCGTTGACCAGCCGCTCGGCTTCGCCAAGCACATCGCCTATTGGTCGACTGACGTGCGTGCCGCGCATCGATGGAATAATGCAGAAGCTGCACCGATGATTGCAGCCTTCGGAAATTTTAAGATAAGCATAGTGGCGGGGTGTCAGCTTGATGCCCTGCGGGGGTACCAGATCGACGTAGGGGTTGTGATCAAGGTTGGGTGGAGCCGCTTCGTGCACCGCACGCACCACCTCTTCGTATTGCTGAGGGCCGGTTACCGCCAGGACCGAGGGATGAACATCGCGAATGACCGATTCTTCGACGCCCATACAGCCGGTAACAATGACCCGGCCGTTTTCGGCAAGGGCCTCGCCGATGGCTTCCAGCGATTCGGCCTTGGCACTGTCGATAAACCCGCAAGTGTTGACCACCACCACGTCGGCATTGTCGTACTCGGGCGTGATCATATAGCCCTCGGTGCGCAACTGCGTCAGGATCCGTTCGGAGTCGACCAGCGCTTTGGGGCAGCCCAGGCTGACGAAACCCACTTTAGGAGAGCTCATTGGTTACCTCTTGAGCCATTCGGCTCGGTAGTAAAGATGTTGGCTTTTGAGTTTGCGCGGATGAAGCGCACGCCCATTTGATGATAAAGTCCGCACAGATAGATATTGCATCTGGATGAACGCAGCCCGTGCCCGCTAACGACTCCCCCCCGCAACGCATTGCGTTGTCCGACACCATGCTTGCATGCGCGCGCGCCGTACAGGCGGTGCACGCGGGCAAGTCGCTGTCCGACGCACTGACCGCCACGCCGACGCATTTGCGCGCAGCGGTTCAGGCGATTACCTTCCATGTCATGCGGCGCCTCGGGCTGGCAACAGAAATAAAAAACGTATTGGTTCGGCGTACCCCGCCCAATGCCTTGTTTGATGCTTTGCTGCAGGTATCGATCGCATTGCTGGATACGGCGCTTGAAGCTGCCCGCCCCAATGACGCAGCGGCCGAGCGCGGCGCTCATGTTCCGGTTTATACCGTACATACTGTGGTAGACCAGGCTGTGCGGGCGGCCTCGAACACGCCGGGCATGCAACCTTATAAGGGGTTGCTGAATGCCGCCTTACGCCGATACACGCGCGAACGCGACGATATTTTAACTCAGGTCTTGCGCAAGCCCGTGGCGCGCTGGAACTACCCATTGTGGTGGGTCAAGCAGCTTCAGCAGGCGTATCCCGCACAATGGGAATCTTTGCTGACGGCGGGCGATCAACCCGGACCCATGACTTTGCGTGTCAACCTCAGACGCACCTCGGTTGACGCACTTCTGCAGCGCTTTGCGCAAGAAGGTATTCAAGCCGAACGCCTGGGCGGGGCGGGCCTTGTGCTGGCGCAGGCCCGGCCGGTACACGACATTGTGGGCTTCGACCAAGGCTGGTGGTCGGTTCAAGACGCAGCGGCTCAACAGGCCGCTGCCTTGCTTGAACCTTTTGATGGTGCGCGGGTGCTGGATGCCTGCTCGGCGCCCGGGGGTAAAACCGCCCACTTGCTTGAAATGGCACAGGTCGAGCTGCTGGCACTGGACAGCGACGCAGGCAGGCTCGAACGGGTGGGGCACAACCTTGACCGGCTCGGGCTGCGTCAAAGTAACGTTCAACTGGTTTGCGCCGACGCCGCCGAGCTTCAGGCATGGTGGGACGGCCGGCCTTTTGACCTGGTGCTGGCCGATGTGCCCTGCACGGCCTCGGGGGTGGTACGGCGACACCCCGATATCCGCTGGCTGCGCCGCGAGGCCGACATTGACGGAACCGCTGCCCTGCAACAGCAAATTATTGCCGCCTTGTGGCGCACCGTAAAGCCCGGTGGCCGCTTGCTGTATGCTACATGTTCGATTTTCCCTCAAGAAGGCGAGCGCCAGGCGCAGCGTTTTCTAAGCAGCCATGCCGACGCTCAGCGCTTGCCGGCGCCGGGGCAGATACTGCCTTTGCCGGACGAAGGCGGCCGGGCACTGTACGATGGGTTTTTTTATGCGTTGTTTGCTAAGCATGCTTAAGGCGTCAACCATGGTGCCTACGCGGCACCTCTATACATAAGCTCATGGTTTACCGGCTTTGGTCGTTACTCGTGTTGTGTCTGTTTGTCGCGTTAATGGGCGCGGGCACCACTGTGGCCCAACCCGTGTCGGAACAGGTTGTGCGGGTCGACCCTGTGGTGCGAGAGGGCCATCTTTATATCGATGCCGATGTCGAATTCGACGTCAGTGCCGAGTTGCGCACGGCCGCCCAAAAAGGCGTGCCGGTTTATTTTGCGGCTGATCTTAAAATTACGACGCCGCGCTGGTGGTGGTTTGACCGAAACGTGGTCGATCAGGAAATGGGCTGGCGCATTGTTTACAACGCGTTGACGCGGCAGTGGCGCGTAGGTTCAGGCGAGCTTTCGATTCCCGTTTCATCGTTCGACGACGCTCTTTCATTTGTTCGCAACATTCGCGGCTGGGCGGTGGCCGACATTGACGAGCTCGACATCGACGAGCAATATCACGGGCGCATCAGAGTCAGGCTCGACACGTCGCGCCTGCCGCGTCCCTTCCAAATAGACGCTTACAACAGCAGCGCCTGGTCTCTAGCCACTCCATGGAAAGATTTTCAATTTTCGATCTCCGACGGCGATCACCAGCCCTCCTGAGATGGGGGTTGCGCCTGGCGCTGCTGGTCGCCGCCATTAGCGCGATAGCGCTGTTGGGCTTGCTCGCGTGGTCTACCGGCAATGCCTCGCGCTACGCGCAGCAGTACGATCTGCTGCTTATGCTGAACGGCGTGCTGGCGGTGGCCCTTGTTTTCTGGGTCGGGGTGTTGGCGGCCCGGTTACTGCGTCAGATTCGCCGCCGTCAGTTCGGGGCCCGGCTTACGGCACGGTTTGCGCTGTCCTTTGCGCTCATCGGCGTTTTGCCGGGGGCGCTTATTTACGTGCTGTCCGTTCAGTTCATGTCCAAGTCGATCGAGTCCTGGTTCAACGTGCGGGTCGACAGCGCTTTGGAGGCAGGCTTGAACCTGGGGCGGGCCGCGCTCGACGCCCAGTTGACCGAGGTGCGAGATCGCGCAAAGGTCATAGCCTCGGGGTTGAACGACACCAGCGATGCCGACATGGCCGTGGCCATTACGCGGCTGCGTGAAACCAATGGCGTTGCCGAAGCCATGATTTTTACCGGCAACGGCCGCCTGGTGGCGTTCTCGTCCTCGGATTACGGGCAACTGATACCCGACGGTCCCCCGCAACATGTGTTGAGCCATTTGCGTGTGTCGCGCACCTACGAGGCCGCCGAAGCCGACGAGGCCGCAGCCGAACTGGACGCCGAGGCAGCCGATGCCTCGACAGGCTTGCATCTGCGTGTCGTTTTGCCGATACGTTCTTTGGATCGGGCCCCCTCTGCCCTGGGCGTGTCGCCCGAAACACGATGGTTGCAAGTGATTCAGCCCGTGCCTGAACAAATTGCCCGCAACGCCAACCAGGTTCAAGAGGGCTTTCGCGATTACCAGGAGCTTGCTTTATCGCGCCTGGGGCTGCGCAAGTTGTACGGCATTACGCTGACGCTGGCGCTGATTCTGGCTGTGTTCGCGGCGGTGGTGGTGGCCTTGGCACTGTCGCGTCGACTGGTTCAGCCTTTGCTTACTTTGGCCGCGGGAACCCAGGCGGTGGGGGTGGGCGATTACCGGCCCTTGCCTGAACCGCCCGAAAAAGATGAAGTCGGCCAGCTGACCCGCTCCTTCAACGCCATGACCCGCCAGCTGGACGAAGCGCGGCATATGGTCGAGAACAATCGTCGCCAGCTCGAGCGCTCTAACGTTTATCTTGAGTCAGTACTCAGTAACCTGTCGTCGGGGGTGCTGGTGTTTGACGAGAGCTTCCGGGTCAATCTGTTCAATCAGGGTGCCCAAAGCATTCTCAATGTCGACCTGCGTTCGGTAAAGGGCAGGCCGTTGGAGACGGTCGACGGCGCGTTCAAGCTTTCCCAGCTTATTCGGCAGGCCTTTGCCGCTCATGCCGCGGTGGGTTCCGAGAAGCCTTACTGGCAACAGCAGTTCGAGCTTGAGCTTGATGGTGAAAACAGCGGGCGTGAGAACGGGCGTCACCACGAAGTCACGCTGCTGGCGCGGGGCACCCATTTAACCGTCGACGGTCGGGGCAATGGTTACCTGGTGGTGTTCGACGACATCAGCGAGGTGATCTCTGCCAACCGTACGGTGGCCTGGGGCGAAGTGGCACGACGTCTGGCACATGAAATCAAGAACCCCCTGACACCCATTCAGCTTTCGGCCGAGCGCCTGGCCATGAAGCTGGCTGACCGGCTTAACGAAACCGACGCCGCCATGCTGGTGCGATCGACCAATACTATCGTCAACCAGGTGGCATCTCTCAAGCAGATGGTGGATGATTTTCGTGAGTATGCGCGCACTCCGCCGGCTCAAATGCAAAAGGTCGACTTCAATGAATTGGTTGCCGACGTGTTGATGCTGTATGGTTGGGATCCGACCGGCGGCGCGCTGCGCGGCGACACACGCAGTGTTCGCATCGAGGCGCTTTTTGAGGCGCGCTTGCCGGCTATCGAGGGCGACCCCACTCAATTGCGCCAGCTTATTCACAACCTGGTTGCCAACGCGCGCGATGCAGCGTGTCAGAATCAGCCCATCGAAGAAGCCTGCATTCAGGTGCAGACCCGCCTGATGGAGTCCGGCGGTGAAGACGGCGGCCAGCGTCAGGGTGTGCGTCTTACCGTGTCAGACAATGGTCCCGGGTTCGATACGCAAGTGTTGGCGCGGGTGTTCGAGCCCTACGTCACGACCAAGACAACCGGCACGGGCCTGGGCCTTGCCATTGTCAAGAAAATCGTCGAAGAGCACGGCGGTCGTATCGACGTTGCGAATCGACGTGAGGGTGGCGCACGCATTTCCATCCTCTTTACCCGACTTGCCGATGCCGGGTCTGAGGTAGACTCAGAAGAGCAAGCGAACGATAATGCGGAAAAAACATAGGTGAAGCTTTATGGCCAGAATCCTGGTTGTTGATGACGAAATAGGTATTCGCGAACTATTGTCTGAAATTCTCTACGACGAGGGACACACGGTTGAACTCGCAGAGAACGCGGCCGAGGCTCGCGCGGCCCGGTTGCGGCGTCGGCCCGACCTGGTCCTGCTCGACATCTGGATGCCCGATACCGATGGCGTCAGCCTGCTTAAAGAGTGGGCCTCGCAGGGCCTGCTCGATATGCCGGTCATCATGATGAGCGGGCACGCTACGGTCGATACGGCTGTCGAGGCTACGCGTATTGGCGCCGTCGATTTTCTCGAGAAGCCCATTACGCTGCAAAAGCTGCTTAAAACCATTGCGTCAGGCCTGGCGCGCCCCATGGCTGCCCCGGGCCTGGTTACCACCACGCGCATGCCCGAGCCAACCGACCCATACACACAGCCGCTAACCACGGTACCCGTACCCGAGCTTTCCCAACCCGCCCCCATGGCCGACACCGGTGGCTCGTTGCTGGGCGGCATTGCGCTTGACCAGCCCTTGCGCGACGCCCGCGACGAATTCGAGCGAATTTACTTCCAGTACCATCTTGGCCGCGAAAACCACAGCATGACCCGCGTGTCCGAGAAAACCGGCCTCGAGCGCACCCACTTGTACCGCAAGCTCAAGCAGCTGGGTATTGAAACCTCGCGCCGTAAAAGCAGTAGCTGATCGGCTTTTTGGAGTCTTGGACGTAAAAAAGCATTCCGGGGTGGGGTGCTTTTTTGTTGGCGGCTGGTTATTTGAGTTCTTAAGGCGGCGCGGGGTGGGGTATTTGGGCGCCGGCAGCTGCGGCCGGCTTTGCCGGCTTCCCTCGCCGTCTATCATTTTCGGGGCGCACGCAGAACTCGCGGCGGCGAACCAGTGGTTCGCCAAACGCGCCGCTCAAACATGCTGCGTGCTTGCATCCCCGAAAACGACAGCCGGCTCGGCTTGCAAACGTCGCCCAAATACCCCACCCCGCCCCACGCCTCTTAGTGAGGATGATTGAAGCGCTTCGGGGTTTCTTGGCCAGGGGCGCCAGCGCTGTGGCTCATGGTGTTTGATGTCTGATGTCTGTGATGTCTGTGATGCGGCTAATGTCAGTGTCACGGAACTCACTGCGCGGCTGATTTCGCTGTTCGCTGATTTTCCCGGTGTGCCGTTTTCACTGATGCACCGCGCCATGATGCCATGATGTAATCGCGTCACCACGCCATCACGTCACGAGGTCACGAGGTCACGAGGTCACGAGGTCACCACGTCACCATGCCATCGACCTCGGGACGTCCCGAGCACGAAGACATCGCTTTGATCCCAATCGCAGTTCCTGTGATGTGGGTCAGGTCTTTTTCGGGCGTTGGCGCGAGAGCCGGGCGCCCGTAGAAGGGAGCCCGAAGGGGCGGACGATACGGGCAGGCGTGCCGAAGGCCGAGTGCCTCCGCCCGAAAAAGACCTGCCCCACAGCGCGGGAACGTCTCAAGAACCAGCATCGCAACGCCCCACAGCGCGGGAACGTCTCAAGAACCCACAGCGCAACGCACCACAGCTCAGAGCGACATTCATCCTGGCGTCAGGTTTAACGCGGCTTGCGCCCAATAGAATCGACCGAAATGCGCGTTTCGCCCGCAGGCGTACGCACAGAAGCCGCTCGCCAGGCATGGCCGTAGGCCACTTCAAGACTCAGGTGTATGGTGCCATCAAGGTTGCGCCGGCTTTCAAGCGCGTCAAGCAGACGTTGTCGCCAGCCTCGACCCACCAAATGCGGCGTTCGCCCCAAGCTTGGGTTGCCGCCCAAAATACGAAGGTCGTCAAGCAGCTTGTCTGCACTGCGATAGGTCAACGTCAGAACCTCTTGATCCATCACCGGGTCGGCAAAGCCATGTTCAATCAGCAGGTCGCCGAAGTCGTGCATGTCGACGAACTGAGGCATGGCTGTGGCAATGCCTGCAGCGCCAACCGCCTCGCGCAGTTCCTTGAACGAGCCTGGTCCCAGGCACGAGAACATGACCAGGCCGCCGGTTCTTAGAATACGGCGCCATTCCGCCAGGGCTTCGTGCGGGCGGTGGTGCCAGTGCAGCGCCATGTTCGACCAGACCAGGTCCTGACTTTCAGGCAAAAGGCCGGTTGCGGCCATATCTGTTGTCAGGAACTGCGCCGCCGGCGTGGGTTTGTTGCGCAGCTTCTGCCATAGGCTGGGGCGGGCGCCATGGCGTTCAGTTGCTGCTTTCACCAAAGCTGGGCATGAATCAATGCCGGTGTAGCTAATGCCGGCATAGCGCGCGCGTAAGGGCTCCAGAGCATGGCCGCCGCCGCAACCCGCATCTACCACCGCCTGTGGCGCAAGCTTGATGTAGCTTAAGCGTTGCAACATGCGCTGGGCAATCTCGCCGTACAAGAACTGGGCCTTGTCTAAAGGCGCCCGCCGGGCGAACTGGCGAATGACGTGGGCGGGGTCAAGTGGCAAGGTTGAAGGCTGTGACATTTATACGGTAAGGGTGTGGCCGATAAGGCCAAGGTGTGCTGTGATGAAAGGGGAGTGCAGCGGCAAAACCCAATATTTCATTATGGCTGATATACCCATTCGATGCGAATCACGGCGCCGGCCGCCGGTCTGGTTGCCGCTGGCTCGCAGCCTGCTCCGGGTTCTCGATAAAGTGCCCACCAATTGTCCTTTGTGTCGCGGTGCATCACGGGGCGGCGCGCCATGCCCCGGCTGTCTTGACGACATGTCGCCACCCCTGTTGCTGCCCCGGTGCGGCCTTTGCGCGCTGGCTCTGGCGCGAGGCCTGCGCTGCCCGGATTGCGCAGCGCTGAGGCCGGCCTTTGACCGGGTCGTAGCGGCCTTCGATTATCAGCCCCCGGTCGATCAGTTAATACTGCAGCTTAAGAACGCGGCGCGATTTCAGCATGCCCGATATATGGCCGCAGCCTTGGCCGAGGCGGTGGACAGGGCGGTGCCCCCGGTTCAGGGCATTACAATCTTGCTGCCGGTGCCTTCCAGTCGCCAGGCGTTGCGCCGGCGAGGCTTCAACCCCGCGGGCGAAATTGCTCGGCAAGTGGCTGCCCGGCTGGGTTTGCCCTATCGGCCGGGCGCCTTGCGCCGGGTTGGCGAAGGGGTCAGTCAAAAGCGTCTGGGCCGCGCTGCCCGCACCGGCCCGGATGCCGCTCGCTACGCGTGCACGCAAAGGCTCGACGGCGAAGTGGTGGCGGTGATCGACGACGTACTGACTACGGGGGCCACCATGCACGCCATAGCCCTTGCCCTCAAGCAGGCAGGTGCGGCACAAGTAGTGGGCCTGGTGGTCGCCCGTACGCCCTATCGGCAAGAACCATAACGGAATAAAAATGTTTCATATCGTGCTGGTCTCACCTGAGATCCCTCCCAACACCGGCAACGTGATCAGGCTGGCGGCCAATACCGGGGCGCAATTACATCTTGTCAGGCCATTGGGCTTTGAGCTTGAGGATAGCAAGCTCCGGCGCGCCGGGCTCGACTATCACGAATGGGCCGCGGTGCAGGTACACGACAACCTTGCTGCCGCCATTAAGGCCACGAATGCAGAGCCGGAGCGTTGTTTTGCCATGAGCACACGCTCTAGCGGGCTGCTGGGCACGCAGCAGTTCAGGCCTGGCGATGTATTTGTGTTCGGACGTGAAACCGCGGGTTTGTCGGCGGCTGACCTGGAGCGATTTGCGCCGGCGCAGCGGCTGCGTCTGCCCATGAGGCCCGGGCAGCGCAGCCTCAATTTGTCGAACGCCGTGGCTGTCACTGTTTTTGAGGCATGGCGCCAGCAAGGGTATGCGGGCGGCGTTTAGAGGCCTATTCGCGCTTGGCCTCGCGCGATAACAGCTCGAACACCGCTTGGTCGGGGGCCATGCCGTCGAACAATACACGGCATACCGCTTCGGTAATGGGTAGATCGACGCCATGCTTTTGCCCCATTGCCAAGGCGGCGCGTGCGCAGCGTACACCTTCGGCTGTCATTCCATTGGCCAAAATTACATCAAGCGTCTTGCCGGCACCAATGGCCAGGCCTACCTGACGGTTGCGCGAAAGATCGCCGGTGGCGGTCAGAACCAGGTCGCCCAGGCCGGTCAGCCCGGCGAAGGTTTCGGCTTGCCCGCCCAGGGCTACGCCCAGCCGTTGTATTTCGGCCAGCCCACGGGTGATCAGGGCGGCCCGAGCGTTGGCGCCCAGAGCCAGGCCGTCCGAAATGCCGCAAGCAATGGCCACCACGTTTTTAAGTGCGCCGCCCACCTCTACCCCTACGACGTCGGTGCTGCCGTAAATGCGTGCCGTGACCCCATGGAAAACGGCGGTGGCCGCTTCGCGCACGGCCGCGTGCGGGCTGGCAATAGTCAGCGCAACCGGCAGGCCCCTTGCGACCTCTTTGGCGAACGAAGGGCCCGACAAAACGCCGGGCAGGGCGCGGTCGTTTAGCGCTGTTTGGGCGATCTCGTGGGGGAGCCGGCCGGTGGATTGGTCAAAGCCCTTGCAGGTCCAGATGACCGGTACCGCAGGCGCAGCCATGTCGGCCAGGGCTTGTGCCAGGCGTTCGCAGGTTTCGTGCATGCCGGCAACGGGAACACCGAGAATGATCAGGCCCGGCGCGCCATCGGGCGGGCAGGCGTGTGCGACCGCACGGTGAAAATCATGGGTGCCGTGCAGTGACTCGGGCAGGGTGGTGTCCGGCAGGTAACGCGGATTGATATGCTGCGAATCGATGGCCTGCGCCTGGGCGGCGTCGCGCGCCCACAGCAGAGTGTCGGCCTGGCGGCTGGCCAGGGCAGCCAGGGCAGTGCCCCAGCTACCGGCCCCCAGTACTGTTGCACGCAGGCGCGGTGCGACCATGACGACGGCTTACTGACGGCTGACGCCGGGGGGCAGCACGATGCCGGAATCTTGCTTGGCTTGGCCTTGCTGCTCGGCCAGCTGCTGCAGGCGCTGTTCGTACAGGCTCTGGAAGTTGACCTCGGTAAGGTGCAGCGGGGGCAGCGACGTGCGGGTGATCAGGTCGGCGACGTTGGCGCGCAGGTATGGGTACAGCATGGTGGGGCAGACGATCCCCAGCAGCGGGTCGAGCTGGTCGGCCGGAATGTTGGCGGCTTCAAAAATGCCGGCTTGTGTGGCTTCAACGAGGTACAGCACCTTGTCTTCGATACGGGTAGTGACCGTAGCGGTGACCGAGCTTTCGAAAATGGTTTCGGCCAGGCGTTGCCCGCCGACGTTGATGGAAACTTCGACGGTCGGGCCTTCTTGCTCAAGGAAAATCTGGGGCGCGTTGGGCATTTCAAGCGAAACGTCTTTGATATAGGTGCGCTGCAGCCCGAAAGAGGGCTCTTGGCTGCCCTGCGAGTTCTGGTTGGCTTGGTTCTGGTCCTGATCGGCCATTTGTCTTCCTGGTAATGGTTTGGTTAGCGCTTGCGCGTCGGGTTGGGTCAGCTGGGTCAGCTGTTAAGCAGGGGTGTCAGGCCGCCGGCTCGGTCGAGGGCGGCAAGGTCGTCGTAGCCGCCTACATGAGTATCGCCGATATAAATCTGCGGCACGGTACGGCGCCGGGTGCGCTCCATCATGACGGCGCGCTGCTCGGGCTGAATGTCGATGCGGATCTTGTCAATATCAGTGACGCCGCGTTGCTTAAGAAGCATTTCAGCGCGTATGCAATAAGGGCATACGGCTGTGCAATACATCGTTACGGTAGCCATGTGTTCCTTGTTAAGCGTAGTGGGCTAGGCTTTTTTTGAGACGGGCAAGCCTGCCTGGGTCCAGCCGCGCAGGCCGCCTTCGAGGCTGACCGCCTCGAGGCCGTGCTTGCGCAAGACTGCAGCCGCACGGACAGATTCGCGGCCCTGGTCGCAAAACATAATAAGCGGCTTGTTCTTGGGAAGCGACTCGACTTTGGCCTCGAGCTCGGCAAACGGCACATTGCGTGCCTGAGCGATGGTGCCGGCCTTGTATTGCTCGGCGCTGCGAACGTCGATAAAAACGCCTTGCCGGCGATTGGCCAATTGCACGGCCTCGGTGGCGCTGACGGGGTTGGCGCCGCGGCGCTTGCCAAGGGTGGGCCACAGCAGCAGGGCCCCCGAAACGATGGCAATTAGTACAATGTAAATATTATTTTGGCTAAGGATGAAGTCCACGATAGGTATCTCGATTTAACTCTTTAAATTGGGGCTGATCCGGTCGATTATAAAATGGACGCCGATATTCAACTAACACGCTACAAAACCTGGGCTCACAATGCATAAACTTGTACTGATGCGACACGGCGAAAGCCAGTGGAACCGCGAAAACCGCTTTACCGGCTGGACAGACGTCGACCTTACCGATACCGGCCGCGAACAAGCACGCCAGGCAGGCGAGCTGCTGAAACAAGAAGGTTTCGAGTTTGACCTGGCGTTCTCGTCGGTTCTGAAGCGCGCCATACGCACCTTGTGGATCACACTGGACGCCATGGATGCCATGCATACGCCTATCGGCCTCAGCTGGCGCCTTAACGAGCGCCACTACGGCGCGCTGCAAGGCCTGAACAAAGCCGAAACTGCAGCAAAGTATGGCGACGACCAGGTGCTGGTGTGGCGTCGCGCCTATGCCATTGCGCCTGACCCGCTCGATCTCGACGATCCGCGCCATCCGCGTTTCGACAAGCGTTATGCCAAAGTGCCGCCCGAAAGCTTGCCGGCCACCGAATGCCTTAAAGACACCGTAGAGCGCGTGGTTCCGTTCTGGAACGATTCCATCGCTCCGGCCTTGCGCTCGGGCCGGCGTGTGCTGGTGGCCGCGCATGGCAACAGTCTGCGTGCATTGATCAAACACCTTGATTCCGTGTCCGATACCGACATTGTGGGCGTAAATATTCCCACCGGCCAGCCGCTGGTGTACGAACTCGACGACGACCTTAAGCCATTGCGCCATTATTATCTTGGCAATGCCGACGAAATCAAGGCTGCCATGGAAGCGGTGGCGGCTCAGGGCAAGGCCAAGGGCTAATTTCGCGATGCGGCGTCTTGGCCTGGCAGTATTGCTGACGGCATGGTTGGGAACGGCGGCGGGCGCCGATTCGGCCGCCAATCTCCAAAGCCGCCAGGCCGAGGCCCAGTCGCAGCAGCAGCGCTTGCGCGAGCGTATACAAGGTATACAAAAAGATATCGACCGCCACGAGGCGTCTCGCAAAGATGCCGCCGATGCGCTCAAAGAGTCTGAGACAGCCATCTCCAATATCGATAGGCGGCTTGCCGAGCTGGCGACACAAAAGCAAAGCGCCGAAACCGAGCTCAAGCGCCTCGAGGGCCGGCTTGTTCTGCAACGGCAAGAACTTGATCTACGGCGTCACGAATTAGCCCAGCAATTGCGGGCACAGTACGCAAGTGGCTTGTCGCCTTGGGCGGCGCTGCTTTCGGGCGATGACCCGCAAGAGATCGGCCGTGAACTGGGCTACCTCAGCTATGTGTCACAGGCCCAAGCAAAGGCGGTGCAGGCCGTAGACAGCGCACTCAAGAAGCTGGCTGCACTGCAAACCGAGACGCAAGCGCGTCAGCGCGAGCTGGCGCAGCTTGAAGACGAAACCCAGACGCGCAGGGCCGAGCTCGAAGAGCAAAAGCAAGCGCGCCGGCGGGTATTGGCCAAAATTAGCGAGCAGCTCCACGAGCAACGTGCTCAGGCCGACACCATGCAACGCGATGAGCAGCGGCTGGGACGCTTGATCAGCGGCCTCGAAGTAGCCATTGCCAAGCAGGCTGAAGAGGCTCGTCTGGCCGAGCAGCGGCGCAAGGAAGAGGCCCGGCGCCGTGAAGAAGAACAACGGCGGCAGGCGGCGCAGCGAGCTCAAGAGCAACAACGACGCGAAGAAGAAGCGCGCCAGAGACAGGGTGAGCAAGAGGCGGCAAGACTGGCCCGCGAGCAAGTTGAGCAGGCACGTGCCCGCGAGGCGGCCCAAGAACAGCAGGCGGTCGACGAGCAGCGGCAGGCAGCACAAGACGTCGAGCGGCCCACGGCCACCGCTTCAGATCTACAGGGTTTGAGCAAAGGCTTGCCTTTCCCTGTGCGCGGGCAGGTTCAGGGGCGTTTCGGCGCCGAGCGGCCCGACGGGGGCTTGTGGCGCGGCGTGGTGCTGCGGGCGCAAGAGGGCGCGCGCGTCAGTGCCATTGCGGCGGGGCGCGTGGTTTATGCGAGCTGGCTTAACGGGTTCGGCAATATCGTCATACTCGATCATGGCCGGCAGTACCTCAGTGTTTACGCGTATAACCAAAGCCTGCTCAAGCAGGTTGGTCAAATGGTGGCGGCAGGCGAGGCCGTCGCAACCGTGGGCGCCACCGGCGGTCAGGTCGAGTCCGGTCTATACTTTGAAATTCGCCATCAGGGCAAGCCGGTGAATCCGCTGCTTTGGTTGGCGCGTTAATTTTCGGTACTATTTGTGTGGCGCTTTGTCTGAGCAGGCGCCAAGGCCAAAAATCATTTCAGGAATGTGTGCATGGGCACTCGCAGGATACGCAGTTTCGGGTTGGTGTTTCTAGGCGCCGTGGGCGGCGTCCTGGTCAGTCTGGGCATATCGGCCCTGGCCCAGCGTGCCGAGCCCTTGCCCCTGAAAGAACTGCAGCAGTTCGCCAACGTGTTTTCGGCCATCAAGGCCAGCTATGTCGAGCCTCTTACCGATAAAAAGCTCATCAACGATGCCATCAAGGGCATGTTCGACGACCTGGATCCGCACTCGGCCTACCTTGACGCCGAAGCTTTCAAAGAAATGGAAGCCATTACGCAAGGCGGGTTTGGCGGCCTGGGCATCGAGATCGGCAGCGAAGACGGCATGCCCAAGGTCATTTCGCCGATCGAAGACACGCCCGCCGCACGTGCGGGCATTCTGGCCGGCGACCTTATCACCCATATCGATGGCAAGCCGACCAAGGGCATGTCCTTGAATGACGCCATCAAGCTCATGCGCGGCGAGCCCAAAACTCCCATAGTGCTTACCATCAAGCGGGCCGAGCAAGACAAACCCCTGGTGGTCAAGATTGTTCGCGACCTTATCAAGGTGCGCAGCGTTCGCAGCAAAATGCTCGACGACGACATCGCCTATGTGCGTGTCGCCCAGTTCCAGGAACGCACTGCCGCCGATCTGGTCACCCAGTTGCGTCGCCTTGGGGCCAACCAGCCTCCCAAGGGGTTGATCCTTGATCTGCGCAACGATCCGGGTGGCTTGCTTGACGCCGCCATCGGGGTGTCGACGGTCTTCCTGCAGCCCAACGTGCTGGTTGTGTCCACCAAGGGTCGCATCGCCTCGGCCAATCGCGAGTATTTCGCCAAGCCCGGCGATTACATGCGCTACTTCTCCGAAGGCGGCGACCCGCTTAGCGGTACCCCCGGCTGGACCCGAACCATACCCATGGTTGTTTTGGTTAACGTGGGTTCGGCTTCGGCCTCAGAAATTGTGGCCGGCGCTTTACAAGACCACGATCGCGCCAAAGTGCTGGGCAACCGAACCTTCGGCAAAGGGTCGGTGCAAAGCGTGTTACCGCTTAGCGAAGACACGGGTATCAAGCTGACCACCGCCCGTTATTACACGCCCAAGGGGCGCTCCATTCAGGTTACCGGCGTCGAACCCGACATAACTGTCGACGACACCGCGCAAGGCAATCTTTTCCGTTTGCCACGCGAAGCCGATCTGGCCCACCATCTTCAGAACACGGTTGCGGCGCCTGAAGTCATCACCCCTGTTGAAGACGACAACGGCGAGCGGCCCGATCCCAAGATGTTCGAGTTCGGCGGCGCCGACGACTTCCAGCTTCAACAGGCCATCAACCTGCTCGAGGGGCGTCCGGTAGTACGTAGCGGCCCCACCGTGGCGGCAAAATCCGACGGCACCGCATCAACAGATACAGCCACCCCGGCGGCTGAGGCAGAAAAAAAAACTGAGCAGCCCACGCAAAACGCCCCTGTCGAGCGAATCGAGCGGTACCGACTAACCCCCGAAGGCCTGGTTCCCGTCAATGAATGATCAGGATCTGCTGCGCTACGCGCGCCACATCCTGCTCAATGAACTGGGCATTGAAGGTCAGGAAAAGCTGCTGCAGGCACGCGTATTAATATTGGGTGCCGGTGGCCTTGGGGCCCCGGCTGCGTTATATCTGGCGGGTGCGGGTGTGGGTCGTATTGTTCTGGCCGACGACGACGTGGTCGAGCTTAGTAATCTGCAACGCCAGATCATTCACACAACATCCCGGCTCGACCAAGCCAAAGCCACATCGGCCAAGCAGGCGCTTAACGAGCTCAATCCCTCGGTGCAGGTCGAGACCATTGTGCGGCGTTTAATGGGCCGCGACCTTGAAGAGGTGGTGGCGCAGGTCGATGTCGTGCTCGACTGCTGCGATAACTTCGCCACCCGCCATGCGGTGAATAGGGCCTGCGTGCTGCATGGCAAGCCGCTGGTGTCGGGCGCAGCCATACGTTTTGCGGGTCAGGTAAGCGTCTACGACATGCGCGACGACGCTTCGCCCTGCTATCACTGCCTGTTCCCCGAGGCCGACGATGCCGACGAAGTCAGTTGCGCCACGACCGGGGTTTTGGGGCCTTTGGTGGGCATTATCGGCAGCACTCAGGCTGCAGAAGCGATCAAGTTGATAACCGGCATGGGTCAAAGCCTGATGGGGCGCTTGTTGTGTCTTGATGCGTTGACCATGCAATGGAGCAGCATCGGGCTCAAGCGTGACCCCGGCTGTCCGGTCTGTGGGCATCGCTAAGTCAGTCTCGTAAAGCGTGGCGCCCGGTAAGCAGCCGGCCAATCGAATTGACCCGTACATCGACATAAGCGCTGCGGCCCGCGTGCAGCCCCGAAAACGGCGTGCCCGGATGAAATACATGTACGGTCTTCATGCCCAGCTTGCGGGCGGCCTTCAGATTCTTCAGCGTGTCCTCCACCAGCACGACGTTCGAGGCAGGTTGCCCTACGCGTGCCAGCACCTGCTTCATTAATGCGGACGAGGGTTTGGGCTTGATCCGCCCTTGCAGGATCATGTGGTCAATCGACCACAGGCTTTCGAATTGCTGCAAGATACCCAATGTCTTGAGCACTTGGCGCGCATATTGCATGGGCGCGTTGGTCAGCAAGATTTTTCGTCCTTTTAGTGCCCGTAACTTTTCGGCCAGGCCGGTTTCGGAATGCACCAGCGGAGCAGGGTCGAAGCGATGGCTGCGCTCTAGAAACGCCGCAGCATCAACGCCGTGGTGCCGGACCATGCCGATGACGGTTGCACCGTAAAGCCGCCAGTATCGAACACGCAGGCGATGTGCCTCGCCCATGTCGACGTCCAGCGCTTCAATCACGGCCTGGGTCATGTTGTGATCAATCGCATCGAATATGGCTTTGGAGCAGTCGTGCAGGGTGTTGTCCAGGTCGAACAGCCAGACGCGTTGTGATGCCGATGAGCGGCGCCCCAATGGGGTGGGATGATGCCGTGCCCGATGCGGCGCTGCCGGTGTCAGCAGCCGCCGCTGTGTTGCGCTGGGGCCGATCACTAATTCGAGCTGATCATGGTGCCGACGCCGCGATCGGTAAGAATCTCGAGTAACAGACAATGGGGTACCCGGCCGTCGACGACGTGTACCGAAGTGACGCCGTTGCGTGCCGCCTCGAGTGCGGACGAGATTTTAGGCAGCATACCGCCCGAAATGGTGCCGTCCTTGAAGAGTTCGTCGATAGTCTGGGCCGACAAGCTACGCAGCAACTGGCCGCTTTTGTCCAGCACGCCGGGCGTGTTGGTCATCATGATGAGCTTTTCGGCGCCCAGCACCTCGGCGATCTTGCCGGCGACCAGGTCGGCATTGATGTTGTAGGCGCGTCCGTCTTCGCCGTAACCAATGGACGAAATAACCGGAATGAACTGGTCGTCTTGCAGTGCCTTGACCACAGCGGGCTCAATGCGGGTAATTTCGCCGACATAGCCAATATCAAGCCATTCGCCTGGGTGTTCGCTGTCAGCCAGCAATTTTTTGCGGGCTTGTATAAGGCAGCCGTCTTTGCCGGTAAGGCCCACTGCCTTGCCGCCGGCCTCGTTGATCATCATGACGATGTCTTGCTGCACCTGACCGCCCAGCACCCACTCGACAACCTCCATCGTCTCGGCATCGGTAACCCGCATGCCTTGCACGAAAGTGCCTTCTTTGCCGATGCGCTTCAGGGCGTCGTTGATTTGCGGACCGCCCCCGTGCACCACAATGGGGTTGAGGCCGACCAGCTTCAGCAGCACGACGTCGTGTGCAAAACTGCGTTGCAAGGCTTCTTCGGTCATGGCATTGCCGCCGTACTTCACGACGACGGTCTTGCCGTGAAACCGGCGGATGTAGGGCAGGGCTTCGGAAAGCACGGCCGCCTTCACGGTTGGGGATTGAGAGGACGCGTCGCTTGGAGTGGATGTAGTCATGACAGGCGATCAGAAAGTTGGGGCTGTGAAAAACCCGAAAGCGGCGCGCTTTCGGGCTTGGCATGATCGGGCCGGCGGGCTGGTTACCCGGCCAGCGCCCGTTCTACGGTATGGCGAAAATCGGTTTTGTCGTAATTGCCCAGGTAGCGTTTAATGATGCGCCCCTGCTTGTCGACCAGAAACGTGGTGGGCGTAAGCTTTACGTCGTCGAAGGCCTTGGCGATTTCGCCCGTGGTATCCATGGCGACGGTAAACGGTAGTTGGCGCGACTGGGCAAAGTTGCGTACGTAAGCGGGTGGGTCGTAATCCATGGCCACGGCAATAACTTCGTAGCCTTGCGGTGAGTACTGGTTGTACGCTTCGATGGCGTCGGGCATTTGCCTCACGCAGGTAACGCAGCTGGTCGCCCAGAACTTGACCAAGTACACCTTGCCAAGCAGGTCTTGGGTAGTGAACTGGCGGCCGTCGAGCGAGGTATAGGTGACCTGCGGTGCAGCCTTGGCCGACCCCGAGAATTGCCATAGGCCGATTCCGGCGACAACGACCAGGACGGCGAAGCTGATAAGTAGTTTCTTCATTGGACAGGCATGGTTTGGACATCGGCCGAGCCGGTGTCAGACGGCACGGCCGGTGCAGAGGAGGAAGACTCTTGCACAGGCGCCGCCGACTTGCTGCCGGTAGCGACGCTATCAGGCGAGACGATCTCGAACAATTTTACTACCTTGTTGATGCCGCCCACCGAGGCGGCGGCCTTGCCGGCACGCTCGCTTTCGGCCTCGGTGACGCGGCCCATCAGGTAGACCACGCCGCGCTCGGTGGCGACTACGATGGTTCGCGTGGGTACGTCCTTGGTGTTAATGAGCGTGGTGGTGACCTTGGTGCTAAGCCAACTGTCGTTGGTTCGCACGCCAAGCGGGGTAATGTCGCCCACTCGAAGCTGGTTATACACCTGGGTTACCTTTTCGACCTTGGAAGCCAGTTGCTCGGCTTGCTGCTTGTCTTGCTGGGTGGGAACGTCGCCCATCAACAGCACCCGGCCTGCGTATGAAACCGTGTTGACCCGGCCCCTTTCGCCAACCAGCTTGCGCATTTCGGAGCCGACTTTCATTTCGATGGCTTGGTCTTCGACCTGCTCGCCGGCGGTGCGCCGGTCGGTGGCGACGACCGCCGTGGTGGCTGCAGCCCCGCCGACAACCAGAGGCGCACAACCCGACAGTGCGCTAAGTGATGCGACAGGCAGGCAGACAACAAGCAGCAGTTTGGAAAGATGACGTGGGGTGGCCATTAGAGCGTGTCTCCGAGAAGCAGGGCGTCGATGCCGTCGCACAGCGCATGAAGCAGCAAGATGTGGACTTCTTGTATGCGCATGGTGCGGTCGTGTGGCACACAAAGGTGGATATCGGTTTCGTAAAGCAGTTCGTTGAGCTTGCCGCCGCCTTTGCCGCTAAGCGCAATGACGGACATTTCGCGTTCGTGCGCAGCTTCTATGGACCGCAGTACGTTGGGGGAGTTCCCGCTGGTGGATATGGCCACCAGCACATCGCCGGGCTGGCCCAGTGCCGCGACCTGGCGTTCGAACACGGCATCGAAACCGTAATCGTTGCCCACTGCGGTCATGATTGAGGTGTCGGTGTTAAGCGCGATGCCGGCCAGCGGCAGACGGTCGCGTTCGAAGCGGCCGACGAGTTCGGCAATAAAATGTTGGGCATCGGCGGCCGAGCCACCGTTGCCGCAAGCCAGTATTTTATTATTGTTGGCCAGCGCGCTGAACAGAAGGTCGACCGCATTCGAGAGCGGTTGAGCCAGGGCTTGCGAGCCGGCCTTGAAAGTATCGATCGCGTCATCAAAGTGCGATGTCATGCGAGAGGTCATGTCCATGACCGTTATTATCTCACGTCAAATACACCTTTGAGCCACTGCAGCTGTTCGCCCTCGAAGGCAATGACATCAAAACGGCAAGGGGGAACGCGCCCGCCGAGATACTGACGCACCAGACGGGGTAAAAAATAGGCGGCCGCCCGGGCAAGCCGTTGCTGTTTGGCGGGAACGACGCTGGCTGCAGCGCCGCCAAAATGCCGGCTGTGACGGTGGCGCACTTCGATAAAGACCAGAATCGGACCGTCGAGGCATACTAGGTCGATTTCGCCGCTGCGGCAGAGCAGGTTTTGACGCAGCACCCGAGCTCCGGCGGCCTCGACGTGCTCACGTGCTTGTTGTTCGGCCAGCCTGCCCTGGCGCTGCGTGGGCGACAAATAGGGTGGGTCGTGGCTTGGGCCGTCCGGGCCGGCTTCGGGTTTGCGCCGAGCCGCGCGACGACGCCGGCGTATTGCCTTGCGTTGGGCAATGCCCGCCAGAGAGCTAGGGTCTGACGTATCATCCCGCATAGAGCATTTCCAATCTGACCGATTTCCCCCAGTATGAACCAGAACCCTTCTTCCGACTTCGCCGCGACATGGAATCGTCTCGCACAAAAAGTGGCCGAGCAGCATTGGCCGGCGGGTACCTTGTACGTGGTGGCAACTCCCATCGGCAACCTCGGCGACCTGAGCCTGCGCGCCTGGCAGGCCCTGGCGCGCTGCGATGTCATTGCCGCCGAAGACACGCGCTCGAGCCGCGCTTTGCTTGATGCCTGGGGCATCTCAACGCCCCTGCTCGCTGCGCATCGGCACAACGAGGCGGGGGCGGCGCAAACGCTGCTCAAGCGCCTGGAGCAGGGTGAGCGGGTGGGGCTTATTTCAGATGCGGGTGCGCCGGCGGTCAGCGACCCGGGGGCGCGCATTGTGCGCAGCGCGCGCCAGGCAGGCTACCCGGTTGTGGCCATTCCGGGGGCCAGCGCGGTCATTACCGCCCTGATGGCCAGCGGCGTCACCTCAGACGAGAACCCGGCTTTCATTTTTGCCGGGTTTGCGCCGGCCAAATCCGGTGCGCGGCAAAAATGGCTCAAGTACTGGACGGCACTGTCTGCGCCGGTCGTGGTGTTCGAGTCGCCCCATCGCCTGGCGGCAGCCTTTAAAGATATGCTCGAGGTGTGTGGCCCTGATCGAAAGCTGACTGTGGCACGCGAACTGACCAAGCGATTCGAAGAAGTGGCCACCATGACGCTTGGCCAGGCCGCCCAATGGTTGGCCGAAGATACGCATCGCGGCCAGGGCGAGTTTGTTCTGATCGTGCACGAAGCCCTCGTTCAGGCCTCGGACGGCAACGAGCTGGACGCGGCAACACTGGGCTTGCTTGATGCTTTGCTCGAGGTTGCCAGCGTTCGCGATGCCGCGCGCGTGGCGGCAAAGGCCACAGGGGTGGCTCGCGACGTGCTGTACGCTGAAGCACTGAAACGCGCCGGCTGAACATTAACGTTTAATCGCGTGTGGCAACCGTGGCCTGGCTGCCCGTTTGCTGTTGAATTCGCAAGGCGGCGTTTATGGCTTCGGTGCGCGTGGCGTAAGGCCCTATTTGCACACGGTACAGATTTTCTGAAGCCCGGACCTGGGCGGGTCGGGTCTCGGTCATGGAAATCTGACTGTTCAACTGCTTGGCCAAAGACTCGGCGTTGGCCCGCCCGCTAAAGGCGCCGAACTGCAGAAACACGCCGGCGGTTGCGGTGTCTTCCAGCGTGGCATAAGGCAGTAGCACCGCGTGGCTTTGAACCGGCGTTGCCGTGGCTACTGAGGTCGAGTCGACGCCGAGCGCGGCCAGCGCATCAGGCAGGTCGGCGGCTTCGTTAAATTGAACCGCAGCCGCTTCATTCTGTGTGGCAAGTGCAGGCCGGGGCGCAGGCTCGGCCATTACGGTGCGGGTGGTTTGCCCACGAGCAATGTCGGCATGGGTAATGGCGTCGACCCGTACTTTGGCGCTACCCCGTCCGACCAAGCCAAGCCGGGCTGCGGCGGCATACGACAGGTCGATGACGCGGCCACTATGAAACGGCCCCCGGTCGTTGATGCGCACCACGACGGTGGCGCCGGTTTCGGGGCGTGTGACCCGAGCGTAACTGGGCAATGGCAGGGTGGGATGGGCCGCCGTCATGGCATACATGTCGTAGGTTTCGCCATTGGCCGTTTTGCGGCCATGAAACTTTCGGCCATACCACGAGGCCACCCCGGTTTCGCTGAACGGTCGGTCAGAGGTAATGGGTACGTAGGTTCTGCCCAGCACCCGATACGGACGCATATTGGCTGGAGCGTGCGTTTCGATGCGAGGAACGGCGTCGGGTGTGTTCAGGATGTCGGCGGGAATATCCGAGCCCGGGCCATCGTCTTTGTAGTACCCGCCCTTTTTTCCGGTTGAACCGCAACCAGCCAGTATCAGGAGGCAGGCAAGGGATGCGGATGCGATCAGCGTTTGCGAAGTTGTCATGGAACCTCCGCGGGGGCCTGGTTGCGGTGGCGCACCAGAAGCGGGGCGTGGTCGGCAAAGCGCCGCGCCAGCTGTTCGGTCACGTATACCGATCGGTGTTGCCCGCCGGTGCACCCTACCGCCACAGTCAGGTAATTGCGCGTGTCTTGCATGTAGAGCGGTAGCCAGCGGCGTATGAAGCCGGCGATGTCTTCGATCATGGTTTCGACACTGCCAAACTGCGCCAGCCATTTGGCGACTGGTTCGTCGCGCCCCGTAAGCGGCCTTAACTGACGATCGTAGTGGGGGTTGGGCAGGCAGCGCACGTCGAACACCAGATCGGCGTCGCCGGGGACGCCGCGCTTGTAGGCAAATGACTCGAACGTAAGCACCACGGGTGATCGATCGGCCTGCACCAGATCGCGCATCCAGGCGCGTAGCTGGCCCGGGGTCAGGTCGGACGTGTCGATGACGTGCTCTTGTTCGCGCAGGGGGGCGAGCAGCTCGCGCTCGGTATCGATGCACTCTTGCAGTGAGGGCGATTTTCCGCCGCTGGTCAGGCGGTCGGTAAGGGGGTGGCGCCGGCGTGACTCAGAGTAGCGCTGCAACAGCGTGTGGTCGTTGGCGTCCAGAAAAATAACGCGAAACTCGGTGCCGCTTGCTCGCAGCGCGGTAATGACGTCGGGCAGGTCGTCGAGCTCGCCGGGAGAGCGAACGTCAATCGCTACGGCGACCCGCTCAAGCCCGTCTTCGCGCGTGCTGGCAATGAAGTCGTGCAGGAAACGAACCGGCAGGTTGTCGACGCATAGATAGCCCGAATCTTCGAGCAGCCGCAGGGCGACGGATTTCCCCGAGCCCGAAATGCCTGTGATCAGTACTATTTTCAGCATGTTGGTGTGGTTGGAAGCGACCCTATTCGGGTCGACTGCTTTCCATAATGGCCAGAGCCTGGCGTTCGATGAATTCTCCCATGGTATCAATACCCCGTAGCGTAAGGATGGTGTTGCGTACCGCGGCCTCGACCAGTACGGCCAAGTTGCGCCCCGGAGCCACTTGAAGCATGACGCGGCGGATGGGTATGCTGAGTATGTCTTGGGTAAGGTCTTGCACCGGAAGGCGCTCGAAGGCGTCGGCGTTCAGGCGCACCAGCTGCACGATAAGCTTGAGCCGCATCTTGCGGCGCACAGAGGTTTCGCCGAAGATTGTGCGGATGTCGAGCAGCCCCAGGCCGCGCACCTCGAGCAGGTTCTGCAATAAAGGCGGGCAGTGCCCTTCGATAAGGTTGGGCGCGATACGCGACAGCTCGACGGCGTCATCGGCCACCAGGCCATGTCCGCGCGAGATCAGCTCCAGGGCGAGTTCGCTTTTGCCCAGGCCCGAATCGCCTGTAATCAGTACGCCCAGCCCGAGCACGTCCATGAAAACGCCATGCATGGTGGTGCTGGGTGCCATGCGCTTGCCCAGATAGAACCGAAGCAGTTCGATCACTTCGGCGGCTTCGGTGGGTGTGGAAAGAAGAGGAACCGAGTGGTGGCTGCAAAACTGCTGCAAGTCCGTGGGTACGGCAAGGTCGCCGGCAAGCAATATGGCCGGTACGCCGCCGGCGATCAGGTCTTCAAGATGGTGTTGGCGGCGACGTGGGTCAAGCCGATGGTAATAGGCGAGCTCTTCTTTGCCAAAGACCTGTATGCGGGCCGGGTGAATAAGGTTCAGGTGTCCGACCAGATCGGCGCCCGACAGCCCTTCGTGGGCGATGACCTTTTGTGCCGATTCGGTGCCGGTGATCCAGGTAAACGAAATCTTGTCCGTGTTTTCGTCGATGAGTTCCTGAATGGTCAGCATGGGGCTTCGTGCCTTATTCCGTCGTCGCGACGTCAGTGATAAGCAGGCGGTGAATGACGGCGGGATCGGATTCGGTAGAAAGGATCTGCCGCAAAGAAGGGTTGGAAACCAGCCGTGCGATCTCGGCCAGAAGGTCGAGGTGCAATTGCGTGGCGGTTTCGGGAACCAGCACGAAAAACAGCAGATTGGCCAGCCGGCCGTCGCTGGCATCGAACCGAACCGGATCGGCCAGCCGGATGAAGGCGGCGTAGGGTTCTTTAAGGCCCTTGATGCGCCCGTGCGGTACGGCAATATGATGCCCCAGGGCGGTGGAACCCAGGCGCTCGCGGGCAATGAGACTTTGAAAAACAGCGGTTCGGGCTATGCCGTGGTTGTTCTCGAAGAGCAGGCCGGCTTGTTCGAACGCCCGTTTTTTGCTGGTAGCCTCGACATCGAGTGCGATGTTCTCCAGCGGCAGGATACGCGACATGAGATTCATACAGGCATTATAGGAGTATATGAGCATGTATAGAAAGCCACGGGCAGGCCGCTGCGCCGGAAAGTCGAAGGCCCCACTCGGACGAGTGGGGCCATTTTTGGGCGCTTGCCGCAGGGGAGTACCGTGCAGGCGACCCGAGACGGGCAGGCGCTTATTCGGTGCTTAATTGTAGTTTTTTTGCAGGTTCATGCGCATGATCCTGGAGTTTATTCTTGTACTTGATGACCTGGCGATCGATTTTGTCGGACAGTAGGTCGATGGCTGCGTAGAGGTTTTCGTCGCTGGCCTCGCAGTGGATGTCTTTGCCGCGCAGGTGCATGGTGACCTCGGCGGTATGTTTCAGACGCTCTATCGAGAGCATGACCTGGGTGTCGATGACGTTGTCGAAGTGTCGTGCTACCCGTGACATTTTGTTTTTGACATAGTCTCGGATGGCGGGAGTAATTTCTAGATGACGACCAGTGATGTTCAGGTTCATGTACTGCTCTCCTGTATTAAACGATGCGCAGGATGCGCGTTGTCGGAATAACTGAGGTCTCCTTTTTTTAAGTGGCTACAGTTTTAGTTTATAGCGTCGAAAAACTAAATCAAGTGGGATCAAACCCGTCTTTGCGAAAGGTCAACAGCGCTGCATAATATGAAAGTGCCCCCTGCAAGCAGGGGGCACAAGGCGGCATAATACATAGGGCCTTGCAGGGCAGGCGCAGCTTGGCTGGGCAACGCAAGTTGGCGTTGCTGTCTGGGGCTACATCCTGAAGTTCTTGCCCAGGTACACCTTGCGTACGGCTTCGTTATCAATGATTTCGCTGGGGTGGCCGTTGGTCAGCACCTTGCCTTCGCTAATAATGTATGCCCGGTCGCAAATGCCCAGTGTCTCGCGTACGTTGTGGTCGGTAATCAACACGCCGATGTTCCGGCCCTTTAAAAAGTGCACGATGCGTTGAATCTCGATGACCGCAATGGGGTCCACGCCGGCAAACGGCTCGTCCAGCAAAATGAAGCGGGGGTTGGTAGCCAGGGCCCGGGCAATTTCAACCCGCCGTCGCTCGCCACCCGACAACGATATGGCGGTGTTACGTCGAATATGGCCGATCTGCAGTTCGTCCAGCAACGTTTCCAGGCTTTCTCCGATCTGCGCCGACGAAAGCGAATTCCCTGCGGCATCGAGCTGCAGCTCGAGTACGGCACGAATGTTTTCTTCGACGGTCAGGCGCCGAAACACCGAGGCGTCTTGGGGCAGGTACGACAACCCCAACCGCGCCCGCTTATGCATAGGCATGGCGGTAATTTCGGTGCCGTCTATTTCGATGCGGCCGGCATCGGTAGGCACAATGCCCACGATCATGTAGAAACTGGTGGTCTTGCCGGCACCGTTGGGGCCCAGAAGGCCGACGACTTCTCCGCTGTCTACTGAAAGCGATACGTCTTGCACCACAGTGCGCTTGCCGTAGGTCTTACGCAGGCCGGTGGCTTTCAGGCTGCCCGGCTGGTCGCTGGGGGGACGGATCGCACTGGAGCGCGGCGAGGCGGAACGAAGCATAGATGACTGGCTAAAAAGATAGGGGACGCCGTGGCGTCCTGGTCAGTTTTTGGATTTTTCGCGGCAGGCGGCTGCTGCTGCGTCGGCCTTGGCGCTGGGTGTGGCCAGTGAGCGTACCCGGCCGCCCTGTGCGGCCGACTGCGGTCCGCCAAAGGCCTGGTATACGTTAGTGGTCTGGTTGTACTTGACGCGTTCCCCGCGAATGGTGTCCAGGGGTTTGCCACAAACATATTTGATGATGATCGCCTGGCCGATCATTTCGATTTCGTCGGTTTTGCCGTTATAGATGCCGCGCAACCCCTCGGCCTCGATAAGTTCGTATTTTTCGGGGTTTTCTTGGCGGACCTTTACGCGTTTGGAGGTGCCGTCGACCGTAGCCACGCCGTGCTGGAAGCCTTCGGGGTCCTCACGCATGACCAGCGTGTCTGAATGCAGTGTGAGCAGGCCGCGCGTCATGACGACGTTGCCGGTGAACGTGCTTTCTTTGGTAGCGTCGTTGTAGTTGAGCGTGTCCGACAAAATCAGCGTGTCGGGCTCGTCTTGGGCCTGCTTGCCCGACGGGGCGGGCTGAGCTGCCACGCTCATTGAGGCTGCCGCCAGTAGCGCGGCGGACAACCAGTGGCATAGTCGGTCAAGGTTTCGTGTTTTCATGGTTATTGTCTTGGGAGCCTTGGTTTTGTGGACGGGAGGCGGCCTGAGAATCTTCGGCTGATATACGGACGTCGCTGGCCGAAAAAACCTGAAGTGTACGGCTAGCGTTATCGTACCGCATGCCGGTGCCCACCATCGTGGATTTGCCGTTCACAACCACTGCCGGCAAGTCGGTGTAGGCCACGTCTTCATCAGGCAGCATAATAAGCTTGTCGCTATTGACATCCAGGGCGGGGCGGTCGTCGTAAGGTCGGCGGTGCAAGTGGGCGTTGCCGCTCATGACGATTCGGCTGCCGTCCTGATCCATGACGGCGATGTCTGACGTACCAATGGTAACGGGCGAGTCGGCGCGCTGGCCGGTGGCTTTGGCCTGGGTTACTTCGTATGAGTCGTCGTCGGGGAAGTGTTGCAGGTACTCGCCTTCCATGCGGTTGACCGCCATGCCTTCGGCATCGGTGCGCACCATCACGAAGTTGCTTGACCAGGCGTCGGGTTCGTGCGTAATGCGTCGCGGCGGCTCGATATGCACGGCTCGCTGGGTATAGTCGGCCGCCCACCAGGTGCCTGCAACCAGGACAAACAGCAAGGCGATGGCGATAAGTGCCGGTAGGCGTTCTTTCATGATTTACTGCGTAACCCCACCCAAAATCACGGCATTTGGCGAGAAAAAATGTTTGAGACGGCCTTGCGCGGCCAGGATCAGGTCACAGCATTCGCGTCCCGCCCCGTAACCGCCCTCGCGCGAGGAAACCCAATGGGCCGCTTGGGCAATGTAGGGTGGCGCGCTGGGTACGCTGGCGGCAAACCCCACACGCTGCATGGCGGCCAGATCAAGAAGGTCATCGCCCATGAAGCCGACCTGATCGAGGGTGTGGCCTTGCTCTTGCACCAGGGCCGCCAGGGCCTGGGCCTTGTCGCGCACCCCTTGCAAGACCAGCGAAATACCTAGTTCGGCGGCACGGCGCGCCACGATGGGGCCTTCGCGCCCGGTAATCAGCGCCACGGCAATGCCGCCCTCGCGCATCAGGCGCAGACCGTGGCCGTCCAGCGCATTGAAGCGTTTCATGGTTTCGCCGTTTTCGCCGTACCAGAGGCTGCCGTCAGTCAGGACGCCGTCGACGTCGAAGATCATGAGGCGCACTTGGCGCGCACGCTCGATGACGGCGGGGCTTGTCTTGGCAAGAATCAGCGCCTCGGCCGGGTGAGGGGGGGTGTTGTCAAGAGTCATTGTCAGATTACCTTGGCTGCCAACAGGTCGTGCATGTGCAGGGCGCCTAATAGTAGCCCGTCTGGGTCGACCACCAGAACCTGGGTAAGCCGATTGTCATTCATCAGGGTAGCTGCCTCGACGGCGAGGGTTCCGGGTGACACGGTTTTGGGGTTGACGGACATGCCGGCCGCGACCGTGAGGGCGCGAATGTCGCCCCGGGCCGTTATTAACCGGCGCAGATCGCCGTCGGTAAAAATGCCGACCGGGCGTTGCCGTGGGTCGACCACTATGGTCATGCCCATGCTTTTGCGCGACATTTCTTCAAGTGCCTGGGCAATGGGGGTGTCGGCATGGACAATGGGCAGGGCATCGCCCGAGCGCATGACGTCGCGCACCAGTGTCAGCAGACGTCGGCCCAAAGCCCCGCCCGGATGCGAGCGGGCAAAGTCCTCGGGGCTGAAGCCGCGCGCTTCCAGGCATGCAACGGCAATGGCATCGCCAAGCGCCATGGTTGCCGTGGTGCTGGCGGTGGGTGCCAGATTAAGCGGGCAGGCCTCTTGTTCGACGTGCACATCAAGGTGCAGGTCGGCATTGACTGCCAGTTGCGATTGCGGGTTGCCGGTAACGGCAATAAGCGGAATCTCCATACGCTTTGCCACAGTAAGCACGGTAAGCAGCTCGGTTGCCGTGCCCGAATAAGAAATGGCCAGAACCAGGTCGCGTGTGGTCAGCATGCCCAGATCGCCGTGCAAGGCCTCGACGCCGTGCATGAAGAACGAAGGGGTGCCCGTCGAGGCCAGCGTGGCGGCAATTTTGCGGGCGACATGGCCCGACTTGCCGATACCGCTGACCACGACGCGTCCTTCGCAGGCCAGCACCATTTCGACGGCGCGGCTGAAGGTGCTGTCGAGTCGGTCGTGCAACGATTTGAGTGCGTCCGCTTCAATAGACAGCGTTCTGCGTGCTGAAGCAATGGAGTTCGACGCTTGCGGTATGGGCGTGCTTTTCATTTCACGAGTTTAAACGAACACTGAAAGGTAATGATTGGAGTTATAGTTACTGCTGCTCACCGTCTCAGGTCTTATTGGCTATTTTCATGCACACAGATCCCGTCAATTACGTACGCAACGCCATACGTAGTGTTCCCGACTGGCCCAAGCCCGGCGTCACTTTTCGCGATATTACCCCCGTACTGCAAGATCCACAGTCCTTCCGGGTGCTGGTCGATCTATTCGTTTACCGATACATGCGCCAGCGTCTGGATCTTGTCGCCGGCATCGACGCCCGAGGCTTTATTTTGGGGGCGGTGCTGGCCTACGAGCTTAATCTTGGTTTTGTGCCGGTGCGCAAAAAGGGCAAGCTGCCTTTTCATACGCTGGCCGAAGAGTACACGCTCGAATATGGCAACGCCACGGTCGAAATGCACTCTGACGCGGTCAAGCCGGGTCAGCGTGTTTTGCTTATCGACGATCTGATCGCAACCGGGGGCACCATGCTGGCAGCGGCCAAGTTGCTGCAACGGCTGGGCGCAAACGTGGTCGAGGCCGCGTCTATTATCGATCTGCCCGATCTGGGCGGTTCTAAAGCGCTGAAGGATACGGGCCTGCCGATATACAGCGTGTGCAGTTTCTAACCAACCGCCCCGCAGCCATCTGGGCCTCGGGGGCGGTTTGCTTAGGGGAACGAACCTAAAGAAACAGCCGGTAAGCCGGGTTGTTGGTTTCGTTCCAGTACGGGTAGCCCAACGACTCCAGAAACTCGTTGACCGACTTTTTATCGCTGTCAGGTGACAGCTGCATGCCCACCAGCACCCGGCCATAGTCGTCGCCCTGGTTGCGATAATGAAACAGGGTGATGTTCCATTTGGGGTTCATGGCCTGCAGGAAGCGGGCCAGGGCCCCCGGCCGCTCGGGAAACTCGAAACGGAAGAGCATTTCGTGCCTGGCCAATGCAGAACGGCCCCCCACCATGTAGCGAAGATGGGTCTTGGCCAGCTCATTGCCTGTTAGGTCAAGGGTGTCGAGCCCCTTTTTACGGAACATGGCTGCCAGCTTGTCGGGTTCGGCCGGCGAGCTGATTTGCACGCCGACAAACACGTGGGCCCGTTCGGCGTCGGAGATGCGGTAATTGAATTCGGTGACGCTACGCTTGCCCAGCGCCTCGCATAGCTTGCGGAAACTGCCGCGCTCTTCCGGTATGGTCAGGGCGAACAGGGCTTCGCGGGCCTCGCCGACGTCGGCGCGGTCGGCCACGAAACGCAGCCGGTCAAAATTCATGTTGGCGCCACTGGTAATGGCCACCAGTGTCTTGTTCTTCCACTTGTGCTGAGCGGCATACAGCTTGGCCCCCGCCAGCGACAAGGCGCCGGCCGGTTCGAGCACGCTGCGGGTGTCCTGGAACACGTCTTTGATGGCGGCGCAAATGGCATCGGTGTCGACGGCAACGAAGTCGTCGACATACTGGCGAGCCAGCTTGAAGGTTTCGGCGCCCACCAGCTTGACCGCCGTGCCGTCCGAGAACAGGCCCACGTCACTTAACTCAAGGCGTCGGCCCGCCTTGACGCTGCGCATCATGGCGTTGGAGTCTTCGGTTTGCACGCCGATAATGCGGGTTTCGGGGCGCAACTGTTTAATATAAGCGGCCACGCCGGCGATCAGCCCCCCACCGCCTATGGGTACAAAAACTGCATCGATGGGCCCCGAGTGCTGACGCAAGATCTCCATGCCTACCGTGCCTTGTCCGGCGATCACATCGGGATCGTCGAACGGGTGCACAAAAGTTAGCTTTTCTTTCTTTTCGAGCAGCATCGCGTGCTCGTATGCGTCAGAATAGCTGTCGCCCGCCAGTACGGCCTCGCCGCCCAGCGCCTGAACGGCGTCGACCTTAAGGCGTGGCGTGGTTGTGGGCATGACGATGACCGCGCGACAGCCCAGCCGCCGAGCCGACAAGGCAACGCCTTGGGCGTGGTTGCCCGCCGACGCGGCAATGACGCCGCGCTTAAGCTCAGCGGGGCTCAGGTTGGCCATTTTGTTGTAGGCGCCACGCAACTTGAAACTGAACACCGCTTGGGTGTCTTCACGTTTCAGCCAGACTTTGTTCTGGATGCGGGCCGAGATAAGGGGGGCGGGGTCAAGGGCCGATTCGACGGCAACGTCGTAGACCTTGGAATTGAGAATGCGCTTTAGATAGTCGTTGGACATGGGAAGAGCGAAGCTGCGAAATTGTCTGGTGCAAGAATATCACAGCGAAAATCTGGTAACGAAAGGCGGCTAAACTTACGCGCATGGAAGCCTGGTTGCGGTCCTCGATATATTGGTTGCTGTCCGCCCTGGCATTGCCCAAGGTCGGGCTTAGCGCTATTTTTATTGTCAGCCTGGTGTCGGCAACCATACTGCCGCTGGGGTCTGAGCCGGCGGTCTTCGGCTATATCAAGCTCTCGCCCCACATGTTCTGGCCGGCGGTTTTGGTGGCAACCCTGGGCAACACCGTGGGGGGCATCATCAGCTACGCCATGGGTCTGGGTGCAGAAAAAGGGTATGAGCGCTGGCGCGAAAAACATGGCCACCTTGATGTCGAAGCGCAAAGGCGCAAGTCGGCCGGCCGCTGGCACAAACAAATGGGCGAGTGGGTCGACCGCTTCGGGCCCTCGGCGCTGTTTTTCTCGTGGCTGCCCATCATTGGCGACCCCTTGTGTGTGGTGGCCGGCTGGTTCAAGCTGCCGTTCTGGCCCTCGGTGTTTTTCATGGCTCTGGGTAAATTCTTGCGTTACGTGGTAATGACCCTGGTGCTGTTGTGGCTTTTCCCCGAAACCGTTCAGGGCTGAACCCTAGCCCTGCTGCGGTCTGCAAGGGGCAATGAAGTAAACTTAGGCCTTGCCTAGCCAGGTTAATTCAGTCATTGCCATGAACGCCCCTCTCGCCAGTCAATTGCTTGCCGCCAAGGCCGAGCCTGCCGACACTCCGCGCTTGCGCGAAATTCCTTATAACTACACCTCGTTCTCGGATCGCGAGATCGTATGCCGCCTGTTGGGCGAGCAGGCCTGGCAATGGTTGTCCGACCTGCGTGCCGAGCGCCGTACCGGCCGGTCAGCGCGCATGTTGTTCGAGGTGCTGGGCGACATCTGGGTCGTGCGGCGCAATCCGTATCTTCAAGACGACCTGCTTCATAGTCCCAAGCGCCTTACCGCCCTTACCGAAGCGCTGCGCCATCGACTGGGCGAAATCGACAAGCGTCGTCAGGCCGATGACTCTGAGCGCGACGACCGTGTGGGCCGACTGCTGCAGGCGGCACAGGCTGCGGTGCAGGCGTTTGAGTCTGAATTTGAACTTACCTCGGTCTTGCGCAAGAAGGTCATGCGACGCCTGTCGCGTGTTACCGCCAAAGACAACATCAAGTTTGACGGGCTGTCGCGCGTGTCTCATGTTACTGATGCGACCGACTGGCGGGTCGAGTACCCCTTTGTCGTACTTACCCCCGATACCGAAGACGAGATCGCCGAACTGGTGCGCGCCTGTATTGCACTCGACCTCACCATCATTCCGCGTGGGGGCGGTACCGGCTATACCGGCGGCGCCATTCCCCTCACCTGGCGTTCCGTCGTCATTAACACTGAAAAACTCGACACGCTTGCTGCGGTCGAGGCGGTGCAGCTGCCCGGCGTCGAACAGCCCGTTACCACGGTGTTGGCAGGCGCCGGAGTGGTTACCCGACGCGTGGCCGATGCGGCCGAAGCGGCTGGTTATGTTTTTGCCGTCGATCCCACTTCAGCCGATGCTTCCTGTGTGGGCGGCAACGTTGCCATGAATGCAGGCGGCAAAAAGGCGGTGCTGTGGGGCACGGCGCTTGACAACCTGGCGTGGTGGCGCATGGTCGACCCGCAGGGCGACTGGCTCGAGGTTACCCGCATGGACCATAACCTGAGCAAGATCCACGACGCCCCCCAGGCCACGTTCAAGCTCGAATGGTTCGACGGATCGACGGCGCCTGGCG
>NZ_DATJBQ010000064.1:0-26889 GCF_035515275.1 Pusillimonas sp.
TTCAAAAATGCACCGGCATCGCTGAAATTGACGTTGGCATCCACCGTGAGCCCACGCTGCGGACCGGCCAGACGCCAGATACCAACGCCCTTCAATTGGGCCGAGGGGCTGGTCAGGCTCAATTTGTTCAGACGCCAGAACTTCCCCTCTTGCTCGTTGACCCCTTCCACCGTCAAGCGACCCACCTGTCTTCCGTAGAGGCTGAGCTTGTCCACCTTGAGGTCGATGGCGGGAATATCCACCTCGGAATCCCATGAGCCGTCTTCCTCAACGGAATCCAGCAGCGCCTGGCCGGCGTCTTTCTTGGCCGCCTCTTTCTCGGGTTCGGCACCCAGCGCCAAACGATCGAACTGCGCATCTACCCGCCCCAACGACGAACCCTCGGCCTGATGCCAGTACAAGGTACCGGCAGTCTGGGCTGACGTAACGTCCATGCGCCAGCGCAAGGCCTGCTCGCGATGCGCTGTCAGAGTCGCAGTCTCGAGTTTCAGGCCGTACAAGGTAATGTGGTCTGCCTGAAGGCGCATACGCTGCAACGGCGGGAAAAGCGCCCGGCCCGAAGAACCCTGACCCGGAAGCGGAGTGGAAAACTCGTCGATTATCGCGTCCCATTCATCCACATCAATCTGCGGATAACGCACGTCTACCAATAACCCGGTCGAAGGCAGCTTGTCGGGCGCGGCCGTACCAATGAAACCGACATGAAAATAAGGCCCTTGCGCCCGGCCTTCGCGCCGCACAAACCGTGCTTTCACCTGCGTTCCCAGGGCGACGTTCAGGTGCATGTCCGATGCCGTGTTCGCCGGCTGCCACTGAACATCGAGCTTGACGCCCGCATTCGCTGATTTGCCGACGGGCGCGGGCAAATCAACGGCCATGCCCTTGAGGTCGCTTTGCGCCGTCAGGGCATACCGCCCCGACGCGCGGCGTACGATTTGAGCCTGGTAGGCCAAGGCACCCTTGAGGCGCTCCATGCCTTTCATGCCTACGTACTGCTTCAGTGCCGGGGCGCCAATGCTGCCGCTCAGCGTCAAGCCTTTGCGATCGCCGCCGATACCGCCGGAAAAAACGGCAGGACCATCCAGGAAACGGGCCTCCAGCCCCTCGGCAGCACTAAGACCAGTTTCGGAAAAATCGAGCCTGCCGCGTACCTGCTCGAATGGCGGAGCCACAGGGTCCAAAGCAACCTTGCCCCCCTGGAATAATACCGAGCCGTTCACACGTGTGTCATCGACGTTAAGTAGGGGAATCGTCAGACGCAACGGCACGTGCCACTCACCGTCTGCCTGGGCCGGATCCAGAAACCCATCGAGCAGACTGCGCAACGGAGAGTATCGGGCCAGTGCCAGATAAGCGGGAGCGGACGCATGGGTCTCACCCTGAATGGCCAGCACCGAGTCGCGCTCTATATTGGGTATTTGGGCAACGACGTTTCGAAGCTGAATGACGTGGCCTTCGGCCGGGTTCACCACCGCCTCGTCGGCCACCAGCCGCAGCTCGACCCTGTCGAGCGAGGCGCGGCCGTTTACCTGCCTCAAGGCGGGCCAGCTTGTTTCCGGTGTGACGCCGGGTGCGTAATCAATGACGCCCCCAGTGAAGTCTCCCTCAATGTGGAAACGTCCGGAACCATCGCCAAACGGAAAATGCTGGAGGTCACCCTGGATCATGGCCTGGGCATTCTCAAGCTGCCCATCAAGCAAGCCGTTGATCAGCCACTCACGAGCATCCAGATTGACGCTTTCGGGCAGGTAAACATCGATTCCATCAAGCAAGGCCCGATGAAACACACCGCGCAAATCGGCCAGCCCGGCCGCACCGTCGCCGCCTTCGGTCCAGGTTCCTGCCAGCTGCAGGTCCATGTCCCGATTGATGACACGCACGTCGTCAAACCCGGCCACCAGCTTATCGGCGGCGTTGCGCCGCAAGTCGCCCTGCATCCGCACCCGTTCAAACGCCAGAACATTACTGAAAACCTGCGGAAGGTCCAGCACCAGGTCGCTGGCGTCCAAGCGCATCTTCACCGGTTCGCCCTCGGCCGCATTGTCGCGCCTGAACACAGGGTCAGGCGTGGCGGCGCCGTGCTCATCATTCGTCGGCTCTGCGATGAAAAGTGCCTGAACGGCCTGGACGTTAGCGGCATATCCGGACCAGGATCCGTCCACGAACAAGTTAGCCTTGCCTACCTGCAAGCTGCTGTCGGATCCCAACTGCCAATGGCCCGACTCTACCCTGACCTGAACCGCTACGCGTTGCGGCTGAGCCTTGGCGAAGGTCAGCCACCAGTTGACAGAAACCTCGCCCGAATGCATCGGCACCGGCACATCCACCCAGGGCTGCCACTGCGCCGGTGACATGCCGTCCACCTCGATGTAAAGGGTGCCTTCCCAACCCAGGGGATCGACACGCGCCAGACTTTGGTCGACATGGTTGAATTCGCCGCGCATCTCGAACCGTCTTCCGAGCAATTGCGGCGGTGCGGCGCTAAGCACCATCTGGTGCTTGCCGGGTGCGGAGTTCAAGCCCAGCACCACCGACTCCAGATGAAGCGGCCCGGCGTCCCGGGTGTCGTCCTGCCAGGTGATCTGCGCATCGCGCAGCGCCACACGCGGCTGTTGTGCCAGCCATTGAATCGCAGGATGATCAAGACCCACTTCGGAAGCGTCATCTTCGGCCTGATCGGCAATGTCCTGGCCCAGTATCCATATCCGCTGGCGGGCATCACGCCGCGCGCTGATATGCAGCCCGGTAGCCTCTATATAAGAAAAACGCGGCAAGCCGCTAAGCAGGCCCTGCCAGCTCAGTGTGGCGCGTATGTGCGGCAACTGCAAGGCCGGGCGGCCGTGGCTGTCGAACAGGGCAACGTCGTTGAGTTGAATATGGGGATACAGGCCGTTCCAGCGTGCCTCGATGCGTCCGAGGGTAACGGGAGTATTAAGTGTCGAAGACAGTTCGGCCTGAATGCGGGGGCGCCAATGGTCGATATTGGGCAATATGCCGTACTTGACGACGAGAAACAGCGCAGCGGCCAAAAAATACAGTATCAGCGCCGTGCGGCCCAGTACGCGAAGTAAAGCGGGAGTTCGAAACACAGATAAGTAGCCAGTACGGGGGGATATGCAGTATCTTTCAGACCTTATACCTGAAATTCACCCAATCGTCGCGACAAATCTCGCCGCCATGACTCAATCCCCTTGTCTTGCCAACGCCCTGGAATGGTCCGGCGCATTACGCCGCAAAGTCGACTCGAACATCGAGTTCACCGTCTGGCTGGAATCGGCGTGCCGCCAGGCAGTAAATGCAGACGTCATACAAGGCTGGTTCACCGAGCTGCTCGAAGGTGCTGAGCCCGGCCCGGGCCTTCCCGCAACCGATGCGCGTCGAATATTGCGCCTTTTGCGCCAGCGCGTGTTCTACACCCTGATGGTGCGAGACATTAACGGCATCGCCCCCTTGTCTGAAGTTGTGGGCGCAACCAGCGCCTTGGCCGACCTGGCCATTGCACAAGCCTATCAAAGTGTGGCTGCCGCCCTGGCCGAGGTTCACGGAACCCCCATGGACCCCAACACCGGCAAGCCCCAGGAAATGATTATGATCGGAATGGGCAAACTGGGTGGCAAAGAGCTGAACGTATCATCGGACATCGATCTGATCATGCTCTATGGTGAAGAAGGCGAGACCAACGGCAAGCGCAAGCTCAGCCATCACGAGTTCTATGGCCGGCTGGTGCAGCGCATGATGCCGGTGCTGTCCGAACCCGATGCGCATGGCCAGGTGTTTCGTACCGACCTGCGCCTGCGCCCTGACGGAGATTCAGGCCCCCTGGCATGGAGCCTGGATTCGCTCGAGCACTATTTGGTCGCACAGGGTCGTGAATGGGAGCGTTATGCCTGGCTGAAGGCACGCCCCATTCCGTGCACTGCATTTGAAGGCAGCGAACAAAGCAGTCAACTGGCCGAGCTTGAATCTTTGCGCATACCGTTTGTGTACCGCAAGTACTTTGATTTCGATGCCCTGGCCGCCTTGCGCCAGTTGCGCGAACGCATACGCGAAGACTGGCAGCGACGTGCGCAGGCGCGCACAGGGGTCGATGCTGTTCATAACATCAAGCTGGGCGACGGCGGCATACGCGAGATCGAATTTGTCGTTCAACTGAACCAGTTGATACGCGGCGGGCGCATGCCTTCGCTGCAAAAGCGCGGTCTGCAGGCGGCACTGGATCGGCAAAAGACGGCAGGCGTCGTTCCCGAGGGTCTGGCCGACAAGCTGCAGGCGGCGTATTGTTTTTTACGCCGCACCGAACACATGCTGCAATATCGCGAAGACGAGCAAACTCATTTGTTGCCCAGCGACCCGACGCTGCGCCGACAGCTGGCACAGGCCATGGGCATGCAACCCGACGCATTCGAAACCCAACTGGCGGAGCACCGCCGCTTTGTCGAACAAACATTTCGCAATGCCTTCCGGCTGGCGGGCCTGGGCGAAACCGACGACGACAGCCCCGACGCCACGCCCGCCGCCGACGGCAATCTGCATGACTACGTAAACGAGCAACTTGGACAACATGCCGGCGACCTGAACCAGCGTATTGAAACCCTGCTGAACACCCATCGCATGCGCAGTCTGCCGGCCAACAGCCGCAAGCGATTGGACGCCTTGTTGCCGGCCATCATCGACGCGGCAGCGCAGTCTGCCGACCCTGAGCAAACCGCCATACGCCTGCTGGACCTGATCGAGCATATTGCCCAGCGTAGCGCCTACCTGGCCCTGCTGGCCGAGTATCCCGAGATTCTGGCGCGAGTGTCGCGCATAGTAGGGGCCAGCCCCTGGGCATCGCAGTATCTTAGCCAATACCCCCTGCTGCTCGACAGCCTGATCGAATGGCGCTCGTTGATGTCGCCGCTGGATCTAAGCGCGCATGCCCGCCACTTGCATGACGAACTCGACGCCTCGGTATTGCCCGACGGCGGGCCGGACGTTGAACAACAAATGAATCTGATGCGCGACACACAGCGCCAGATCACCTTTCAGCTGCTGGCTCAGGACCTGGCCGGCGTACTCACCGTCGAACAACTGGCAGACCAGCTTTCGGCGCTCGCCGACCTCATGCTCGAGGAAACCCTATATCGCGTCTGGCCCCTGATCCAGCCAAAAGGTGCGCCGTCCAGCGTTGCGCCGCCCCGTTTTGCCGTCATCGCCTACGGCAAGCTGGGCGGCAAAGAGCTGGGCTATGCCTCTGACCTTGACCTGGTGTTTTTGTACGATGACCCGCGCCCCGACGCCGCCGAGCTATATGCCAAACTGGGCCGTCGCATGGCCTCTTGGCTGTCCACCATGACCTCATCGGGCCGCTTGTATGAAATTGACCTGCGCCTGCGCCCCGACGGAGACGCCGGTGTCCTGGCGGTGTCGCTGGAAGCGTTTTCTCAGTATCAATTGAAGCACGCATGGCCCTGGGAGCACCAGGCCATTACCCGGGCGCGCTTCGCGGCGGGCGACGCTGAAGTAGGCCGGCGCTTCGAAGCGGTACGTGAGCAGATCTTGCTGGCCGAACGTGACCCGGAGCAGCTCAAGCAAGAGGTGCGCGCCATGCGCGACAAGATCAGCGCCGGCCACCCCAATCACTCCAAAGACTTCGACCTGAAGCACGACCGTGGCGGCATGGTCGATGTCGAGTTCGTCACCCAGTACCTGGTGCTGGCCTATGCCAGGAGTCACCCGGTACTGGTGGGCAACCTCGGAAACATCGCCCTGCTGGGCTTGGCGGGCCAGCAGGGCTTGATTCCGGTGCAGTTGGCCACCGAAGCTGCCGACGCCTACCGTGTGTATCGCAGGATGCAGCATGCGCTGCGTCTGCAGGGCGCCGAAAAAGCCCGAGTATCGCCTGACCTGCTGGCCGCCGAGCGGGCTTGCGTCAGATTGTTGTGGGACACCGCCATCGGAACATAGCCCCCAGCGGGGCCTGTCAGTTTGCCTTGGGCCGCTTGCTGCCCAAGGCATTACAATCAAGAGCCCGAACATCTCTGGAGGCCGCATGATCAACCCGACCCCACGCATGACGAACCTGTTCCTTCAACTTGGGCTAGACGCCGATGAGGCGGCCATAGCGCAGTTCATCAAAGACCACCAGCTGCCCACCGATGTTCACATCGCCGATGCGCCCTACTGGAACAAGGCTCAGGCCCAATTCATCAAAGAACAGCTTGCAGCCGACGCGCCGTGGGCGATTATTGTCGATCAACTGAACGAGTCTTTGCACGAAGACGCCGTCAAACGAAGCACCGGCTTGAACTGAATAACGAGGTCGCCTTGGTAGAGCATTACGATTACATCGCCATTGGTGGCGGCAGCGGTGGCATCGCCTCGATCAACCGCGCAGCCATGTACGGCCAAAAGTGCGCCCTGATTGAAGCCGACGAACTTGGCGGCACCTGCGTCAACGTGGGTTGCGTGCCCAAGAAAGTGATGTGGCATGCCGCCCAGATCGCCGAAGCCATTCATAACTATGGGCCCGACTACGGCTTTGATACAACGGTTAACCGATTCGACTGGGCCACGCTGGTCAAGAACCGCAGCGCCTACATTCAACGAATTCACACCTCGTACGAAACGGTGCTGGGCAAGAACAAGGTCGACGTCATCCGTGGCCTGGCGCATTTCATTGACGCTCGCACCATCGAGGTAAACGGTCGACGTTATACCGCCGACCACATCCTTATTGCGACCGGTGGCCGTCCCGCACGCCCCAATATTCCGGGCGCCGAGCACGGCCTCGACTCAGACGGTTTCTTCGAACTGTCCGATTTGCCCCCGCGCACTGCGGTAATCGGCGCCGGTTACATTGCCGTGGAACTGGCCGGCGTGCTTAACGGGTTAGGCTCAGACACCCATCTGTTCGTTCGCCAACATGCACCGCTGCGGCAGTTCGACCCACTGATCAGCACGACCTTGGTCGAAGTCATGAAAGCCGAAGGACCCACTCTGCACACGCACGCCGTTCCCAAGTCCGTGCAAAAAAACACCGACGGCAGCCTGACGCTGCAACTTGAAAACGGCGAAAGCCACACGGTCGACTGCCTGATCTGGGCCGTAGGGCGCGTACCCTACACAGCACACCTGAATCTGCAGTCGACAGGGGTTGCAGTAAACCCGCGCGGCTACATTACAGTGGATAAATACCAGAACACCAACGTGCCGGGCATTTACGCAGTGGGCGACATTACCGGCCAGATCGAACTCACGCCCGTCGCCGTGGCTGCGGGTCGGCGCTTGTCCGAGCGCCTGTTCAACAATAAGCCGCACGAGCATCTTGACTACGAAAACGTGCCCACGGTCGTGTTCAGCCACCCGCCCATCGGCACGGTCGGTCTTAGTGAACCCGAGGCACGCGCCAAGTTTGGCGACGACGCCGTAAAGGTGTATCAGTCTGCGTTTACCGCCATGTACACGGCCGTAACCCAGCATCGCCAGCCCGCCCGCATGAAACTCGTCTGCGTCGGTTCCGAAGAAAAAATCGTGGGCATCCACGGCATCGGCTACGGCATGGACGAAATGCTGCAGGGCTTTGCCGTGGCCCTGAAAATGGGTGCCACCAAAAAACACTTCGACGACACCGTGGCCATCCACCCAACCGCCGCCGAAGAATTCGTGACCATGCGGTAGGCTGCGCCTGACGCGCACCGACCACATACTTTGACTGAGGCTTCCTGTGGCAGAAACTGACGCCGCTGCGACCCAAACGCAGGCACCCGTCCTGGCTGGAAACGTTCAACGCGGCAATATTGCGCGCCTGACCATCGCCCAGGCCCTGGCCGGGGCAAATGCGGTTGTCATTTATGCAACGGGCGCCATCGTCGGCAATACTCTGGCCCCCAACAAAGCGCTGGCAACCCTGCCCGTTTCCATCTTCGTTGTCGGCATGGCCGCCTGTACCATGCCGGCAGGCGTCATTGCCCGACGCTATGGCAGGCGTGCGGCATTCCTGGCGGGAACAGGTTGCGGCCTGCTGGCGGGCCTGCTCGGCGCACTGGCCATCGTCGTGGCGTCGTTCTGGCTGTTTTGCCTGGCCACTTTTTTTGGCGGTGCCTATGCCGCCGTGGTTCTGTCCTTTCGGTTTGCAGCTGCCGACGGCGTTGAACCCGCCCGACGTGCACGCGCGCTTTCTTTCGTCATGGGGGGCGGCGTGGCCGCAGGCATTGTGGGGCCACAGCTGGTGACCTACACCATGCATTTTTGGCCGCCGTACATGTTTGCCGTCACGTTCCTTGTGCAGGCAGGGGTGGCCGCCCTGACGGCTTTGGTACTGATGGGTGTACGCCTGCCCATGCCCACCGCCGCCGAACTGGCGACGGCGCGGCCGCTTTCCGACATTGCGCGTCAGCCGCGCTTCATTACCGCTGTCATTTGCGCGGCGGTCTCGTACCTGGTCATGAACTTTCTGATGACCGCCGCCCCGCTGGCCATGCGGCTTTGCGGCCACCCGCAAGAAGCCTCCAACCTGGGCCTGCAATGGCATGTCATCGCCATGTACGGCCCGAGCTTCGTCACCGGCCACCTGATCACCCGGTTCGGTGCTCATCGGGTAGTGGCAACCGGGTTACTGCTTATCGGTCTTTCCGCCGCCGTGGGTCTGATGGGGCTTGAACTGGCACACTTCTGGCTCACGCTGATCCTGCTGGGCGTAGGCTGGAACTTCGGCTTTGTGGGCGCCTCGGCTCTGGTGCTCGAATGCCACCGACCCGAAGAAAAAAACCGCGTGCAGTCGTTCAACGACTTCATCGTATTCGGCTTGATGGCGATAGGCTCGTTCGCCTCAGGCGGCCTGTTGGCCGCATACGACTGGTATGTGGTCTTGTGGGTGTCTTTTGTGCCGCTTGGATTGGCCGTTGCGGCCCTCGCCTATACCGCCGGGTTTGGGTTCAGGACCCGAGCAGACTAAAATAGCCTTGTTGCGTGGGCATTTGCCCACTTTCGCGCAAGCTTAAAATGCCATGACAGATTTCAAACGCCCTACTCTCGAACTGCCCGATTCTCGCAAAAAGGTGCTGCTGCACTCATGCTGTGCCCCGTGCTCGGGCGAAGTCATGGAGGCCATGACGGCCTCGGGCATCGATTACGCCATCTATTTCTACAACCCCAACATCCACCCCGACCGCGAGTACGAAATCCGCAAAAACGAAAACATTCGTTTTGCCGAAGAACACGGCATCGAGTTTATCGACGCCGACTACGACCGCGACAACTGGTTCGAGCGCGTCAAGGGCCTTGAAGATGAGCCCGAGCGCGGCGAGCGCTGCACGGTCTGCTTCGACATGCGATTCGAGCGCACGGCGCTGTATGCACATGAACATGGGTTCGACACGATTACCAGTTCGTTGGGTATTTCGCGCTGGAAGGACATGAATCAAATCAACGGCTGTGGAGAACGTGCCGCAGCCCGCTATCCAGATCTGGTCTACTGGACTTACAACTGGCGCAAGGGTGGCGGCTCTGCGCGCATGATCGAGATCAGCAAGCGGGAAGAGTTTTATCAGCAGGAGTACTGCGGGTGTATTTATTCGCTGCGGGATACGAATCGGCATCGGCGTTCGCAGGGGCGTGAGGCGATTGAGATTGGCATCAAGTTTTATGGAAAGGACGACTGAGCCTCAAGCTCGTCGTCATGCTGTGCTTCCATTAATTGAGTTCTTGTTCCACCGCCGCGCTGGTTGAATTCTTGATCCGTCGCCGCGCTGCGGGGCAAGCCTTGGGCGCGCGGAGGCACTCGGCCTTCGGCCCGCCTGCCCCGATCGTCCGCGCCTGCGCGCTTCCTTCTCGGGGCGCCCGGATCTCGCGCCAACGCGCGCCCAAGGCTTGCCCCGCATCCCGACGACTACATCAGGGCAATGCCAGAGCAATACCCCGATCTGGCCACAGACCAAATCGGGGGCTCCAATTACTGCAAGGTACGTTCAAACACGAACTCGTCGTCGCGCCAATCCACCGGCACCACATCATTGGGCCCGAACCTGCCCTGAAGCAACAACCGGGCAACCGGGTTTTCGATGTGCTGCTGAATGGCACGCTTCAAAGGACGCGCCCCGAATACCGGGTCAAAACCAGTGCGGGCCAACTGCGCCAGGGCCGCATCCGATACCTCGAGCCGCATGTCTTGCTGCGCCAGGCGTTCGGCCAGCCGCTGGATTTGAATGCGCGCGATGGATTCAATATGCTTGGCCTCCAGACCATGGAACACCACGACCTCATCGATGCGGTTCAAGAACTCGGGCCGGAACGACGTTTTCAGCTCTTCCCAGATGACTTCCTTGATGACCTCATAAGGCTGGCCCGCCATACTTTGAATATGGTGCGAACCCAGGTTGGAAGTCATGACTATGACCGTATTGCGGAAATCAACCGTGCGTCCCTGGCCATCGGTGAGGCGGCCGTCATCGAGCACCTGCAGCAAAATGTTGAAGACATCAGGGTGAGCCTTTTCGATCTCGTCCAGCAAAATCACACTGTACGGATTGCGGCGTACCGCTTCGGTCAGGTAGCCGCCCTCTTCGTAGCCCACATAACCCGGAGGCGCACCGATAAGGCGGGCCACCGAATGCTTCTCCATGAATTCGCTCATGTCGATGCGGATCATGTGGTCGTCGGAGTCGAATAAGAAGTTGGCCAGAGCCTTGGTCAGTTCGGTCTTACCCACCCCGGTCGGCCCAAGGAACAAGAACGAGCCATAAGGGCGCGTAGGATCTGACAGACCCGCCCGCGACCGGCGTATGGCATCGGACACCAGCGTCACCGCCTCGCCTTGCCCCACCACCCGCTTATGCAGGAACTCTTCCATGCCCAACAGCTTCTCGCGCTCACCCTGCATCATCTTGGAAACAGGAATACCCGTTGCGCGAGACACCACCTCGGCAATTTCTTCGGCGCCGACCTCGGTACGCAGCAGACGCGGTTCATCGGTCTTGCGCTCGTCCTTGCCGGCTTCCGCCGCAGCCAGACGGTTCTCGAGCTCGGGCAGCTTGCCGTATTGAAGCTCGGCAAGTTTGTCGAACTGCCCCTTGCGCTGCAAGTCGGCCATTTCAGCGCGCACGCGCTCGATCTCTTCCTTGATTGACTGGGAACCTTGAACCGCCGCTTTCTCGGCTTTCCAGATTTCTTCGTAGTCGTTGTATTCGCGCTGCAGCTTCTCGAGCTCGTCGTCGATGGCCTGCAAACGCCGCAAGGAAGCATCGTCAGAGTCTTTCTTGACTGCCTCGCGCTCGATCTTGAGTTGAATGATGCGGCGGTCGAGCTTGTCCATGACCTCGGGCTTGGAGTCGATTTCCATGCGGATGCGCGCCCCGGCCTCATCGATCAGGTCGATGGCCTTGTCGGGCAGGAAGCGGTCGGTAATGTAGCGGTGAGACAGTTCCGCCGCCGCCACGATGGCCGGGTCGGTGATGGCGACCCCATGATGAAGCTCGTAGCGTTCCTGCAGGCCGCGCAAGATGGCAATGGTCGATTCCACGTCGGGCTCATTGACCTGCACCTTTTGAAAACGACGCTCAAGCGCAGCGTCTTTTTCGATGTACTTTCGGTATTCATCGAGCGTGGTTGCGCCGATGCAGTGCAGCTCGCCCCGTGCCAAGGCAGGCTTGAGCATATTTCCGGCGTCCATGGCACCCTCGGCCTTACCCGCCCCGACCATGGTGTGCAGCTCGTCAATGAAGACAATAATACCGCCCTCATCTTGAGCCAGCTCTTTCAGTACGGCCTTGAGGCGTTCTTCGAACTCGCCCCGGTATTTTGCGCCAGCCAGCAACGCCGCCAGGTCCAGCGAAAGCACACGTTTCCCTTTCAGAGTTTCGGGAACCTCGTTGTTGACAATTCGCTGAGCCAGGCCCTCGACAATGGCTGTCTTACCGACGCCCGGCTCACCGATGAGCACCGGGTTGTTCTTGGTACGGCGCTGCAAAATCTGGATGGAACGACGAATTTCGTCGTCGCGACCAATGACCGGGTCGAGTTTGCCCCGGCGGGCAAGCTCGGTCAGGTCGGTCGTGTACTTGGCCAGCGCCTCGCGGTTGGCTTCGCCTTCGGCGTCTGAAACAGATTCACCTCCGCGCATGTCGTCAATGGCCGCCTCGAGCGGCTTGCGCTGCAGGCCCGCGTCGCGCAAGATGCGACCGGCCTCGCCCTTGTCGTCGACAAGCACCAGCAGGAACAACTCGCTGGCAATGTAAGTGTCGCCTCGGGTCGAGGCCTCTTTGTCGGTACGACTCAGCACCGCCTGCAGGTCGCGGCTGACCTGAATATTGCCTTCGGCCCCCTGCACCTGAGGCAATGCCCCCATTGCGGTGTTGATGTCGGACATGACCCGGTTGACTGCCACGCCGGCGCGAGCCAGCAAGCTGCCGGCCCCGCTGTCATTGTCGGAAAGCAAGGCGGCCAGTACGTGTATTGGCTCGATATAAGGGTTGTCGTTTCGGACAGCCAGGCTTTGCGCATCGGCGATTGCCTGCTGAAATTTGGTCGTAAGTTTGTCGAATCGCATAATCGCTCAGCTCATAAAAGTTTTGGGGGGTGGCCCCACGATGATGACTAGATGCGGACATTGAACAAGATTTCAAGATGTGAAACAGGATCGGATGCCGCCGGCCAACCCTCCCACGCGTCACACATACTTTAACTTTACACTCCGATTCGGACTGGGTGGCGAAGCTTCTGTGCAAAATTGCCGTGCGTCCGGCTTTACCCTCTTGACCCGCCTGTTAAGCTTATCCCCTCATCAATCCGGCAGGACCAAAGGAATGGGTAAGTTCAGGCAACTGGAAAGCTTTGTCTCGGTAGCCACGCTGGGCAGCCTCTCTGCGGCCGCCCGGGCCGAGGGGGTGGCGCCCGCCATGATGGCGCGCCGCATGAACGCACTGGAGGCCAGACTGGGCATCAAGCTTATGGTGCGCTCGACACGTCGGCTCTCGCTTACGGCCGAGGGCATGCTGCTGTTCAACGAAGCCCAGCGTATTTTGCGCGAGCTGAACGACGCCGAGAATCGTGTCGCTCAAGGCAGTGAACAACCCAGCGGTCACCTGCGTATCAGCGCACCCGCGGGGTTTGGGCGCCGTCACGTGGCACCACTGATGCCTGGCTTTCTTCGCGAGCACCCAAAAGTTACTGTCACACTTGACCTCAGCGACCGCTTGGTCGACCTGATCGACGAGCGTTACGACTGCGCCATCCGTATCGGCGAGCTCGACGATTCCAGCATCATAGGCTTGCGACTGGCTGATAATCGACGCGTCATCGTAGCCGCACCCGCTTATCTTGCCCGGCACGGTGTTCCACGCATTCCCAACGACCTTGCACAGCACAACTGCCTGGCCTTCGGCGACCAGGGCAACAACCAGGCCAAGGGCTGGCTGCTGCGCCATACCGACGGCGTGGTCAGGCCCGTGCGCGTCAAAGGAAATATGTCGTGCAGCGATGGATCGGTTCTGCATGGCTGGACGCTTGACGGGCACGGACTGGCCTGGAGGTCGCTCTGGGAGGTGCGCGAAGACCTTGCCATGGGCAGGCTTGTTAGCGTCCTCGACGAATACGCCGCGCCAGCCAACGGCATTTTTGCCATGTTGCCCGAGCGCAAGCATCTGCCCCTCCGAGTGCGAGCCCTGATCGACCTGCTTCGCGCCACCTATGCCCAGGAAACCTATTGGGCCACCCACTAGCGGGCCGCCCTCGTGGACAAAACTTGTACAATGCAGGATCAGGCTGAAAAAAATAATAATCCAGCCAGCGGCTACCAGGATGCGTATGCACAAAAGAATTTCGCTCTCACCCGAGTCGACTCGCTGTTCGACCTGCATGCTCAACAGCCTATGCCTGCCACTGGGTGTTAACAGTAACGACATCGCCAAATTCGACGAAGTCGTTAGCGAACGTATTCGCATTCCAAAAGGCGGGGCACTGTTTCATCAGGGCGACCGTTCTGTCGCCATTTACGGTATACGCTCGGGCTCCATCAAGACCCAACTCGAAGACGCCATTGGTCAAATTCAGGTTACGGGTTTTTTGCTGCCCGGCGAAGTCGTGGGCATCGATGGTTTTCTTAATACCACCCAGTTGTCCAACGCCATTGCGCTTGAAGATACCGAGGTTTGCGTCGCCCGCATTGAAGACATGGACCGCGTAGCCGCCCATGTCCCTGCCGTGCAGCATCAGTTACGGCGCCTGAGCAGCGAAGAAATCAAGCGTTCGCAGCAGCTTGTGGTGGCGTTGGGAGTTCTGCGATCCGAACAACGCCTGGCAGCGTTCTTACTTGACCTATCGCAACGGCTGGCCACCCTTGGCTATTCGTCCAACGAGTTCGTGCTGCGCATGAGCCGAGAAGAAATCGGCAACTACCTGGGTCTGACGCTTGAAACCGTCAGCCGCTTGTTCTCGCGCTTTGCCCGTGAACACCTGATCCGGATACATCAGCGCGAGGTCAAGCTGCTTGACCTGCCGGCATTGCGACAGCTGTCGGGACTGGACTGCGGCTAGCCTTCGCCTCAGAACGAATCAAGCGTATCGGGCTCGGGTGCCTGGGGTGCCATGTACAGACTTAGCGCGCTTGATAGTGCCGCCATCAGCCAGAAAAGAAAAAAGCCGCCCGCATACATCTGCTGACGGCTGAGTTCGATCGTGCCAAATACCGGAATATCAAGCGGGTCGATCAATGCAAAAACCGTGGCGCTGGTGGCCGCGCCGATCAGGAAAGACGGCCAAAGTATCCACATCAATGAGCGCAGTTTCATGAGGATTCTCCGGTGCGGGCGTCTGGGGCCGAAGCCGCCGAAGCGCTGCGCTCGATGACCAGACCATGTTTGCTGCCGCCATCGACAATGGGCTGATCGGCGAAATTCTGTACAGCCAACGCAATGGTTACTGCACAGCCTGCAATGGCCGCTGCGGGGCCGGCCATAAGAATCCAGGGCCAGGGCTCGCGCCACCAGGGTTTGCTGCTTGTTGCTTTAGTCATGATGTTTGCCTCGTGTCGTTCTTAGTTGCATGCGTGACTCTGGGCGCCGGCTCAACGTGGAACGATAAAGCTGGACGCCTCGGTAGCGACCGTTTCCCGACCTCGGTCAGAAGTTGCCACAACCTGAAGCTCGATATCATACAACCCCGGCGCCGCACTGGCCGCCGGTATCTGAACTACGACCGGCACCAGCCGGTTGGATGACCCTTCGACGAAAAGCGCTTTGTCGGGATGGTCGGCAGGCATGATGGCAATGCCGTCGATGCCCGACGCCCCCAATTGCAGCGCCAGCGTAGACTCGGTGGTATTGATGACTTGCAGGCGATACACGTTTTCGATCAGGCCTCCGGCCACCTCGCGCCCCAATGCGCCGCGGTCGCGTATGACATCAACCCGCAAGGTGTCGCGCGTAACCATCGACACGACAAGGCCTATGCCAATAACCAGCAGCAACAGGCTGTATGCGATGACCCGGGGTCGCAGCAACCTGTGACGCACCTGGCTTTGGGTCAGGCCGTCGGTAATGGCTCGGCCCGATGTGTAACGGATCAGCCCCTTGGGGTAATCCATTTTGTCCATGACCTCGTCGCAGGCATCAACGCAGGCGCCGCAACCGATACACATGTACTGCAGGCCGTCGCGAATATCAATACCGGTGGGGCACACCTGCACGCACAGGGTGCAATCGACGCAATCGCCCATGCCTGCTTCTTTGTGATCAATGCGACGCGAACGCCCGCCGCGAGGCTCGCCGCGCTTGTAGTCGTAGGTGACAACGAAAGTATCGTCGTCGACCATGACGCTTTGAAAGCGGGCGTATGGGCACATGTACTTACAGACGGCCTCGCGCATGAAGCCGGCATTGCCCCAGGTGGCAAAAGAATAAAACACCAACCAGAACCACTGCCATGGCCCAAGCGAAAATGCCATCAAGCCTGCGCCCAGCTCGCGAATGGGCGCGAAATAGCCGATAAAGGTAAAGCCGGTCCAGGCTGCGATCAGTATCCAGACAATATGCTTGACCGCCTTCAGGCCGATCTTGCGGGCGTTCCAGGGCTGTTCGTCGAGGCGGATGCGGGCCAGACGATCGCCCTCGATCTTACGCTCGACCCACATGAAGATCTCGGTGTAGACCGTTTGAGGACAGGCATAGCCACAAAAAAGGCGCCCCGCCATGGCGGTGAACAAAAACAGCGCAAAGGCTGAAAGCACCAGTAAAACGGCAAGGTACACGACGTCTTGCGGCCACAACACCATGCCGAACAGATAAAACTTACGCGCCCCCAGATCAAACAGAACGGCTTGGCGGCCCTGCCATTGAAGCCAGGGCAGACCATAGAAGATGATCTGGGTGACGAACACCATGATGATGCGCCAGCGCGCAAAAATACCCGAGACCGAGCGCGGGTAAACCTTGCTTCGCACATCCGCCAGCGCCCGCTCGACTTGGGGCGAGGTGCCCTTTTCGGATCTTGAAACAGACTGCGGTCGCCAGGCGGGTGCGCCGCCTGTGGAAGAAGGTTTACTGCTATCGGTGTTCATGGTTGGTCTCTTTAATCGACGGACTCACCCTCGTTGGACAGCCCCCAGACCCATGCGGTGAGCATGCGGATCTGCTGCGGCGTCAGGATGCGCTCCTGAGCGGGCATGTGGTTTTCACGACCATTGAGAATAATGTCGACGATCGAGGCTTCGGAGCTGCCGTGAAGCCACACGTTGTCGGTAAGGTTGGGCGCACCCAAGGCGGTGTTGCCCTTGCCCTCGGCGCCATGGCAGGCGACGCAGTAGGTGTCGTAGCCGCGCTTGCCGGGCACGACCCGTAGCGAATCAGCCGCCAGGCCCGACAGCGACCGTACGTACTGCGCAATGTCAGAGGCTTCGGCAGGCTTGATGGTGCCCGCCCACGGCGGCATGATGCCATGACGGCCCTTGGCAATGGTTTGCTCGATTTGCTCGGGCGAGCCGCCATACAGCCAGTCGCCGTCGGTCAGGTTGGGAAAGCTCGGGCCGCCGCGTGCATCCGAACCATGGCACTGGGCGCAATTGTTCAGGAACAGGCGCTGACCAATCTGTTGCGCCTCGGCGTCGCCGGCGATCTGAGGAATGGTCATGGGCTCGTAGCGCGCATACACCGGACGGATCTGTTCGGCTTGCGCACTTTGTGCCTGGCGCACCGATTCGGCCGAGGAGTAATTGAGCACACCCTGGAATGTACCCAGCCCCGGATAAAGCACCAGGTAGCCCAGCGCGAAAATACACAAGAGCAGATAAAAGACGGTCCACCAGCGCGGTACCGGATTGTTCAGCTCGGACAGGTCGCCGTCCCAGACATGGCCGGTTTCATCAACCTGCTTGACTTCCTTTTTGAGCCAGGCCCGCTGCGAGAACAGCAGCCAGAGGCAAAAAATGATACCGCCCAGCGCAATGGCCGAAATGTAGTAACTCCAGAAGCCGCTAAAAAAGTCACTCATGAGATTCCCCTTGTTTCTTATCTTTCGCGTCAGGCGCCCCGTTGCCTTTGGCTTCGCGTTGCTGGTCCAGATCGACCTCGTCGGGCTGCGCAAATGGCAACATCGCCGAATCGCGGTTTGCTTTGGACCGACCGCGTGAAAACGCCCACCAGACGATGCCGATGAATGTCAGCAAGGCAATTGCGGTCATGATTCCGGTAACCATCAGGGTTCTCCTGCCATGGGTTCACCCGCCATGATATTGGCGGCGGCTTCGCGCCCTGCGACACCCAGGCCCTGCAAATACGCCACCATGGCGTCTTCTTCGGTCTTGCCCTTCAGTGCCTCGGGCGCAGCCTCGATCTGCTCGTCGGTATAAGGCACGCCCAGATGACGCAACACGCGCATACGCTCTTGCACGTTACTGCCTTCGACGGTGGCGTGCTGCAACCACGGGTAGGCGGGCATATTGGACTCGGCCACGACGGCGCGCGGATTGCGCAGGTGGATGCGATGCCAGTCGTCTGAATAGCGCTGTCCGACACGGGCCAGATCGGGGCCGGTGCGTTTGGAGCCCCACAAGAAGGGCCGGTCATAGACGAACTCGCCTGCCACCGAATACGGGCCGTAACGCTGCACTTCAGATTGCAACATGCGGATCTGCTGCGAGTGACAGCCCACACAACCTTCGCGTATGTACACGTCGCGACCCACAAGCTGTAATGCCTCGTAGGGCTCTACGCCCGCCACGGGCTTGGTGGTGGAGTGCTGGAAGAACAACGGAATGATCTGGGCCAGACCGGCAAAGGTAATGACCAGAATGCTGAAAAAGATCAGCAGCCCCGCGTTGGTTTCGAGCAGTTCGTGAGTGAAGCGCCTTTTTTTGCTTGCCATGTCGAGACTTCCTTTAAGCGACCACTTTAGCGGCGGTGGGCGCCGTCTGGGGTAATGCGGGCCCCACCAATGCGGGGTCGATAGCGTCCGGGTTGTACTTGTAAACCACGGGGTTCGGCTTGGGTTGGCCTTTGATGGTGCGGTAGGTATTCCAGGCCATCAGGAACATGCCGCTCAGGAAGAACAGCCCACCCAGCAAGCGAATGGCGTACAGGGGGTAGGTAGCGCTGACACCTTCGACGAAGCTGTAGGTAAGCGTGCCGTCAGCGCCGGTCGCGCGCCACATCAGGCCCTGCATCACGCCGGCCACCCACATCGAGCTTATGTACAGCACGACGCCGATGGTAGCCAGCCAGAAGTGCAGTTCGATCTGCTTGACGCTGGCCATGGACGTGCGTCCGTAGAGGCGCGGGATCATGTAATACAGCGAGCCGAAGGTGATCATGGCAACCCAGCCCAATGCGCCCACGTGCACGTGGCCGACTGTCCAGTCGGTGTAATGCGACAGCGCATTGACGGTACGGATGGACATCATCGAGCCCTCGAACGTGGCCATGCCGTAGAACGACAGCGCGGTAACAAGGAACTTGAGGATGGGATCGGTGCGCAGCTTGTACCAGGCGCCCGACAGCGTCATGATGCCGTTGATCATGCCGCCCCACGAAGGCGCCAGCAGAATCAGCGAAAACGCCATGCCAAGGGCTTGGGTCCAGTCGGGTAGCGAGGTGTAGTGCAAATGGTGCGGGCCGGCCCACATATAGGTGAAGGCCAGCGCCCAGAAGTGCACAATGGACAAGCGATACGAATAAATCGGGCGGTCGGCCTGCTTGGGCACAAAATAGTACATCATGCCCAGAAAGCTGGTGGTCAGGAAGAAACCCACGGCATTATGGCCATACCACCACTGCACCATGGCATCTTGCACACCGGCGTACGCCGAGTACGACTTCCACATGGTAACGGGCAGTTCCATGTTGTTGAAGATGTGCAGCACGGCGATGGTGACGATATACGAACCAAAGAACCAGTTGGCCACGTAGATATGACGCACACGCCGCTTGACGATGGTTCCGAAGAACACCACGGCGTACGACACCCAGACCACGGCGATCAGGATATCGATGGGCCATTCGTACTCGGCATATTCCTTGGTGGTGGTATAGCCCATGGGCAGGGTAATAAAACCAAGCACCAGGGCCAGTTGCCAGCCCCAAAAGGTGAATGACGCCAGCTTATCTGAAAACAGGCGCACCTGACAGGTTCGTTGCACCACGTAGTACGAGGTGGCAAACAGGGCGGTTCCGCCGAATGCAAAGATGACGGTGTTGGTATGCACCGGACGCAGGCGACCGTAGCTTAACCAAGGTGTGTTGAAGTTGAGCTCAGGCCAAATAAGTTGGGCGGCGATCAACACCCCCACGCCCATACCTACGATCCCCCAGAATATGGTCATGATCGTAAACTGCCGGACCACACCATAATTGAAGGTTTCCGGTTGCCCGGCCATCGTACCCGAAGTACCCATGGAATTCCCCTAATACAAACAAATAAGAGTTATCTCGGCATTTTTGCCTGAGATGCTTCGTGCGCCGTGGACGACGAAGCATGGTTCGTTTCACCTTGTACACCGCCGGCGGTTTCGCCCGGCTCGACCCCCTGTTGGGGGTCAGGGCTGGCTTCGTCGTCGTTCAGGATAGAGCTGGCGGCAGAGTCGGAGTTGTCGAACTGGCCGGCGAATATCGCCCACCAAAACGCCACACCGATTGCCACCACGAAAACGATCGAGATGGCAATGAGCAGGAACATTGCCTCCATGTCAGCTAACCGGCGACGGCCACCGCGCCCGAAGACGTGGCGACCGTTTGTTGCCTGTACAGGCGCCAGGCGTTGGCCGCAACGGCCAACGAAGAAAGCAGCATGGTAATGGCGGCCACCCACGGCTGAACCCAGCCGATTGCAGCCAGCGGCATCATCAACACATGCCACAGCATGGCGCCCAACAGGCTTTGACGCGAAACGCGTTGACAAGCTTTACTAAGGTAAAAAAATTCTTGTTCGGTGATATGGGGCCGGGCCATGAGACTGGCATGGGCCGCGGCGACCGACGTGGGCACAGCCATGGCCATTGCACAGGGGCAACTGATGACCAGCATGGCAACCATGATGCCGACGGCGCGCTCGGGCACATAAAAAAACCAGATCGCGCCAGCCACGAACGACACCCCCAACTGAATGAGCGTGAACCAGATGGCAACGCGGTCGGCCTTGGCCGACAGAAAGGCACGTTGTCGTTCGACTAGCTCGTGCATGCGACCGCTGCCCACGGCCTGGCGTGCGCAAAGCTCAAGGTAACGAGCAGTGAGCAAAAAAGCCACGAACATGGTGACGGAATCGAAGTAGACCTCGCCGTGCTGGGCATAGGTGGCGTAGGTGCTGGGAATGAAGGCGGCGATAATGCCCAGGGCAACGGGCACATCCATGCTGATGCCGGCCTGCCGCATGCGGCGCGCGGCGCCTTGCCAGACCGGCCAGGCGCAGTAGGCGACAACGGGAACGGTAAGCGCCAGGCTGACCCAGTTCATGAAGACAATGGCGCTATCGAGAAAGGTTCGGTCTTGGGCCCCCATGGGGGTATTGCGCAAATACCCTGGGAACGCGAACATCATGACCTGCATCATGACCAGCCACGCCAAGCCCAGACGCGCCAGCATATGCCGACGCAGTCGCCGCTGATCGGACGGTAGCGATTCAGGTATGGAGAAAATGGAAAAGGCGCGCATGGTGTAACGCACTATAACGTTGCGCTGCACAAAATGCCTTGATCTAGATCAAGCAGCGACGTGTTCGGTACGGGAACACGTCGCCATCTGGCGCGAACACCGCTGCTTGAGTCGGCTTGTTCGGGCTGCCCTTGGGCGCCAGGCCTGGTTATGCTTAGGCCACTTTTGCAGCCGGGCTGTCGAACTGAGCCTCTTCGGTGGAGCCGGTCAGTGCCGTGGTGGACGACTGGCCGCCTTCGATGGTTTGCGTCACGGCATCGAAATAGCCCGTGCCCACCTCGCGCTGGTGCTTGACCGCGGTAAAGCCCAACTCGGCTGCCGCAAATTCTTTTTGCTGCAGTTCGACAAAGGCGCTCATTTGGCGGCGCGCGTAGCCGTGGGCCAGTTCGAACATGCCGTAGTTGAGCGAATGGAACCCCGCCAGCGTGATGAACTGAAACTTGTAACCCATGGCGCCCAGTTCGCGCTGGAAGCGTGCCACCGTATCGTCGTCCAGGTTCTTTTTCCAGTTGAACGAAGGCGAGCAATTGTAGGACAGCATCTTACCGGGAAACTGCTTGTGTATGGCTTCGGCAAAGCGTCGGGCGTAGCCCAGATCGGGCGTGGAGGTTTCACACCAGAGCAGGTCGGCGTACGGCGCATAGGCCAGTCCGCGCGAGATGGCCTGCTCGATGCCGGGCCGGGTGCGAAAAAAGCCCTCGGGCGTGCGTTCGCCGGTAATAAAGGGATGGTCATTTGCGTCGACGTCGCTGGTGATCAGGTCGGCAGCATCAGCGTCGGTGCGGGCCAGCAACACGGTGGGTACACCCATGACGTCGGCCGCCAGACGTGCCGACACGAGCTTGGCCACCGCTTCGCGCGTAGGTACCAGCACCTTGCCGCCCATATGGCCGCACTTCTTGACCGAGGCAAGCTGGTCTTCGAAGTGCACGCCCGCGGCGCCCGCTTCGATCATGGCTTTCATGAGTTCGAAGGCATTAAGCACGCCACCGAATCCGGCTTCGGCGTCGGCCACAATGGGCGCGAAATAGTCGACATACCCCTTGTCGCCCGGGTTGGCCCCTTCCATCCATTGAATCTGGTCGCAGCGGCCCAGCGCGTTATTGATGCGGCGAACCACCTGCGGCACCGAGTTGGCCGGGTACAAAGACTGATCGGGGTACATTTCGCCGGCGAGATTGGCATCTCCCGCCACCTGCCAACCCGACAGATAAATGGCCTTCAGCCCGGCCTTGACTTGCTGCATGGCCTGGTTGCCTGTCAGGGCACCCAGAGCGTTGATGTAGTCTTCGGACTGCAGCAAGGACCAGAGTTTTTCAGCGCCTCGCTTGGCCAAGGTGTGCTCAACCTGCAGCGACCCGCGCAGCCGAACCACTTCATCGGCCCCGTAGCCGCGCTTTACGCCCTGCCAACGCGGGCTTTCGGCCCACTGAGCTTGTAAGTTGCGCACTTCCTGTTCACGTTTAGACATGATGTTGCTCCCTGAGAGTAGAAAAAAATCGACCAAACTTGGAAAAAATTCTACGCTTGTTGTGCGAAGCAATACACACTTATATCTTATATAAGACTAAAAATATTAGTCAATATAATCAATTGATTATGAATATTATTCCGTATTATGAAACAGTTTTTTCCCTTGTGAAAGCCCTTGCGTTGCGCCGCAACAGTCAGTTTTCATATCGCAGCAAACCATTTTCACATTATGAAAACTGAGCCCGGCGCTACAATCAAGCCATTGCATTGACTCGCTTACCGCCATGACCTCCTCTCTTATTCACGCACCGCTGGGCAAAGAAAGCGCCTACCCCTCCGCCTACGATCCGACACTGCTGTTTCCGATCGAACGCGAACCCAATCGCCAGACGCTGGGCACGGTACCCAGTTGGCAAGGTGCTGACATATGGAATGCCTATGAGATTTCATGGCTGAACAACAAGGGAAAACCTATCGTTGCCACGGCTCGCTTCGTGGTGCCTCACCATAGCCCCAGGCTGATCGAGTCCAAGTCATTCAAGCTTTATTTGAATTCGTTCAATAACGAGCGCTTCGCCGACGAGCAAACAGTACTCCAGCGCATGCAAAAAGATTTGTCAGACGGCTGCGGCGCGACGGTGCAGGTCGAGATCACTCCGATGGATCGCCAGCCGCCCGGCCAGACGCTGCAAGCCCTGGACGGCTTGAATATCGACGGATTGGATGTTGACATCGACACTTACACCCCTGCGCCCCATCTGCTGCAGTGCGTGGCAAACGGCCCGGTCGTGGAAGAGACCCTGGTCTCTGATCTGCTGAAGTCAAACTGCCCTGTAACGGGCCAGCCCGATTGGGCCAGTGTCCAGATTTGCTACACAGGCCGGCAAATAGACCACGCCTCGCTGTTGAAGTACATTGTGTCGCTGCGCAGCCATGACGAATTCCACGAGCATTGTGTGGAGCGCATGTATTGCGACATCAGCCGTTTGTGCGAGCCGGCGTCGTTATTGGTTTATGCGCGCTACACCCGACGCGGCGGCCTGGATATCAACCCCTGGCGCGCCAGCCACCCCGCCCAGGTTTCGCAAAGCCGAACCGTACGCCAGTAAGCGGCCTTGCCGAAAGCACGGAGACTGGAACGATCAACCTGCTGCCGTCTGGACAGCTGTGCGGGCGTTAACCGACCTGGCCACCATCAGGGCCAGTGCCGAAGCCGCTACAAATGCCACTGCGGCGCCTATCCAGGGCCCCTGGATGTAGCCTGCGTCGAGCATCAGACCAAAGCCCACCGGCCCAAGCGAAGCACCCACGTCCATACCTGAATAGACCAGCCCATAAACGGTGCCCGTAGCCCCTTTGGGCGTGATGCGACGAATGAGCATGTCGCGCGACGGGGTGGCCACCCCTGCGCTGAACCCGGCCAGCACCACAACCACCATCGCCAGTGGCGAGATCAGGACACCCGAAGCCAGCAGTACCAGCAACCCGCCGGCCGCAATTAACGACAAGGCCACAGTACGCTCGGTATTGGGCGTTGCGCCGACCAAAAAACCGCCCGCAATCATGCCCAGTGCCGAGGCCAGCATGTAGGCCGACAAGGTCGTGCCCGCCATGACCTTGTCAATGCCATAGACATCACCCAGCATGGGGATGGTGTAATTTTGTACGGCCGACAGCGCAATAGAGGTGCAGGCAAAGAAAAAGAAAGCCCCCCACAAAGCAGGCTGAGCCGCCAAGGTGGCCAAGGTGCGACCCACCGACTGCTCGGCCAGGCTGGGCGCTGCATCGGGCTCGGCCTTATCGGCAAGCCGCTCTTCATTTTTGCCGGCCAACAGGTCACCGCCCAGCCAGATCAAAAAAAGCACCGCTGCGACCAAGGCGGCTGCGCCAAATGCGGCCACCCGCCAATCAGCCAGATAAATAAGCGTGGTCATGAAAACCGGCGTCAGCGCCCAACCCAGGTTGCCGGTAAACCCATGGGTACTGAACGCATGGCCCAGCCGACGCGAACTGACACGGTGATTAATGATGGAAAAATCAACCGGATGGAAAACCGAGTTGCCCGCCCCGCCTATAACAGCCGCCAGCATCAGCATGGCGTAACTGTTCGACAACCCGATAAGCACGCCCGAGAGCACAAAACAGGCCAGGCCGAATCGCAAGACCGGTGTCGGCCCGATTCGATCCACCACGAACCCCGACGAGGCCTGGCCCAGGCTCGAAACCACAAAAAAGACCGACGCCAGCAGGCCCAATCGCACGAAGTCGTAGCCGAACTCGGCGGCGAGCGGCAAAAACAAGGTGGGAAAGACCAGCTGGAAAAAGTGCGAACAAGAATGCCCTGCACCGATAAGACTGATGATCTTCCAGTCGCGGCGTTTGATCGCCGGCGTATCGGCCCCGTGATCGACAGTGGTTGCAACCATGAATAAACCTAGAAATCCAATTTAAGCGTCGCGTCCGGCACGGTCGCGAATCTGCGGCATGGCCCGGCGCAGGTAATAGCACATCGACCAGATGGTAAGCACGGCCGCCACCACGATCAGCACGCGACCAACCCAGACGCTGGACACGCCGAACAACTCTTGCCAATACAACAGGCAGGGTATGGCCACCATCTGCGCCACGGTCTTGAGCTTGCCGAGCCAATGTACGGCCACGCTGCCGCTGGCGCCGATCTTGGCCATCCATTCACGCAGCGCCGAAATGGTGATTTCCCTGCCGATGATGATCAGTGCAATCACGGCATCGACGCGATTCAGGTCGAGCAAGATCAGCAGCGCGGCGCATACCATCAGCTTGTCGGCCACCGGATCAAGAAACGCACCGAAAGACGAAGTCTGGTTCCATCGGCGCGCCAGCCAGCCGTCGAGCCAGTCGGTAAGCGCCGCAAAAATGAACGCCAGTGCGGCGATCGTGTCGCGCGTGGTCGCGGGCAACCATTCGTGCGGCACATAAAACAGCGCCACCAGCAGCGGGATCATGGCGATTCGCAGCCACGTCAGTACGATCGGAAAGTTCAAAGGCATAGTGATAATACTAACCCATCAGCGTAGCGCTCGATAAATGCGTTCTGCAAGTTCGTCGGAAATTCCATCGACCGCACGAAGGTCGTCGACACTGGCGGCCACCACACCCGAAAATCCACCGAACCTGGCCAACAGTTTTTGCCGGCGCTTGGCACCCACCCCTTCGATTTCTTCAAGCCGTGAAACGTTACGCGCCTTGGCTCGCCGGGCCCGCATGCCTGTAATGGCGAAACGGTGTGCCTCGTCGCGGATCTGCGCAACCAGCATCAGCGCGGCCGACTCGCCGCCCAGGACAACCGGGCTGCGCGCGTCGGCAAAGACCAGCGTTTCAAGCCCCACCTTGCGCCCTTCCCCCTTGGCCACGCCTACGATCACATGGATATCCAGGCCAAACTCCACGAACACCTGGCGCGCCACTTCGACCTGCCCCTTGCCGCCATCGATCAGCACGATGGTGGGCAGCTCGGCCTGGCCGTCGGCCACACGGCCGAACCGACGGGTAAGCACCTGACGCATGGCGGCGTAGTCGTCGCCAGGCGTAATGCCGGCGATATTGTATCGGCGATAAAGCGAAGGCTGCATATCGTGATGCTTGTACACCACGCACGACCCCTGGGTAGCTTCGCCCGCCGTGTGGCTTATATCGAAACACTCGATGTGCATGGCATTCAGGGCGGCTTCATCAGTATCCAGGTCAAGCGCCTCGGCCAGGGCCAGGGTTCGCGCCGAACGCGCGCTGGACTCGGTCAACAAGCGGGCCAGCGCCATCTCGGCATTCTTGCGCGCCTGCTCGAGCCAGGTGCGACGCACCCCTTGCGGCCGGGTCAGTACCCGCGCCTTCACGCCGGCCTGCTCGGACAACAGCAGCATCAGACCGGGATCTGGCAAAGCGTGCGAGCACACCAATAGCGGGGGCAAGTCACTGTCTACATAGTGCTGCGCCACGAACGCCGCCAGCACGTCACCCGGCTCGTCGCCGTCGGTATGGGTGGGGAAAAACGCCCGATCACCCAGGTGCCGCCCACCGCGCACCATCGCCAGATTGACGCAGACCCGCCCTCCCGCCGTGGCCACGGCGATAATGTCGACGTCGTCGTCGCCTACCTGCTCCATGGTTTGCTGTTGCAACACCCGCGCCAACGCGCCCATCTGGTCGCGCAACACCGCAGCCTGTTCGAAATCCAATGCTTCCGAGGCCTTGAGCATGCGCTGCTCGATATCGTCAAGCACTTCTTTGGCATGGCCGTCCAGAAAACGCACGGCGCGATCCACGTCGG
>NZ_DATJBQ010000065.1:0-20069 GCF_035515275.1 Pusillimonas sp.
TTTACTGGCCATGATCTTGATAGGCATGGCGGTACTGACCTTTATTCTAGGGCGATTTTGGGCGTTCCGGCACAAATCTTGAAACGTTTCTCGGGCGACAGGCCCCAGGCGTGAAGGCCTCCTGCCGAAATATCGGGATCAGTGGGCTCCATTCCCGGCAACTTATCGAAGGCCGACGCGGCCCCCACCAACCACAGAGTACCTGTGTGCGGCTCACACAGACGCGTGTTCAGCTGGTCGAGGCGTACCAGCAGCTCGTTCGCATGCCGCCGATCAAACGGAGCCGCATCAAAAAGCTCTTTGCGCCAATTATCGATATTACGTATGTCTGGCGCATTCCAGTCGGCCACCACCCATGCCGGCTGCTCGGCACGAAGGTAAAAATTAAGGTCGTACTGTATGCGCCCCAGCATGACCAGGCGGTCGGCCGGTTGCATGACAGAGGCCAACTGTAAGGCCAGCATCTTGCCCGACGGGCGGTTGGCAAAGCTTATGGCTATGACGGCCCCCACACAAATGGCCAATGCAATGGCGATGAAGGACCCGAAGACACGATGAGCCCGGCTGTCTGTACGACCTTGCAAGCCCTTGGAAAAAAGGTCGGCTACAAAATAGGCGATGGGCGGAGCGCATGGCAACACGTAACCGGCCAACTTTGAGTTTGGAATCGAAAAAAACAAGAACACCACCAGGAACCACGCCGCCATCAGGCTACGTATGGGCGCATGTTCTTGCTCGCTCCAGTACTTGCCGGTAAATACTTTCCACAGCTGGGTGCTCCAGGGCAGTGCCAGCAACAGAAGCACCGGCAAGTAAAACCAGAACGGGCGTGCATTGTTAAAGCCCTTTTCCAGGAATCGATGAAAATGCTGGTAAAGAATGTAGTAGTCGAAAAAGTCGGGGTATTGCTGCTGCATGGCCCACATCCACGGCAGCGACAGCGCCAGAAACACCGCAATACCGGGCAACCACAGCAATTTCCATAAAATCCGGTAACGCCCCCGCACAACCAGCCACGCAAAAATAATACCTGCCGGCAAGACCACCCCGATCAGGCCCTTTGCCAGAAACCCCAGGGCCAATGCAACATACGCCAGAACAAGCACCAGGCGGTAAGGCTGCGCCTGCTCTGCGCGCAACACAGCCGAAGCAGCCAGCACGATGGTGGCGGTAATAATGCCCGCTACCAGCATATCAAGATTGGCGTAATGAGACGCACCGAACACAAAAGGCTGCAAAGCCAGTGCCACGGCAGCGCAAACGGCAACCGTGCGCTCTGCGTGCACCTTCAAGAACCAATACAGCGCGCCGACCATCAGGGTTGCGCCCAGCACCGAGGCCAGCCGAGCCGCCCATTCGTTGACACCGAACACCCACATGGCCGAGGCCGTCACCCAATAGAAAAGCGGAGGCTTGTGAAAAAACGGCAGCCCATTCAACAGCGGCACGCCCCACTCGCCCCGACTGAGCATTCCCCATGCAACGCCTACATAACGGCCTTCGTCGGGAAGAAGCAAGGGCCAGGACCAGGTGGTGGCTGCGAACCACAGAAAGGCGGCCAGAACGACCACCCAAGTCGAATGCGCGCGTAGGGGCAGACCCGCCAAACGAGATAACAGATTCATGGGAAAATTTGCGGTAATTTTTTAGTTGTTGTCAGGTTCGCTAAACCACTGGAACTGCATTTTTATAGTAATAGTGTGCGATCGGACTTTGGCCTGCAGCCGTATTAAAGACGACAGGCTTAATGATTAATGACGCGCGTCACAGTTGAAGAGAGCCTGTCTGGGGCAAACAACCCTGGTTGAGCGAGCGATATGCGCTGCCCCAGCCCGTGGCCCTTTTGCGTTCGCACCAAATACAACGGGCGGTTCTTTACCTCGCCGAAGATGCGTCCGATGTATTCGCCCAGCACGCCGATGGAAATAAGGTTGATACCGGCAAAGAACAACACAACAGTGATCAACGAGGCCCAACCCTGTGCCGGGTCGCCAAACAAAAAGTACTTGACCACAATGAACAGACCGTATGCGAACGACATGAGCGACAAGCCGATTCCCGCCATGCTAAGCAGGCGAAGCGGCCAGGTGGTAAAGGCCGTAAGCCCATCAAGCGCAAAATGAAACAGCTTTAATGGCTTGAAGCTGCTTGTGCCGTGCAACCGTTCGGGCGGTGTGTAGCTGAAGGGTTCTGTTTTAAAGCCCACCCACGCAAACAACCCCTTCATGAAGCGGTTGCGTTCAGGCAGCATCATCAAAGCGTCTACGACCCTGCGGTCCATCAGGCGAAAATCGCCGGCGTTTTCGGGCACGGTAATGCCACCCGAAGTGCGCATGAGGCGATAGAACAACTTGGACCCCACCCGCTTGAAGGCCGACTCGTCTTCGCGCGTAGCGCGAACGGCATAGACCATGTCGATGCCCTGTCGCCAACGCTGCAGCATGGGGTCAATAAGCGCCGGCGGATGCTGCAGGTCGGCATCCATGGTAACCACCACTTGTCCGCGAGTGGCTTCCAGACCCGCGCTTAACGCAGCTTCTTTGCCGAAGTTGCGCGACAGTTGCAAATAAACCAACTGCGGATACTGTGAGGCAAGTTCGTCGAGAAGCTCGGGGGTGGTGTCGGTACTGCCGTCGTCAACGACAATGATTTCGAAGGCGGGTGCCAAGGGCTTTAATGCCGAGATAAGGCACGGAATCAGCACGCGCAGGTTGGCCGCCTCGTTCAGACAAGGCACTACACAGCTGATAGAGGACGGTTGCGGCAGGTTTTTGTCAGGCATAGCGAATCGCGAGTCGAAACATCAATTGAAACTAAAAATTACCAATTGAATTCGACAGTTAGGGCAAATGTAATCCACCCAGGGGGCTTACGCAATCTAAAATCGGGTCAATCGCGCAAGCTGTATGCGAGCCGCCACACCTTTGTTACGAAGCGCGCGCTGTAAAAGCCAGGTGCAAGTTATGCGATTATTGACGGAAGTGCGTCTTTTAATTAAGATATATTCCAAATACACCTTACCATCGCGTGTACCAATTCGCCTGGTCTACCGCCGTATTCAAACCAAACCGTTGCCCCGGAGCCCCTCATGAGCCCTCGAGACGAAATCTGCACCGAAAAAGAAGTCGCCACACTCGTCTACAGCTTTTACGACCGGGTGCGGGCCGACGCTACGCTTGGCCCGATTTTCGATGCGCACATCAGCGACTGGGACACCCATCTTAAGAAAATGGTCAGCTTTTGGTCGTCGCTCATGCGTGGCACGGGCACTTACAATGGCACCCCCATGCCCAAGCACATCGCCCTGCCGGGTCTTAGCGCCCAGCTTTTCCAACAATGGCTGTCTTTATTTCACGATACTGTCCAAACCCTGCCCAACCGCGAGTTCGCCGAGCGCGCCGAAACATTCGCCCATCGCATCGCCCGCAGCCTTTGGTATGGCTATCAATTACACAACCAACCCAACCAGCCGCTTACCGAGGTTTTCCATGACTAAGGCAAGGGCCATACCGCTGGCCTTGCACGACCCTGCCGAACCGGGCCCCAAAGGCCCTCAGCTTCAGGCGTTTCTCGAGCTGGGGTTTCGCCCTCTTTATATTGCGGGTTGCACGTGGGCTCTGCTGTCGGTGGCGATATGGGTGTATGCCCCGCAATGGTTAAGCAGCCCCCTTGGGGGCGTTGCGTGGCATGCACACGAAATGCTGTGGGCCTTTGTGGCCACCATTGCGGTGGGCTTTTTACTTACGGCAAGCGCAACCTGGACAGGAATCAACCCGCTCAAGGGCCTGCCCCTGGCCCTGGCGTGTTTGCTGTGGCTGGTTTCCCGGGCCGGTTATTTGGCCGGCGGCGCAACCGCGTTTTATATCGCGACAGTAGCCGAAACGGCGTTCTTTCTTATTAGTGCCGTGGCGCTGATGCGGGTCATGTTCAAAGGCAAAAGCAAGCGTAATTACGGCATACCGTTTTTGGTGCTGGGCTTGGGCGTGGCCAATTGCCTGTATTTACAGGCGGCACGGTCCGGCAATTATTTGGTTTTAATGCAGTACTTTGAATTGGGCTTGATCTGCATGGCCGTTATCGCCCTGCTGGTTGCACGCAGGGTTATTCCGTTCTTTGCCATGCGCGCCGTTCCAGGGCTAAGTGTTCCCATGCTGACCCGTCCCGGCCAGGTTCAACTGGTATTGGGCGTGTTGGCCATTGTGCTGGGCCTGGCAGGTTTTGGGGTACCCGCTGCCGTGGCGCTGGCAGCAACCGGGCTTATCAGCCTTTATCAGGTTATTCGTTGGAAGCCGACCGCCGTGCTTCACGCGCCCATATTGTGGATACTTTACTTGGGCTATGCTGCCCTGGGTGTGGGCCTGCTGCTTGCGGCCGCGCACTTGGCCGGCTTGGGCGCAGCGACCTTTGCGCGCGCCGCGGTCCATGTGCATGTCATCGGCATGGCCGGCTTCTCGGTATTGATCATCGGCATGGTTACTCGCACCGCACTGGGGCATCTGGGACGGCCCTTGCAACTGGACGCCGGCATGGTGTTGAGCTATTGGCTGGTAATTCTGGCGGTGGTGCTACGGCTGGCGGCGCTGGTTCCCTCGGGGGCCATGCAACCGCTGCTGCACGCGTCGGCTGCCGCCTGGGTTGCAGCCTTCATTCTGTACCTGTGGCGCTTCGTGCCCATGCTGATCAGGCCCCGGCCATGAGGCTTACCCAACACAGCGACTATGCCATGCGGCTGCTTATGTATGTAGGCAGCCACCCCGACCGCCTGTGCACAATTTCTGAGGTGGCGCGCGCCTACGATATTTCAGAGCCACACCTTATGAAGGTGACGCACAGGCTTGGCCAAAGCGGCTGGCTGACAACCGTTCGCGGTAAAAACGGCGGAATGCGGCTTGCCAAAGCACCCCAAGACATTGTTTTGGGTGCTGTGCTGCGCGACACTGAAACCGACCTGGCCCTGGTGGAATGCCTGGGCGAAAACAACCGATGCTCGCTGGCCGGCGGCTGCGGGCTTACAGGTATTGTCCAGGGGGCGCTGCAGGCATTCCTGCAGCACTTTGATCAATACACCCTGGCCGATATTTTGCCTAAGGCCGCCCCCTGGAGCCTACCTGCCGAGCAGCCGATAAGGCTGGCCCCCCCTATACAAGAAGGTCGCAGCGCACCGTAATGGGGTGGGCACGCAGATCGGCCATGACAGCGTCATCGACCTTGCCTTCGACATCAGACACCACATACCCGATCTGACCCAGGGTCTGCAACTGCTGGCTGACGATATTCAAGCCATGTTCGGCCATGAGGCTGCTAAGCGTACCAATGGCGCCGGGCAGGTTGCGATGCACATGCAATATACGGGCCGCACCGGCGGGCTCGGTGTACGGAACCTCGGGGAAATTGACGGCACCCTTCGTGGTACCGCTTTTAATGAAGCGGACCAGTTTTTCGGCCACCTCTTTGCCGATGTTTTCTTGTGACTCTTGGGTGCTGCCGCCGATATGAGGCGTAAGTATGACGTTACGCATGCCTATCAACGGGCTGTCAAGCGGCTCGTCGACACTTTTGGGTTCGGTGGGGAAAACGTCGATAGCCGCCCCCGAAAGATGGCCGGAATGCAAGGCATCGTGAAGTGCATCGATATCGACCACGGTGCCGCGTGACGCATTGATTAATATGGCGCCGCGGCGCATGGTAGCCAACGCCGCCGTATCGATGATGTTGCGGGTTGCACGCCCGCCCGGCACGTGCAGCGTAACCACGTCAGACTGCGCCAGCAACTGTTTAAGCGTTGTGCACGCGCGAGCGTTGCCCAGCGGAAGCTTGGCTTCGATGTCGTGAAACACCACGCGCATGCCGACCGCCTCGGCCAACGTGCCCACCTGCGAGCCAATGTTGCCATACCCGATAATACCCAGCGTCTTGCCGCGTGCCTCGTAGGCGCCTTCTGCGGTTTTGTCCCAGAAACCGTGGTGTACGCGGTCGTTTTTTTCAGGTATGCGACGCATAAGCAAAATGGCCTGACCCAACACCATCTCGGCGACCGACCGCGTGTTGGAAAAAGGCGCGTTGAACACTGGCACCCCGCGCATCATGGCGGCGTCAAGGTCGACCTGATTGGTGCCGATGCAAAAACAGCCTATGGCTCGTAGTTCGGGCAGGTCGGCAAGCAATGCGCCATCGAGATGAGTGCGCGAACGAATACCCACGAGCTGCGCATTGCGAAGTTCGTCGCGCAGGGTTTCGGGGGCCAACGCCGAAGCGTGCGTAGTAATGTTGTCAAAGCCTGCCGCCTCGAATACTTCTCGGGCGCTAGGGTGAATATTTTCGAACAGAACGATACGAGTCATGTTGCCTTTCCAAAGCTGACGGCCAAAAGCATATTGTGACGCATCGGGGCGATTTCGTCGCTGACGGCCCTGCAACAACAAGGGGTAAAGCTTGTTATGATAGGGCTACCCTAATTGCGCCGAACTACGTTTGCCTTGCCTGCTGCATCAGCAAACCTTTGGTGCCCACGCGGCCTTTACACCATGATCACTACCGACGAACTCACCTGGACAGACGCCTTCCTCGTCGGCTATGCGCCCATGGACGAAACTCATCGCGAGTTCGTCGATATTGTGGGTGCCATGCTGCATGCGTCCGACGAAGCCTTGCTGGGCCACCTTAAAGCACTTATCGTGCACAGCGAGCACCACTTCTCGCAAGAAGAAAGCTATATGCAGCAAACCAGCTTTCCTGCCACCGAGTGCCACACCAACGAACACAACGCCGTGCTCACTTCAATGCGCGACGTCGCCCAATACCTTGAAACCGGCGGCTCGCCCGACGAAGCGCGCCGCCTGGCCACCGAGCTGGCCCGCTGGTTTCCGGGCCACACCGACTACCTCGACGCTTCGCTGGCGCAATGGGTGGCCAAGAAACAGTTGGGCGCGGTGCCTATCGTAGTGCGGCGCGGTGTCGCCAACCACGACGACACCTAACCCCCATGCTGCGCTTAGGCCGGCAAATCAAACAACAATACTTCGGCAGATTCCGCGGCAGTCAACGACACCTGCGCTTCGTTTGTAACGGTGGCGGCATCACCTGCTGAAAGCTGGGTGCCGTTTACTGCCAAGCTTCCGCGAACCACATGTACATAAGCCACACGGCCCGGTGCGAGCGTGTGTTGCAGCGACGGGTCGGCCTCGCCAAGAATGGCGGCGTATACGCTGGCGTCCTGGTGGATCAGTACCGAGCCATCACGAGCGTCGGCCGATGCAATCAGGCGCAACCTGCCCCGTTTTTGCTCTGGCGTAAAGTGCTTTTGCTCGTAACTGGGCTCGATGCCCGCCCTATCAGGCATGATCCATATCTGCAAGAAATGCACGGGGCTGGTCTGCGAATGGTTATATTCGCTATGCTGAACCCCCGTGCCCGCGCTCATGCGCTGTACGTCGCCATAACGAATGACCGAACCCGTGCCCATGCTGTCTTTGTGCTCCAGCTCGCCGTCAAGCACATAAGAAATAATTTCCATGTCGCGGTGGCCGTGCGTACCAAACCCCTGGCCCGGCTGTACGCGGTCTTCGTTGATGACACGCAAAGGGCCCACCCCCATGTGATTGGGGTCGTAGTAGTTGGCAAACGAAAACGTGTGGCGCGAGCTTAACCAGCCGTGTTCAGCCACGCCCCGCTCGGCACTTTTCCTGATGGTCAACATAATCGTCTCCGAGAAAGTTTCAATACCTTCATTCTATTGTTATATATATTGCTTTAATAGACGCTAGATCGGTTAATATTATTTCAATACTGGAACAATAGCGCGAATACAAGCCATGACCGTTACAGCGGACGACCTGATATTGTTTGCCCACGTTATGGACGCCGGCAGCTTTTCGCAAGCCGCCGAGCGCATAGGCCTGCCCAAGTCGACCTTGTCGCGGCGTATCACGCATCTGGAAAACGAACTTGGCGAACGGCTGATCACCCGCAGCACGCGTAAACTGACCATTACCGATTTTGGCGAGCGCATGCTGGAACACGCCCGCCGTTTGCTCGACGAAACCGAGGCTGCACGGTCGCTGGCGTTGCATCGCCAGGTTGTACCCCAGGGTATTTTGCGCGTGTCGCTGCCGCCCGAGTTTCGCGAACTATCAATCGTCACGCTTATACGCCGCTACCACCAAGAATACCCTCAGGTGCGCCTCGAGCTCGACCTTTCCGCCCGGCGCGTCGACCTTATCGCCGAGCGGTTTGATGTGGCGGTTCGCATTGCAAACCGCCTGCCCGACGACGGAACGCTGATTGCGCGGCAAGTGGCCACACTGCATAATCATCTATATGCCGCCCCGGCTTATCTGGCCATGCACGGTACACCCACCGAACCGGCCCAGTTGCTTGATCACACCGGCCTTTCGCTGATCTCCAGCGGCGGCGAAGCCATGCCCTGGAAACTGACCAACGCCCAAGATCAATGGGAAGGCGTACCCAGCACGGTGTTGTCGTCAAACTCGCTGGGTCTGCAACAAGCGCTGGCCATAGAAGGGGCCGGCATTGTGGGGCTTTCCACCCGCTTCGCCCGAAAGCCCCTTGAGCTTAATCAGCTAACCCCCGTGCTGCCGGAATGGTCGCTGCCTACCGCCACGGTGTGGTGTGTGATGCCTGGCAGGCGGCTGCTGCCCGAACGGACCCGGGCTTTCGTCGACCTGTTCAAACAGTTGCTCGAAGAACAAACATAAATGCCGGGTTGCGCAGCCCGGTCACCCAGCTTAGTGGCCGGCGCAGATACGGCCTGGATCGCATCAAGCGCCGACAGGCTTATAAGCAATTGCCTTGATCTCAATCAGCAAATGAGGATGCGGCAACTGATGCACGGCGACCGTAGTACGCGTTGGACCGTCTATATCAAAGTATTCGCCATACACCTGGTTGTAGCCGCCGAAGTCATTCATGTTGACGAGGTAGCTGCTGATCTCGACCACATCAGACAGCGCCGCACCCTCGCTGGCCAGAATGTCTTTGATGTTTTCAATGACGGCGCGCGTTTGCTCGCGAATGTCGAGCGTGGTCGTTCCCATGGCGTCGGCCTGGGCGCCTGCAAAGGTGTTGTCGGGGCGACGCGAGCTTGTGCCCGACACAAAAAGGAAGTCGCCTGCGCGACGTATGTGGGGAAATTTTCCGCGAGGCGTGGCCTTTCCTGCCACAAGCCCCTTTACATTGCCTTGACTCATTCAGTGTCTCCTTAGCCGTATAGTTGTGTCAGGCCTAACCTGATCCCGAGCCCGGGCCGACCTACCCGGGCCGCCTGGCTTAGCTGGCGCCAAGTATAATGCTTTCCTGCGGGGACGGCCCCGCCAAAAGTGCCAACCGGGACGGCCCGAACCCACTGTAAGGAACGCCGACATGGCTTGGGTCTCTTTATTGTTTGCGGGCTTTCTCGAAATCGTCTGGGCCTTCTACATGAAGCAGTCGCAGGGCTTCACCCGCATATGGCCGTCTGTCATTACCATTCTGGCCATGATAGCCAGCTTCGCGCTGCTGTCACTCTCGATGCGCACGCTGCCCCTGGGCACTGCATACACCATCTGGACAGGCATCGGCGCGGTCGGTGCCTTTGTATTGGGCCTGGTCGTTCTGGGCGAACCGGCCAATACCATGCGTATTGTGGCCGCCTGCCTGATTATCGCGGGCCTGGTGTTGATGAAGCTTGCTTCCTGACGCCAAGTCTGGTGAACACATACAAAAATTCGAGCCTATATGGCTCGAATCTTTTGTATTGCCTGCCCCAGACGCCGGCGCAGATAAAGCGCCGGGCCAAGGCTGCTTCTTAATGCGCGTGGAAGATCTCGCGGTTTTCTTTGCCCTTGACGGTAAGCACACCCGCCAGGCCTTTTTCAACGCGGGACAGGGCGTGATCCACAATGGTGTAGTGTCCGGGCACGTCGACCTTGAACTCGACCATGGTGGCGCCGCCCGGAGGAACCAGGGTGGTTTGCACGTCGGTCAGCGGCGGGCTGGTCAGCGAAGCATCTTTATAGACCTTGTCGAACACCTCGCCAATGACGTGAAAGCTGGAAGCCAGATTGGGGCCGCCCACACCAAAGAAGATACGCACGGTTTCTCCCACATTGGCTTCAAGCTTGTGAATACCCGTGAGTGCATCCATGGCGCCGTTGAACATCATGTGCTCGGGCCTTTCGTCAAGCATCTTCTCGAGCGAAAATTCTTGTAAACCACGGGTGCCATGCTTCTGGTTGGTATAGAGCTCGCCTTGCATAACGTAGAACTCGCGATCGACTTCAGGCAACCCACCCTCGGGTTCGATCAGGATCATGCCGTACATGCCGTTGGTAATGTGCTGGGCCACCATGGGCGTAGCGCAGTGGTACACGAACAAGCCCGGATGCTTGGCCGTAAAGGTGAAGCTTTTGGTTTCGCCGGGTGCGGCCTGCGTAACGTCGGCGCCGCCGCCGGGGCCGGTTACGGCGTGCAAGTCGATCGAGTGAATGTGCGTGGCCTCTTTCGCGTTGGTCAGGTTGACCGTAATGGTGTCACCCACGCGAGCACGCACAAACGGACCCGGCACCTTGTCGTTGAAGGTCCAGAATCTGTACGAGCTGCCGTCATCGAGCCTGCCGACCACTTCGGTGGTTTCCAGGTCGACCGTAATGTGTTCGGGGCCGCGCTTGCCTACTGGTTTGCCCACGTTATTGGGGTCTTGCGAAAGATCGGGGGCCGTGCTGACTTTGGCTTCGCTGGGCTCGCCCACTATAAGCTTGCCGAACATGCCGGCGGCTTTGTGTCCAGGCAAAGTACACAGGTATTCGAACGTGCCGTTTTTGTTGGCACGAAACACAATGGTGGTCGAAGCGCCTTTACCGATGATCTGGTCAGACTTTGTGTTGAAGTCAGGTATGGCGATGTCGTGGATGGCGCCGTCGCCGTTGATGACGTTGATTTGCACCACCGAATTGGCGGGCACTTTTAGATCAGGGTTGATCTGGTCTTTGATATTGCCTGTCTCGCCACGGTAAACCAGTTTCCCGTCGGCAATATCGGTTCGCAAGGTAAAGGTGACGTCGGGCACATAAGTAACCGAACTGCTGCTCTGCGTGACCTGGTCAGACTGTGCCAGCGCAGAAGGTCCGAAGCCTAATGCCATTAAGGATACGACCAAGTAAAGGAACGCTCTCATAACCCCCCCTTTTATATGAATTAACTATGCCGGTATCACTATACGCCAATTACATTGCCGGTCGCGGCGCAGCTACGCCAGCCCTAACTCCTTCAAGGCCGGAATAACCGCCTTGGCCGCCCGCACCCCTTCTTCAATAGCCATGTCGGCCCGATGGAAATCCATCAGCCCCATGTGCGCCAGTTTGGGTGCTATTACTACATCGGGTGGTTCGCCGGCCATGCGGCTACGCGTGATCCGCACTTGCATGATATTAAGGCTGGTGGCCAGTACATCAAGCATGGACGGCAGGCGCTGAGACGCCTCTCGGGGCTCGGGCAGCCACGAGCTGAAATTTCGATACAGCTTCTGCATCCACTCGTTGCCGACCGCCGTTTCGGGCTCAACCGAGGCTGGCTTACCGACATGCCGCCCGATGAGGCCGGCGTTAAGATCCACGGCGATCAGTAGTTCTGCCCCCATGGCCCGCGCCAACGACACCGGCACCGGGTTGACCAGCCCGCCGTCGACAAGCAATTGATCTTGATGCCAGACCGGAGAAAACAAACCGGGCAAAGCAATAGAGGCGCGCACCGCATCAATCGTGGAGCCGCTGCGCAACCAGACTTCGGAGCCGGTGTGCAGTGAGGTCGCCACAGCCCCAAACGGCAATTTCAACTCTTCAATGGGCCTGTCGATGAATTTTTGCTTGAAAAAACCCATCAGGCGTTCGCCTTTGAGCATGCCTCCGTCCAGGCGCAGGTCCATCAGCGAAACCACATCTTTAATGCCCAGGCCACGCACCCAGGTCTCGAAATCGGGCAAGGCGCCAATGCCGTACACCGCCCCCACCAGCGAGCCGATGGAGGTTCCGCTTATGACGTCGGGCACGATGCCGTGCTCTTCGAGCGTGCGAATAACCCCAATGTGCGCCCAACCCCGGGCCGAACCGCTACCCAATACAAGGCCGATTCGAGGCTTTCGGTGGTTGAGCAGATGCATGTCCGGATCCTTGCAGAAGCTGAAACGCCGGGGTTGTATGATAAGAAACGGGGCCGGCAAGCAGATGACATTTTAACCATCAGTCGCGGGCTGAACACCTTGAGCCGGCACCCCGGAACCCTAACGCCACTACGCAAACTCGTAACACAATTAATTGTGTCACCGATGGTGGATCAGTAATTTTGCTGCCGCCGCGCTAAACTTGCGCTCATTCCTACTTTAGTCTTTCATAACCGCCATGCGTGAACACACAATAACTTTCGTCGTGGCGTGCTTTGCCTTGCTGACGCTTAGCCGATTGCTGCTGTCCGCCTGGCAATGGAAGCGTCTTCAAGCCGCCGGCGGCCTTTGGCCGGTGTTAAGGGGCGGGCTTCGCATCGACGCAGCCCAGATCGCCATGCTAGCGGGCATTCCGGCGCTGTTGGCGCCCTGGCTGGGCGAATACCGCCTGGCCGACCAAATTACCGTTGTGTGGTTTTTAGTAGCCTGGGTCGTGCTGGTGCTGCTGGAAGCCTCGACGCCACAGTTCATTGCCGAGTACGACACCCGACCCAACCGCCTTTATGTCGAATACCTCAAGCACCCCAAAGAAGTGGGCGGCATGCTCTGGAAAGGATACAAGCTGGCCATTGCCGGCGCCCTGGCCTTCGTGGCATTAATGGCCTGGTTGGGTTATTGGCTTTTCGGCGACGTACACGTCGAAACGGCCCTGCCATGGTGGCAGGCCGCCTTGTACTCCACAGCTGTGGCGCCCGTCATTTTTTTAGCCATACGCGGCACTCTGGGGCATCGGCCCATGAACCCGTCCAGCGTGGCATATTGCGGCGACGGCCTGCTTAATACCTTGCCGCTCAACTCTCTGTACAACGTGCAATATGCCATTTACAGCATGAAGAACGAGCGCTCGGCGGCCGACGTTTACGGCAAGATGGAGCCCGCCGAGGTCAACCAAGAGGTCAATCGCTGCGCCGGCATCACCACCACCCATCCGCAGCTTCCATCGCTGCACGCGCTAGAGCCCAGTTGCCCGCGAGCCAGGCCGCTGAACATAGTTTTAATTGTCGAAGAAAGCCTGGGCGCCCAATTTGTAAGTGGGCTTGGCGGCCGCAGCCTGTGCCCTCATATTGACCAGTTGCTGAACAACAGCTGGAACTTTACCCGCGCCTATGCAACCGGCACGCGCTCGGTGCGCGGCCTTGAAGCCTTGTCGGCAGGGTTCCCGCCCACTATTTCTGATGCCGCCTTGCGGCTTTCAGGCGCCCAACGCAATTTCTTCACCCTGGCCCAGGTGCTGAAGCAGCATGGCTACCGCTCGCGCTTTATTTATGGCGGTGAAGCCCACTTCGACAACATGAAAAGCTTCTTTCTGGGCAACGGTTTCGACGAGCTTCACGACCTGCCCACCTTCCAGAACCCCGCCTTCGTGGGTACCTGGGGCGCCTCTGATGAAGACATGTTCAACAAGTTGCATGCGCTGCTAAGCAACCCGCCCGAGCAGCCCACGCTTACCCTGGCATTTTCGGTCAGCAACCATTCGCCGTGGGAATATCCCAAAGGCCGAATCGAGCCCGACGGCGACCCGGCCAGCGCCGAAAACACGGTGCGCTACGCCGATTGGGCATTGGGGAAATTCTTTGAACAAGCGCGGGCTTCTGACTACTGGCAGAACACCGTCTTTCTGGTTGCAGCCGACCACGATTCCCGTGTGGCGGGTGTCAACCTGGTGCCCTTGCGGCATTTTCATATTCCGGCGTTTATTCTGGGCGCCGACATACAGCCACGCCACGACAACCGCATTATCAGCCAGATCGACCTGCCCGTAACCCTGCTTTCATTGGCCGGCGTGCGTTGCGAACACCCCATGATCGGTCACGACCTGACACGCAGCAGCGGTAACCGCGCCATGATGCAATACGGCGAAAACTACGGCTATTTAAAAGACAATACCCTGCTTGTGCTGGAGCCGCACCGCGAGCCTACCCAGTACCGCTACGCCGCCCCGGAAACGTATACGCAGCAGGCGGTGGACGAAGCCCTGCTTAAAGAGGCCCGCAGCCACGCACTGTGGCCCGGCCTGGTGTACCAGCAACAGCAATACACCCTGCCGCACTTGCGGCAGGCCATGCCTGCCGACCTTGCCACCGCCTAGCCGGCAACAAAAAAATTCGGCCGCATTAGCGGCCGTTTTTATATCTACACCTTAATGAGCCAGGTCAATGGGCTTCCAGCCTTCGTGCTCAAAGAATTGGCCATAAGTGTTTAGCGTCTGGGCGATTTTTACGACGCCGTCTGCACGATTTTGCTGCGGTACATTGCCCTTGACGGCCTCCAGGCCTTGCATGACGTTGCCCAACACAATGTGCAATTGCGCATCGGGCGCCGGCTCAAGCTTGCAGTTTTCGACAATGTATAAAAACTGGGTGTTCACGCTTTCAGCCAGCTTGTCGTAGTCGGCTTCAGACATCTTGCCGTCGTGCACTTTGTTCAAGGCAGTAGTGATGTCGCTGTGCAGGGCGTTCATGCCGTGGCGCAAGGGGGCGTCAATACCCCATTTCCGGCCTTGGTTCAGTTCCATGGCCGAGTGCGCTGCGCTGTCATGAGCATGATCGGCCTGGGCCCAGGCCATGCCGTGCATGGTTGCCACAGCCAACGGCAAGGCCAACGCCACAGCGCCAAAAATACGCTTTGTAGATTTGATTGATTTCATCAGTGACCTCCTGTTCAGGTAACCAGCCATGCAGCAGAGCAATCGCCCTGCTGCTAAGTTTTCTGCTAGTTCATTCTAACGAAAGCACCGCGTGCCTGATCTGATGTTGGTCAAACAACGGCCAGCGGATGTCTTGCCGATGGTGCTTTCTTTGGATGCTGGAATGATTAAAACGGCAACTGGCGCTCACCCAGTTGAATGGTGACCCATTTCAGCTCGGTCATGTCGGCGACCGAATAGCGGCCGTTTTCTTTGCCATAGCCGCTGCCCTTGAAGCCGCCGAACGGGGCATTGGGGTCGTCGTCGAACGCGTTGTCGTTGATGTGCACCGACCCCGCCTCGACACGCAGGGCAAAATCCATGGCCTTTTGCAGATCGTTGGTAAGAATACCCGACGACAAGCCATAGGAAGTGTCGTTGGCCAGCTCCACCGCGTGCTCGAAATCGTCGGCCTTGTAGACGGCGGCCAGGGGCCCGAAGCTTTCTTCGTTATAAACCTGCATGCCGGGCTTGACGCCGACCAGCACCGACGGCTCCATGACGTTTCCATCAACCTTGCCGCCGGTCAACAGCTTGGCGCCTTTGGAGACAGCATCGTCGATATGCCCGCGAATGAACGTGGTATGGCGCTGATCGATAAGCGGGCCCACCGCCGAATTGGGCTGGGAAGGGTCGCCGAAGGGAACTTCGCGCACCTTTTTGGCAAACGCCTCGCAGAAGGCGTCGTAAATGGGCGCCTCGACAATAATGCGTGAGTTGGCCATGCAAACCTGCCCTTGGTTGAAGAAAATGCCGAAGGCGGCCGAGCGCACGGCGTAATCCATGTCGGCGTCAGCCAGCACCACCAAGGGGCTTTTGCCGCCCAGTTCAAGCACGATGCGCTTCTGATGACGCCCGGCCAGTTCGGACAAGATTTTCCCGACCCGCGCCGAGCCGGTAAAGGTGATCAGTTTCACGCGCGGATCCGAAAAAAGGGTGTCCCCTACTGCTGCATCGGTGGTTGGAATCACGCTGAGCACGCCCGGCGGCAGCCCCGCCTCTTCCAGAATCTCGGCAAACAACAATGCGGCGATTGGCGTATACGGCGAAGGCTTGAGAATGAAGCTGTTGCCGGCGGCCAGCGCCGGGGCCAGTTTCTTGCCATTGAGCAGCAACGGCGCATTGAACGGACCTATGCCCACGACGACACCCAGCGGCTGGCGTATGGTCATGGAAATTCGGTTGGGCGCGTCGGCCGGCATGGTCTCGCCTCGAATGTCGCGCGCCTGGCCGGCGGCAATGCGAAAGGCGCTGATCATGTAGTCGCACTCGAACATGGCCTTGCCAAACACGTTGCCGCCCTCTTCGATCAGCACCTTGGCGATCTCCATGCGCCGACGCTCGACGATGTCGGCGGCCTTCAGCAAGATGGCCTCGCGTTCGCCGGCCAGCGTCTTGCCCCAGGCCTTTCTGGCTTCTTCGGCACTGGCCAGGGCCGCGTCGATGTCAGCAGCAGTGGCCAGATGAACCCTTCCGATCAGTTGGCCTGTAAAGGGGTTGTTTACTTCGTATATCGGTTGCCCTTCAGACTGCCAGGCACGGCCATTGATGTACGGGTAGTACATTTTTACCTCGGTGTTCATCTGCTGCCTCCTTGTCGTTATAAAATAGCGGACAATGTCTTTCCGCTTTTATGAAGCTATTGATAAGCTTGCTGTACAACCCAGGCGTGCTACCGGCCAAGCCGGCGCATCTTGCCAAAACAGCCCAAACTAGAACTTCCGTAATCTAAATATAGCTTAGACCCATCACCTTGCGGCGCTCACAAAATAGAAAGCCGGCATGCGCCGCACGGCTTGCATTTCAAGCAAAGGAAAACATGAGCAAAAAACACACGCCCGATCCTGACGAAGTTGCGCTGATCGAATGGTGTATTGAAGTTGAAGGCTTTCTGGTCGCCGCGGGGGCCTCACTGCGCGAGGCACAAGACTATATTGAAGATCAGGCCGAATGGTTTACCGACCAGTTCTATAACGGCCTGACCCCCGAAGAGGCGGCCAAGGAAGCGTTGAACTAGGCGTTTCAAATCGGTAACACTTGGCCGTTAAAGTATCGTATAAGATGGACAAACGCCTTCTTCAGGCGTTCAAGTAGCGCGCCCGTCCTCCGGGGCGCACAGGCTCCGGAAACCGGTCGGGTATCCCCCAAAAAGGAGTCACCATGAGCACTTGCAAGACCATTTTCGTGCTGCTGTTTGGCACGCTGCTGTCCGCCTCAGCCCTGGCCGAGCCACCCAAGACCCAAAACGGCCACTTCGTTGACGCCAACGGCGCCACCCTTTACACCTTCGACCAGGACACGCCGGGCAAAAGCAACTGTAACGACAACTGCGCCAAGAACTGGCCCCCCGCACTGGCGGGCCCCGACGACGTGGCCAGCGGCGACTGGACACTAATAGAAAGCCATGACGGCAAGCGCCAATGGGCGTACAAGGGCCAGCCTTTATACCTGTTCATCAAAGACGCCAAGCCCGGCGACACGAGCGGTGACGGCGTACGCGGAGTCTGGCATCTGGCCAAGCCTTGACCTGGTTTCATAATAAATGAAGGAGGCCTCGTGCGGCAGGATGCGTGCCTGGCCTCCGTCACCCCTCAGGTTCTTGCCGACGTCGGGCGCGAATCGTCGTAAAAGCGAATACACTGCTTGCTGCGTTTTGACATAACAATAATCAACGGGGGGGCTCATGGCCAGGCACTGCCATTTGGCTTTTATTCCTGCATTTGCATTGCTGGCCGGTTGCGCCACCATACACAGCCCAGACCAGCAGCACTTATGCGGAAAACGCCCAGAACAACATGAAGCATTGGCGTATATTCGGAACGCCATAAACCACACTTCTATTAAAGACCCCTCGAGCGTACAAATTCAAAACATTCGAGTCGGTGAGTGCATACGGCAACCCAATATTCAAGGTGCTTATTCGGCTTGGATCGTTTATTTTCAATACAACGCACGCAACAGCTCTGGCGAATATGTCGGCTTCAAAGACAACAGCATCAACGTGAACCTGAGTGAAAGCCTCTCTTCTGCGTTTTGAAGGCTCACGGCCGGATGTGGTCTACACCGGTACGACCTTGGCCTATAGAATCAAGAATCAGATACTGTAGTGCGTTGGCGGCAGCTTTCGTACCATTTGGCGTTGGGCTCGCCTTGGCCGGCGAACTTTTGCGCCCGGCGCGGCGAGCGCCACACGCCCCCGGCAACACCCAGTTGCGGAGACACAGCGTACCAGTACCATTTGCCGTCCTCATCTTGTGCCAGCCAATTCCACTCATCAGGCGCATCGGCCCAGTCTGGAGGGCCGGCCAGGCGTTTGTTCGGATCTATCATGATTTTGCCGTTCGATCCCGGTAAAGATGCAAGTGATTGCGAATCATGTGGTTACACTGCCGCAATGGGCAACCAAAATAACCATGTTATACGGCCATTGGCGTCCTGTATTGACCATCAGGCGTCGCAATGAACTTTCAAATCCTCGGGAAGAACGTATGAGACACGGCGAACAACATCGAACACATCGAACTGGCTGGCTTCGTGCCGCTGTTTTAGGAGCAAACGATGGAATTGTTTCTACTGCGAGCCTAGTGTTGGGAGTCGCGGCCTCCGGCGCAAGTACAAGAGCCATTCTCGTTGCGGGTGTTGCCGGCCTTGTAGCGGGTGCTATGTCAATGGCCGCTGGTGAGTATGTTTCCGTCAGCTCGCAATCTGATACTGAGCGCGCGGATCTGGCTCGTGAGATTAAAGAGTTGGCCGCAAATCCCGAACAGGAGCACGAAGAATTGGTAGCGATCTACGTGCGGCGTGGACTGGATAGTACATTAGCATCAAATGTTGCCACCCAACTAATGTCTCATGATGCGCTTGGCGCACACAGCAGAGACGAGCTCGGCATATCCGATACGTTGGCCGCGAAACCAGTCCAAGCTGCGTTCGCCTCCGCTGGAACTTTCGCCGTGGGAGCGACGCTTCCACTGCTGATGGTTCTAATGCTTCCGAATGCCGCGCTCATGTGGGGCATCGCAGTAAGCTCGCTCTTCTTTCTTGCGCTGCTGGGCCTGCTGGCTGCGAGCGCAGGCGGCGCCCCGGCGCTCGTGTCAGTATTACGTGTTTCTTTCTGGGGCGCGTTGGCAATGGGTTTGACCGCGGCAGTCGGGGCGCTCTTCGGAGTGTCTGCATGAGACGTGATGCTACTCGTAGCATCACGTCTCATGCAGGGTTAGTTTGTTAACCGAAATGCCAGTCAACAGACACTCGCGCTTCAGAGCGATTTCGGCGATTTGGATTAGGGTGGCGTTTGATCCGACGCGTCGAGCACCACAAGACAGCGGAACGTACGCGCCTCAAGCTGCCGAACCCGCATAGCGGATATGGAACTTGCGAAGCAGGATGCTGTCATATATGCTATCAAACATGACAGTGATTGTCCTGGATACCAACGTATTTGTCTCCGCCCTTCGATCGGAAGGTGGCGCTGCACGTGAAGTACTGCGTCGTATTTTGCGTGGCAAGTATTTGCCGCTATTTGGCAATGCCTTATGGCTGGAGTACGAAGACTTGCTTAGTCGCCCCGTCTGGACGGACATAACCACCGCCCAGGAGCGTCGAGAGATTCTGGCCGCGCTGGCCCAAGCCGGGCGCTGGGTACCGGTCTATTACGGCTGGCGGCCAAACCTACCCGACGAAGGCGATAATCACCTTATTGAACTGGCCATTGCCGGTGGAGCACAGGCCATTATTACGCACAATGTCCGCGATGTGGCACGCGGAGAGCTGCCCTGGAAAGAGCTGCGGGTACTAACACCCGCACAGTGTTTGGAGAATCTGCGATGAGCACACTGACCATACGTTTGCCGGACGATACCGCTCAGCGCCTGAAGACCTTGGCGCAATCGCGCGGCCTTAGCGTCAACAAGCTGGTCGAAGAAATGAGCGCCCAGGCCATCGCGGCATTCGACGTGGAAATGCGTTTCAAGACGCTAGCAGCCGGTGCTGATCGCGAGAAAGCCCTTACGATTCTTGATCGGCTGGACGGCACAAAGTAAGGCATAAGCTAGCCAAAAAACCAAAGCAATTAAGCGGAAAGCTAGCTACCATAAGCATAAATGTAATGACCCAGCAGAATCTGCTCAGATTATGCGGCTAATGCAAATGCCTCGGCAGGGGTTTTCAGAT
>NZ_DATJBQ010000066.1:0-3661 GCF_035515275.1 Pusillimonas sp.
GGTCTGGTGCTGCGCCGCCTCGACCGGCGAAGAACCCTACTCCATCGCCATAACCTTGCTCGAGGAAGCAGGCCCCACGCAGGCCAAGCCCTCGGTATGGGCAACCGACATTGACACCCAGGCAATCGAAAAAGCCCGAAAGGGTGTCTATACCTTTGAGCGCGCAAAGCCCATACCCGAGGCTTTAATGAAGAAATATTTTTTTCGCGGAAAATCCAGCAAATCGGGGCTGGTCCGCGTCAAGCCCATATTGCACGACGTGGTGCAATTTGAAACGTTGAACCTGGTGGCGCCCACTTGGCCAACGACCGAAAAGTTCGATGCAATTTTTTGTCGCAATACCATGATTTACTTCGATAAACCCACGCAAACTCGAATTTTGGAAAGGTTTGCGCCCATGCTTAAACCCGGCGGCCTCTTGTTCGCCGGACATTCGGAAAACTTTACGTACTTGACCAAGGCTTTCCGTTTGCGCGGGCAAACGGTTTATACGCTGGCCTAGTAGGTTTTGCCATGCATATTGTCTGGAGTTGAGTCATGAAAAAAATACGTGTCCTATGTGTGGACGATTCTGCGCTGGTGCGCAGCCTGATGACCGAGATCATCGACAGCCACCCCGACATGGAAGTGGTGGCCGTGGCGCCCGACCCCTTGGTCGCGCGCGATCTGATCAAGCAGCATAATCCCGACGTCCTGACGCTGGACGTCGAGATGCCGCGCATGGACGGCCTGGATTTTCTCGAGCGTCTGATGCGCCTGCGGCCCATGCCGGTGGTCATGGTCTCTTCGCTTACCGAACGCAACTCCGAGGTGACGCTGCGCGCGCTTGAGCTGGGTGCGGTCGACTTCGTCACCAAGCCCAGGCTGGGGCTGCGCGACGGGCTCATGGATTACAGCGACCTGATCGCCGACAAGATCCGTGCCGCGGCCTTGTCGCGGCCGCGACCGCGTCCAGCGCCCTCCGAGGTGCGTGCCCCGGTGCGGCGCCTCACTTCGGCCTTCTCAACGACCGAGAAGCTGATTGTCATCGGCGCCTCGACCGGTGGCACCGAAGCCATACGGCAGGTGCTCGAGCCCATGCCGGCCAACGCACCGGCCATTCTCATCACGCAGCATATGCCTGCGGGCTTTACACGTTCGTTCGTGCAGCGGCTTGATTCGCTTTGCGATGTGCAGGTTCACGAGGCCGAAGACGGACAGCGGGTGCTGCCGGGGCACGTGTATCTCGCACCGGGCGGGGTGGCCCACATGAAGCTGGCGCGATCGGGCGCCAATTATGTGGTCAGGCTTGACCCCAGCGAGCCGGTTAACCGCCATCGTCCTTCAGTCGATGTGTTGTTCAATTCGGTGGCTCAGGTCGCGGGCAAGAACGCGGTCGGCGTCATCCTTACCGGCATGGGCAAGGACGGCGCACAGGGCATGCTGGCAATGAAGCAGGCCGGCGCTCAAACTTTTGCTCAGGACGAGGCAAGTTGTGTGGTGTTCGGCATGCCTCGAGAAGCACTGCTTATTGGCGCGGCCGACGAAGCTCTGCCGCTATCGGATATCAGCGAGCGGCTGCTCAGAAGCGCCGGCTCTTATGGTCACCGGGTCTGAGCGCGCCCAAGTGGGTGCCGACTAAGTCTCGAAGGCCAAGCTAACACTGTTTTATTGGAGAACCCAAGTGGTACAGAAATCGATAAAAATCCTGGTGGTCGACGACTTTCCGACCATGCGACGCATCATCAAGAACCTGCTCAAGGACCTGGGCTTTGAAAACGTCGATGAGGCCGAAGACGGCGTCATGGGCCTAGAAAAACTGCGCAACAACAACTTTGAGCTGGTGGTTTCCGACTGGAACATGCCCAATATGGATGGACTGACCATGCTTCAGACCATACGTGCTGATCCGGCATTGTCAAAATTGCCCGTGTTGATGGTCACCGCCGAAGCCAAGAAAGAAAACATCATCGCCGCCGCTCAGGCCGGCGCCAACGGTTATGTGGTCAAGCCGTTTACAGCGGCTGTTCTCGAAGAAAAACTGAACAAGATTTTCGAGAAATTGAACGCTTGAATGAATAAGGAAACGACATGACAACATCGGCAAACCCGGCAGTCAGCGGTGGAGGCGAGGCCGAAGATCTGATTGGCAAAATTGCGCAATTGACGCGCATGTTGCGTGACAGCATGCGCGAATTGGGCCTGGATCACGCCATCAAAGAGGCCGCCGAAGCCATTCCTGATGCCCGCGATCGCTTGGGTTACGTGGCGCGCATGACCGAGCAGGCCGCCAACCGCGTGTTGAATGCCGCCGAAACCGTTCAGCCGGTGCGAGAGCGCATGCAACGTCGCGCTCGTGAGCTGGACGTCGCTGGCAGGCCTGGTTCGATAACCCTGTCGAGCTGCCCCAGGCGCGCGAGTTGGTCGATGACACGCGTGGCCTGCTGCAAGAGATTCCCGCCGATACGCAAGTGTCGCTTGACCACCTGATGGAAATCATCATGGCTCAAGATTTCCAGGACCTGACCGGCCAGGTCATTACCCGAATGCTGGGGGTGATTGGCACCATCGAGCAAGAACTGGTGCAAGTGCTGATCGACAGCGTGCCCAAAGAAAAGCGCGACGACACCAATTCATTGCTGAACGGGCCGCAAACCAATCCCGAGGGCAAGCCTGACGTCGTGGCCAACCAGGATCAGGTCGACGATTTGCTGGCTAGTCTGGGCTTCTAGGCAGGGTTTTGGCGAGGACTTCCACTCCTAGGTATTTTCCATGAGAGTTGGCCTGTTTACTGTTTGATGCATTTTACATTTGCTAATATTTGACCCGCTTCACTCAGGTCCATTTGGTTTTGAGTTTCAGTTTTTGGGGGCAAGACATGCAGTATGGCGTTTCAGTAGCGGGTCGATGGGCCCATTCGAATGCAGCAGTCTCCAGCCCAGGGCGGGGCGCGACGGTAACGGCCGAATACGTGCTTCGTCCCGACGAAACAGTTATTTCCAAAACCGATTTACGCGGGCATATCACCTATGCGAACGATAACTTCGTGCGCATCAGCGGCTACACCCGCGAAGAACTGATCGGCGCTCCCCAAAGCATCGAGCGCCACCCGGATATGCCCAAGCATGTATTTGCCGACTTGTGGGCGACCCTGAAGCAAAACAAGGCTTGGGGCGGCATGATCCACAACCGTTGCAAGAACGGTGCCGACTACTGGGTGCTGGCGTTCGTGGCCCCTATCGTTAAAGACACCCAGGTTGTCGGCTATACCTCGATTCGGGTCAAGCCGCCGGAAGAAGCGCTTAAGGTTGCCAAGGCGCTATATAAGCGCCTGAACGCGGGTGATACATCGGTGATCTTGCGAAACGGCGTGGCAACACCGACCTCGCTTGCAGCCCGATTAAAACGAGTCTTCAATTTTTCGCTTGGCGCCAAGTTCAACGGGCTGGCGCTATTGGTTACCTTGATATTAGGGGCGCTCGGCGCCAATGCGGTGCTCATCGGCCGAACCGCCGAGCTGTACGTCATTGCGCCCGCGCTGGCCCTGATTCTGGTTGGGCTATACGCTTTGCGCCGTTCAGTCATTGCCCAGCTTAAAGAGGCCACCGGGTTTCTTGGCTCGCTTAGCAGCGGCAATTTGTACGATCGCATCATGGCCAGGGGCGACGACGAACTGGGTCAG
>NZ_DATJBQ010000067.1:0-25086 GCF_035515275.1 Pusillimonas sp.
ATTGAACCGCACCGCTGTCTGCGTCGATGGCAATCAGCCGGCCGTTGGGCAGACCCGAAAGCAGCATGTCTTCGATAATGACCATGCGCATGTTGGTTTTGAGCGCCAAGGCCGGACCCGGGCGCTGCACGTTCCAAAGCGCCTCACCGGTTTCGGCATCGAAAGCCTGAATGCGATAGTCGCTGCTTCGTACGGCCACGATTCCAGCCCCCACTGCCGGCGGAATATCAACCTGGCTGGATGCCTTGGCCTGCCATTTTTCGCGGCCCTGCTCGTCGAACGCGATAACGGTGCCGTCACGTGCGGCCACTGCTGTGACACGCCCGTCGGAGCCGACCCCCGCAGAAAGATCTTTGCCGGCCTCGCTTCGCCACTGGATGGCGCCCGTTGCCAGGGCCACTTTCATGACCGACCCGTTAGGCGCAGCGGCGTAAACCGACTCACCCACAACCTGCGGCGCGAACCCGGCGCCGCCGTCGCGACCCACAGAAACGCTCCAGGAAACGCCCGCGGACACGGCGGCCTGGTACTCAGTTAAAGGAACGGGCTCATAGCGGGGGTTGCTCGGGGAAAACATCGAGCAGCCGGCTACAGCAGAGACACCTAGCGCCAGGACGCCGACGCTTAGAAAACGACGGATAAGGGTTGATTGCATGGATTAGGCTCCACCGTTTGCATCGATTTTAAGTTGAATGACCTGCGCCAGCGGGGCATCGCCCAGCTGGGTGATGGCCGTCTGCCAAGCCTGGATGGCTTCGTCTTTTTTACCTTGTGCAATAAGAATGTCGCCCCGACGGTCGGCGTACAAGCCCGCAAATGCCGGCGGTGCAGCGTCGAGATGCGCCAAAGCCTGGTCGTATTGTTGCTGCTCGAGCAAGATGCCGGCCAGGCGCAGCTTGGCCAACGGGACCAGCGCGGGATCCTTGTTTTGGGCTACGAGCCACGCAAGCTGTTCGCGCGCGCCGTCAAGGTCGCCCTGCGAACGAAGCGCGGCCGCCGCGATTAAAACACCGCGCGACGTATACCCCGAATCGGGAAAATCTTGACGCAGGGTTTCACTGGCGGCCTTGATACGCGGCAGCGAGTCTTCGGTTGGCTGCATTGCCGAGGTTTCAAGCGCCTCGAAGTACCCCATGGCCTGACCGGCCTGATGCCCTTGATACCATTGCCAGGCGCGCCAGCCGGCAAAAACCAGCACTGCGGCAATGATCACGACGGCAATCAGTGTTCCGTAACGGTCCCACCATGCCCGTAGCGCGTCAATTTTTTCCTGCTCTTCTAAATCGTATGCCATGCCTTAAACCTTATGTTTCAATTCTTCAACGAGACGATCTAGAGGAATCGTCTCTTGCTGGGCTTGGGTGCCGTCGGTTTGACGCAGCCACTTGACGGCGGCTTGCTCGGCACGGAGCTCGTCTTCGCCAAGAATAATGGCAACCTGCGCCCCGCTTGCATCGGCGCGCTTGAACTGTGATTTGAAGCTTGCCGAACCGGGATGAACAATAACCCTAAAACCGCCGTCGCGCAGCTTCTCGGCCAGTAAAGCGGCGGCGCGCTGAGCCGGGTCACCCTGATGCACCACATATATTTGACACTCGGCCGGCGCCTGGAACGCGGCGGTCTGCTCGCACAGGTCGAGCAAGCGCTCCATGCCGATGGCAAAACCCACGGCAGGCGCCGGTTTCCCGCCCAGCAGCTCGATCAGGCCGTCGTATCGGCCACCGCCGCATACGGTGCCCTGGGCACCCAGACGATCGGTAACCCACTCGAAAACCGTAAGGTTGTAGTAATCGAGCCCCCGTACAAGTCGAGGGTTGAGCCGATAGGCGATGCCGGCATCGTCAAGCCGTTTGCATACGCCGTCGAAATGGGCGCGCGACGCCTCGCCAAGAAAATCGAACAGACGCGGCGCGCTGTCTGCCATTGCCTGCATGGCAGGGTTTTTTGTGTCGAGCACCCGCAATGGGTTGGTATGCATGCGTCGCCGCGCCTCGTCGTCCAGCACATCGAGGTGCTGCTCAAGGTGACGCACCAGCGCCTCACGGTGCGCCTGGCGCTCTTCAGCCTGGCCCAGCGAATTCAGCTCGAGGCGAATATCGGCAAGCCCCAGTGTCTTCCAGAGGCGCGCCAGCATGACGATCATCTCGGCGTCGATATCGGGGCCGGCCATGCCCAGTGCTTCAACGTCGACCTGATGAAACTGCCTGTAACGGCCGCGTTGGGGCTTCTCGTGGCGAAACACAGGGCCTAATGCATAGACTCGTTGCGGACGATCGTAAAGCAGGTTGTGCTCGATGGTGGCCCGCACCATGCCGGCGGTAAATTCGGGACGCATCGTCAGTTGCTCACCGTTCAACGCGTCAGTGAACGAATACATTTCTTTCTCGACGATGTCGGTTACTTCGCCGATTCCGCGTGCAAACAGACGCGTGTGCTCCAGCACCGGCGTGCGCATATTGCGATAGCCGTAGGCGGCCAGCCATTGGCGAACGGTTTCTTCGAGTTGCTCCCAGGGGGCACTACCGTCGGGTAGTATGTCCTTCATGCCGGTGATGGCGTGGACCTTCTTGAACGACTGCGACATAGCTGCTTTTTGTAAGACTGGTTATGAGCGGCGAGTGCCCGGCACGCCGTAACGCCGCTCGACATAATTTTCGACAATGGCCTGGAACTCGCTGGCAATGTGGTCGCCCTTGAGCGTAACGGTGCGCTCACCATCAATATAAACGGGCGCAGACGGTATCTCGCCCGTACCGGGCAGACTGATGCCGATGTCGGCATGCCGGCTTTCGCCCGGGCCATTGACCACGCAACCCATCACGGCCACATTCATGGTTTCAACACCCGGAAAGCGGGTTTTCCAGACAGGCATCTGACGCCGCAAATAGGTCTGGATGCTGTCGGCAAGCTCTTGAAACACGGTACTGCTGGTGCGGCCGCAACCCGGGCAAGCCACCACCATGGGCGTAAATGCCCGCAAGCCCATGGTTTGCAATATTTCTTGGGCTACGACCACCTCGCGCGTGCGGTCGCCGCCGGGCTCGGGGGTTAACGAGATTCTAATCGTATCGCCGATGCCTTCTTGAAGCAGCACGGCCAGCGCGGCTGTAGACGCCACAATGCCCTTGCTGCCCATGCCGGCTTCGGTCAGGCCCAGATGCAGGGGGTAATCGCAACGCGAAGCCAGGTCGCGATAGACGGCGATAAGGTCTTGCACATGACTGACCTTGCAAGAAAGAACAATGGCTTCACCCGACAAGCCTAATTGCTCGGCCCGGCGGGCATTGCTAATGGCCGACACAACCAGCGCGTCGCGCATCACCGCCTGTGCTGTCCAGGGTTGGGCACGCTTGCTGTTCTCGTCCATCATGCGCGCCATCAGTTCATGGTCAAGGCTGCCCCAATTGACACCAATGCGCACCGGCTTGCCGTTGCGCGCGGCGATTTCTATCATTTGCGCGAAATTGTCGTCGCGCTTTTTGCCGCCGCCCATATTGCCAGGGTTGATGCGGTATTTGGACAAGGCCTGGGCGCACTCGGGAAACTGACTAAGCAGTTTGTGCCCGTTGTAGTGAAAATCGCCCACCAGAGGCACCGACACCCCCATGCGGTCGAGCTGCTCGCGAATGGCGGGTACCTCGCGGGCAGCTTCTGGAGTATTGACGGTAATGCGCACCATCTCGGAGCCCGCCACGGCAAGTTCCTTGACCTGTATGGCGGTTGCAATAGCGTCGGCCGTGTCGGTGTTGGTCATGGATTGCACCACGACGGGCGCACCGGCACCGACCTGTACCTGCTTGTCTTGCCAACGCACCATGACCCCCCGGGTATGGCGACGCTGCGCCGACCCGACGGGTGCCGGCGCAGAGGCGGCAAGACCGTTATCTGAAAAATCTGTCATTGCTTCAGGGCTTTGAGCCAGTCGAACACCAGCCACGAATCAGGAACCCAACCACGATCGACGGCATAGACGCCGGCCACGACGAGCAGCGCCAAAATGACCAGCAACCAACCCCAGGAACGGGAACCACCTTCGGAGTGAAGAGGCAGCTCGGCCTCGTTGAACGCTGCCCGTTTGACCGGGGCCGACACTGGAAGCGTTGGCTGCGTTTCTACCTGATTATCGAGCATGACCAGCAAGGCGTCGACGTCGGCGTCAAGAAAACGAGCGTAGTTTTTCACCTGGCCCCTAAGCAGTACCCCTTGGGGCAAACGGGACCATTCTTCGTTTTCAAGTGCTTGCAACTGGCGAACGGAATACTTGAGACGCGTCGAGGCATCAGCCAGGCTGCAGCCCCGCGCATGACGCATTGCCCGTAGCGATGCGCCCAAGCCCTGTGTTTCGTCGAGCTCGACCACCGGTTCGGGTGTAGAACTGACAGCTCGCAGCAGCGGTTTATTCATACGCGTTCCTCTTTGATGGCTATGGTCGCACGGTTGGGCAAACGCTGAGCGATGCGCGTGCGGTCCTTGACGTCGCCTGCCAGTTGGCCACAGGCGGCGGCGATGTCGTCGCCGCGAGTCTTGCGCACCGTGGTTACGACACCGCCATCCATAAGACGCTGTGCGAACAAACGCACTCGGGCCGCCGGCGAACGCTTCAGGCCCGACTGCGGAAAAGGGTTAAACGGGATTAAATTAAACTTGCAACGGACACGTTTTGCAATACTTATTAATTCTGCGGCATGCTGGTCGGTGTCGTTGACGCCGTCAAGCATGATGTATTCAAAGGTGATGAAGTCGCGTGGCGCGTGCTCGAGATAACGATTGCAAGCGTCGAGCAGCTCGTTCAAAGGGTGCTTGCGATTAAGCGGTACGAGCTTGTCGCGAAGTGCGTCGTTGGGCGCGTGCAGCGACACCGCCAAGGCCACGGGGCAGTCGCGCGCCAAGCGGTCGATCATGGGCACCACACCCGAGGTGGACACCGTAACCCGCCGGCGCGACAAACCATAGGCGTTGTCGTCGAGCATGAGGCGCAGGGCGGCCAGCACCTGGTCGTAATTAAGCAGGGGCTCGCCCATACCCATCATGACCACGTTGCTGATGACCCGAACGGGTTCGGCGGCATGGGTGCCATCGATGCCCGCAATACGCGCACTGGAAAGGTCGGCTTCGAGTGTGCGCTTGGCATGCCACAACTGGCCGATAATTTCGGCTGTGGTGAGATTGCGGTTAAAACCCTGATAGCCGGTGGAACAAAAAGGGCAGGCCACCGTGCAGCCGGCCTGGCTGGAGATACACAGCGTACCGCGATCGTCCTCGGGAATGAACACTGTTTCGATCGCATTGTTTTGCCCTACATCGAACAGCCACTTGCGTGTGCCGTCGGTCGAGAGCTGCTCGGTAGAGACCAGCGGCGCGGCAACGATGCATTGCTCGGACAACTGGCGGCGAAAATCGCGCGCCAGGTCGGTCATGTTGTCGAACGAACCCTCGCCGCGCTGGTGGATCCAGCGCAGCAACTGCTTGGCGCGAAAGGGCTTGCCCCCCCATTGCGACACCAGGTCGCTGAGTGCGGGGCCATCAAGGCCAAGAAGGTTCAGGGGTTCGACTGATGACATAAAACATTGGCCCGCCTTGCGGCGGAACCACAATTAGCGGCTGTAAACGTTGCTTTCAGGAAAGAAGAAAGCGATCTCGACTGCAGCGGTTTCGGCTGCGTCGGAACCATGCACGGCGTTGGCGTCGATGCTGTCTGCAAAGTCGGCGCGGATGGTGCCGGCTTCGGCTTTCTTGGGGTCGGTAGCGCCCATGAGGTCGCGGTTTTTCTGGATGGCACTTTCGCCTTCGAGCACCTGAATGAACACAGGACCCGAGACCATGAAATCAACCAGGTCTTTAAAGAAGGGGCGCTCTTTGTGAACGGCATAGAAACGCTCGGCATCGCCGCGCGACAGTTGCTGCAAACGAGCGGCGACGACTTTCAGGCCGGCCTGCTCGAAACGTGCGACGATTTGTCCGATGACGTTTTTAGCGACCGCATCGGGCTTGATAATGGAAAGGGTGCGTTCAATAGCCATAAAATATCCAAGAAATAAAGTGGTTTCCGGGCAAGCTGTGGAAATATAGATGCCTGTACTGTGGCACGCTTGTGCAGTTGCAAGCTTGTACAGTGACACGCTTCTACAGTTACACGCTTCTACAGTTACATCCACTCCCGCCGCCTGGTTGCCGCAAGGTTGTAAAAACTGTTTTTCTAATAAACTGTTTTTCTAATAAAAAACAATCACTTCTGCGCAATTTTTGCTAACCGCACATTTTAACATGCCGCCATTGGCCGCTCCATCATAAAATGATGGGTTACCCTTGGCGGCATGCACTTTGAGCGCATGCCTGCTTTTTTTGATGTTTTCGCACAATGACCTCTGATTCTTCCACGAACGTACCCGCCCAGCTTTCCAAAAGCTTTGAACCCCAAGAAATCGAATCCCGCTGGTATGCCCAGTGGGAAAGTCGGGGTTACTTCAAGGGCGGCCAACATGTCGAGCCCGCCCCCAGCCATAAGAGCGTTCCTTACGCCATACAGTTCCCGCCGCCCAATGTAACGGGCACGCTGCACATGGGGCATGCCTTCAACCAGACGGTCATGGACGGCCTGGTGCGCTACCACCGCATGAAGGGCGACGACACCGTGTTCATACCAGGCACCGACCATGCCGGCATTGCCACGCAAATTGTGGTTGAACGCCAACTCGACGCGCAAAACATCTCTCGTCACGACCTGGGACGCGAAAAATTCGTCGAAAAAGTATGGGAATGGAAGCACCAATCGGGTAGTGCCATTACCGAGCAGTTCCGCCGCCTGGGCTCATCGGCCGACTGGGACCGCGAGTACTTCACCATGGACGACAACCTGTCGCGCGGTGTGGTCGAAACCTTTGTGCGCTTGCACGAGCAGGGCCTTATTTACCGGGGCAAACGTCTGGTCAACTGGGACCCTGTTCTAGGCACGGCTGTATCCGACCTGGAAGTAGTCAGCGAAGAAGAAGACGGCTCGATGTGGGAAATTCGTTACCCGCTGGCTCAGCCCGCCGGCGGCCTGACCCATTTGGTGGTGGCCACCACGCGCCCCGAAACCATGCTGGGCGACGTGGCCGTCATGGTTCATCCCGAAGACGAGCGCTACGCCCACCTGATCGGCAAAAATGTGCTGCTGCCGCTGTGCGACCGCGAAATACCCATTATTGCCGACGACTACGTCGACCGCGAGTTCGGTACCGGCGTGGTCAAGGTTACCCCGGCACACGATTTCAACGACTATGCGGTGGGCCAGCGTCATGGACTGTCGCAGATCAGCATTCTCGACCTCGAAGCCCGCATCAACGAGAACAGCCCCTCTGCATACCAGGGGCTTGATCGCTTCGAGGCGCGCAAACGCATTGTTGCCGACCTTGAATCACAAGGCTTGCTGCAAGCGGTAAAACCCCACAAACTTATGGTGCCGCGCGGTGATCGCACCAATACGGTCATTGAGCCCATGCTTACCGACCAATGGTTTGTGGCCATGAGCAAGCCCGCACCCGAAGGTACATTGAACCCCGGCAAAAGCATTACCGAGGTTGCGCTCGAAGTGGTGGCAGACGGCCGCATCCGCTTCTACCCCGAAAACTGGACCACCACCTACAACCAGTGGCTGGAAAAAATCCAGGACTGGTGCATTTCGCGCCAGCTTTGGTGGGGTCATCAGATTCCTGCGTGGTACGCGCCGGACGGCCGCATTTTCGTAGCCCGCTCTGAAGAAGAAGCCACGCGCCAGGCACGCGACGCGGGCGTTATCGAACCGCTTGTCCGCGACCCCGATGTCCTGGACACCTGGTTTTCGTCGGCCCTGGTACCCTTCACCGACCTGGGCTGGCCGCAAGAGTCGCCCGATCTGGCGCGCTACCTGCCCTCCAGCGTTCTGGTCACCGGCTTTGACATTATCTTCTTCTGGGTGGCCCGCATGGTCATGATGAGCATGCACATGACCGGCCAGGTGCCCTTTCGCGACGTGTACGTGCACGGTCTCATCTGCGACCTGGAAGGCAAGAAGATGAGCAAGTCCAAGGGCAACACCATTGACCCGGTCGACCTTATTGACGGCGTCGATATCGACCAGCTCGTGGCCAAACGCACCACCGGCTTGATGAACCCGCGCCAGGCCACAAGCATCGAAAAGCGCACCCGCAAGGATTTCCCGCAGGGTTTTCCGGCCTATGGTACCGACGCTCTGCGCTTTACCATGGCGGCCTACGCCACGCTGGGCCGCAACATCAACTTCGACCTCAAGCGTTGCGAGGGCTATCGCAACTTCTGCAACAAACTATGGAACGCCACGCGTTTCGTGCTCATGAACACCGAAGGCCACGACCTGACCGGCCCCGAGCACCACGAGCTTTCGTTCACCGACCACTGGATCATCAGCCAATTGCAAAGGCTTGAAGCCGAGGTAGAACGCGGTTTCAACGAGTATCGCTTCGACAACATCGCCAATGCGCTGTATCACTTCGTGTGGGACGAATATTGCGACTGGTACGTAGAGCTGGCCAAGGTTCAGATTCAGCAAGGCAATGCCGCCCAGCAACTTGGGACGCGCCGCACACTGATCCGCGTACTTGAAACTGTATTGCGGCTTGCTCACCCCATCATGCCCTTTATCACCGAAGAGCTTTGGCAGAAAGTGTCCTTGGTAGCGGGCAAACGTGACGCCCACACGCAAACCAGCGTATGCATACAGCCCTACCCGGTTTCCGACCCCCAAAAGCTCGACCCTGCTGCCGAGGCCCAAGTCGCTGAATTAAAAGCTCAGGTCGAAGCCGTACGCGCGCTGCGTGGCGAAATGAATCTGTCTCCGGCCCAACGAGTACCCTTGATCGCTTTAGGCGACCCCCAGGTGCTGGCCGCCAACAGCCCTTATTTGGCCGCGCTGGCCAAGCTTGAAAACGTTGAAATCGTTGCTTCCCTGCCCGACGTGGGCGCACCAGTACAGGTGGTAGGCACAACACAACTGATGCTGCATGTCGAGATCGACGTCGATGCTGAGCGTCTGCGCCTCAGTAAGGAAATCGAGCGCCTCGAAAAAGAGATCGGCAAGGCACAAGGCAAGCTGTCGAACGAAAGCTTCATGCAACGTGCCCCGGCGCAGGTGGTTGAGCAGGAAAAGGCGCGCGTGGTGCAATTTGGAGAAACCTTGCTCAAAGTACAAGAGCAACTTGTCCGGCTCGGTTAGGCTGCCGACAGTTCGCGGGTGGCGTGTACCGCACACGTGTACGCGCCAACCCTACACCGACAGAGTAGCCAGAAACGCCTCGTCCGCCTTGCTAAGCCGCCCTGCTTTGCGAGCCGCTTCGATCAGGTCGGGGCGGCGGGCAAGGGTCAGGGCCAACGATTGCCGTCGGCGCCAGCCGGCAATGTTGGCATGATGGCCCGATAAAAGCTCAGGCGGCACAGACTCGCCTTCGTAAATTTCGGGACGCGTGTAGTGGGGACTATCCAACAAACCCGTCAAGGTGTCGTGGAAAGAATCCTGATGGGCCGATTCGCTGTCGTTGAGCGCGCCCGGCAACAGGCGCACCGCGCTGTCCATAACCGCCAGGGCCGGTATCTCGCCGCCCGAAAGCACGAAGTCTCCGATAGAAACCTCGTCGGTCACGCAGCGGTCGATAAAGCGCTGATCCACCCCTTCGTATCGCCCGCAAATCAGAATAGCGCCCTGGCCGTCTGCCAGTTGCTGGGCCATGCGCTGATCAAAACGACGCCCGGTAGGGCTCATGAGCCACACCGGCGCAGAGTCGATGCGAGAATCAATCTGCGCCTTGCGATCTGCCTGCGCAGCAATAACAGCGTCCTCCAAAGGGCCCGCCATCATGACCATGCCGGGCCCCCCGCCATAGGGCCGGTCATCAACGGTGCGATGAACGTCTTTCGTGAAGTCGCGCGGATTCCATAACTGCAGTGACCACAGCCCCTGCTTGTGCGCACGACCCGTTATGCCGTGGTCGCGCACCGCACGAAACATGTCGGGAAATAGAGAGACGACGTCAAAGCGCATTAGGCTGAAAGCTGGACCTATGACGTGCTAAGGCTGACTGCCACGCCGACGCACATTTTTATTGAAATATTGGCCGGCAGCTAGAACTCGACCGGCCAGTCGCTATCGAGCCGTTTGGCGGCGATATCGACCGTATGAACATGTGCCTGAACAAAAGGCACCAGCACTTCGATGTTGCGGCCCTTTTGATTCTGCAGCAAGACGACCTGGCCGTGCTCGTCGAGGCGGGCGCGGGCCACATGCAGCACCGCATGGGCGCCGTTATCCGACACCTCGACCACCTGTCCGATCAGAGCCGGGGTGTTATCGGCCTGACCATAGAGCAGGCAGCCGATAAGATCGACCCAGTAGACCTCGTCTTCGTCTTCAGGCGGAAACTGCGAACGAGGCACCGATATGGTATGGCCTTTAAGCGCTTCGGCAGCATTGCGGTCGGGTGCAGCATCGAGCTGCGCCACAAGGGTTGCACCATGAGGCCTGACAGCCAGAACCTGCACCTTTCGAGCAGGCGCAAAAGCGCCCGCCCCGCCGGTAAGCGGTGCGGGCGCTTTCAGCCACCAGTTTTTACACTGCTGCAATACTTCGGCAGACGAATGCGGCTGGATCTTGACCCAGCCCTGAACGCCATATGCCGCAACGATACGCCCCAGCTCGATCAGATCGTGCGGAAGCTCGCCGGATTGAGTGTCGGTCATGCCGACCCTGCTGGCTTGGCCAGACCGATTGCCTTTTTAGGCAGCCGCTTTGGCGGAGTACTCTTTTACAAGACGCGCAACAGCCGGCGACAACTTGGCACCGGTGCCGGTCCAGTACTCGACGCGGTCAACAGCAAGACGCAGGCTTTCCTGGCCTTCGTTGGCTACCGGGTTGTAAAAACCCAGGCGCTCGATAAAACGGCCATCACGACGATCGCGCGAATCGGCTGCTACCACATTGTAAAACGGACGCTTCTTCGAGCCACCACGGGCTAAACGAATCACCACCATAGGTAATCCTTTGAAAATGATGTGAAAAACAATAGATTCTAGCATCTTTAAGGCTTGCCAAGCAAACTTAAAGATAAAAATCCGCTAAAAAGCACACAGATAAATGGTGTGCCAGGCTTACCGACGAGAAAGAAAATGCAGCGAGTGGGTTTCGCCCTGAATCTGGGCAAGCAAGCCGTTACCGGTTTGCTTGCTGAAGGCTTGAAAATCGCGCACCGCATTCGGGTCGGTGGTAATGACTTTAAGCACCTGACCGCTTTGCAACTGGGCCAGGGCCTTTTTGGCACGCAAGATGGGCAAGGGGCATTTCAGGCCCGTTGCATCCACCTCGAGATCGAATCCGGGCTGCTCGGTTGAGTTGATCATGCCAATCAGCCTTCGAGCCGTGCAGCCACCCAGTCTTGAACCTGGGCAATGGCGCCGGGCAACGCTGCTGCATCAGACCCGCCGCCCATGGCCATGTCTGGCCGCCCGCCACCCTTGCCGCCAACCTGGCCTGCCACCATGCCGACCAGCTCGCCGGCCTTGACCCGACCGACCAGGTCGGGCGTAACCCCGGCCACAAGACTGATCTTGCCCTCCGCCTCGGTAGCCAGCAACACCACCGCCGACTTGAGCTTGGACTTGAGCTGATCGGCCATGCCGCGCAACGCTTTGGGATCGGCACCCGAAATATTGGCAACCAGCAGGCGGGCGTCGCCCTTAAGGGAGATCGCCTGCGAGGCGAGGTCGTTGCCCGCAGACGCGGCCAGCTTGCTTTTTGCCTGATCCAGATCGCGCTCGAGTGTTTTAAGCTGACCCTGCAATTGCAAGATGCGGTCGGAAAGATCGGCCGGCTGGGTCTTGAGCAAGCCAGATGCATGCTGCAGCACGCTTTGAGTATCTTGAACCCAACGCAATGCGTTGATACCGGTAACGGCTTCGATGCGGCGTACCCCGGCCGCCACGCCGCCCTCAGATATGATTTTGAATAAGCCGATGTCGCCGGTGCGGGCCACGTGGGTGCCGCCGCACAGTTCGCGCGAAAAGCCGATATCCAGCACGCGTACTTCGTCGCCATATTTTTCGCCGAACAAGGCTACTGCGCCGCCGCCTACTGCTTCATCGTAAGACATATACGCCGATTGCACAGCGTGATTGAGCAGGACTTCAGCGTTGACGATTTGCTCGACCTGGCGGATCTGCTCGGCAGTAAGCGGCGCATCGTGGGCGAAGTCAAAGCGGGTTTTGTCGGCATCGACCAACGAGCCCCGCTGTTGAACGTGCTCGCCCAGCACCTGCCGCAGGGCCTTGTGCATAAGATGGGTAGCCGAGTGATTCCGCACGGTACGGGCTCGCAGGTCGGCATCGACCGAAGCCTGAACCGTTTGGCCCACCGCCAGCGAACCCGATTCGAGACGACCATGGTGGCCAAAGACATTGTTTTGAACCTTTTGCGTGTCAGACACGGCAAAACGCGCTGCGTCGGCCTGCAGCACACCGGCATCGCCCACCTGCCCGCCTGATTCGGCGTAGAAAGGTGTGGCGTCGAGCACAACAATGGCGTCGGCGCCCGCCTCAATGCGCTCGACCGAAGCGCCGTTGACATACAGTGCGGTAACGGTGCCCTGCCCCTGAAGGTTTTCGTAGCCGTCGAAACGCGTTTCGGCGCCCTGGTAGCTAAGGCCTTCTACCGCCTTGAACTTGCCGGCTGCGCGCGCCTGGTCGCGCTGGCGCGCCATGGCGGCTTCGAACCCTTCAACGTCGACTTCGACGTTGCGCTCACGACAGATGTCGGCGGTAAGGTCGACCGGAAAACCGTAGGTGTCATACAGCGTAAACAGTGTCTGGCCGTCGAGGCGACCGTTTTCGGGTAGACTGCTCAGCGCTGATTCCAGGATCTTCATGCCGTTTTCAAGCGTTTCACTGAAACGCTCTTCTTCTTGACGAAGCACCTGCTCGATACGGGCCTGGTTGGCGGCAAGCTCGGGATAAGCGTCGCCCATTTGCGCCGCCAGGTCGGCTACCAGACGGTAAAAGAAGGGGCGCGGCTGACCCAGCTTGTGGCCATGGCGCAAGGCCCGGCGAACAATCCGGCGAAGCACGTAGCCGCGGCCTTCGTTGCTGGGAATGACACCGTCGACCACCAGGAAACTGCAGGCACGGATGTGGTCGGCGATAACCTTGAGCGAATTGTTTTTAAGATCGCCCGTACCGGTTTCGCGAGCCGCAGCAGCGATCACCGCCTGGAACAAGTCGATTTCGTAATTGGAATGCACGTGTTGCAGCACGGCAGCGATGCGTTCCAGGCCCATGCCTGTGTCGACACAGGGTTTGGGAAGCGGCAACATGTTGCCGGCCGCATCGCGCTCAAACTGCATGAACACGAGGTTCCAGATTTCAATATAGCGGTCGCCGTCTTCTTCGGGCGAGCCCGGTGGCCCACCCCAGATTTCGGGGCCGTGGTCGTAGAAGATTTCGGAGCACGGACCGCAAGGGCCGGTTTCGGCCATCTGCCAGAAGTTGTCCGAGGCGTAGCGGGCGCCTTTGTTGTCGCCGATGCGGATGATGCGCTCGGCCGGCACTTTGATTTCGTTAAGCCAGATATCGTAGGCTTCGTCGTCTTCTTGATACACAGTTACCCAAAGCTTGTCGACCGGAAGGCCGTAAACCTGGGTAAGCAGTTGCCAGGCGTAGGCAATGGCCTCGTGCTTGAAGTAGTCTCCGAAACTGAAGTTGCCCAGCATCTCGAAAAACGTATGATGCCGAGCCGTATAGCCCACGTTTTCGAGGTCGTTGTGCTTGCCGCCGGCCCGCACACAGCGCTGCGAACTGACTGCGCGATAATAAGGACGGGTTTCTTTTCCGGTGAAAACGTCTTTGAACTGCACCATTCCGGCGTTGGTAAACAAAAGGGTGGGGTCGTTGGCCGGAATAAGCGACGACGAGGGCACAACGGCATGACCCTTCGATTCGAAAAACGATAGGAATTTTTGACGGATTTCGGTGGTTTTCATCGGGGAAAAACGCGGCTGCTAAATAGAGGTAACTAATCATTATAGAGGGTTGCGCGCAACGTGCCCAGACAAGGCCGCGGCGTGCTCGGCGCTTGTCGGTGCCTGGTCGAGCAGGCCGACGATTTGTGCCGCCACCGAGACGGCAATGACCCCAGGCAACTTGCTGGAAGTGTCAACGATGCCGATGGGGCAGATCATGCGGTCGACAAGCTGCGGAGGAAATTTTTGCCGCAGGCGGGCCCGGAACTTGGCGCGCTTGGTGTCGGAGCCGATAAGCCCCAGATAGCGGAACGACTTGTGCCGCAATACCTGCTCGATAATTTCAAGATCAAGGGCGTGGCTATGGGTTAACACGAGCCAATAGGCATCGTCGGGAAAGTCGATGACATCAAGGGCGTCGCCGTTAATGCAGGAAACGTTGTCGGGCAAATGGGCGGGCCACTCGTCTTCTCGTGAGTCGAGCCAGGCCACGCGCACAGGCAACTCGGCCAGCACCCGCACAATGGCCTTGCCCACGTGACCGGCACCGCACACCACGATCAATGGGGCCGACCCCGGGGTAACATCTACCAGCAGGCGGTTTTCTTCGTGCCACTGGGCATCGGGTTGGGTCAAAGGTGTTTCGAGCCGCCGAACACTGACTTCATGCCCGCCGGTGCTGGGTTGCCCGCCGGGTTCGTCCGCCGGAATGTAGCGCGTACGCTGAACCGCGGCACCTGCACCAAGCAGCGTATTCAACTCGTCGCACCAGGCCAGGTCTTTTGGTTCGAGCCGCTCGAAAGCCAGCCATACCGCCCCCCCGCAACACTGCCCCAAGCTGGGGCCCAGCGCATAATGGCGCATTTGCGCCGCAGGCTTTTCGGAACTTGTCGCTGCGCTTAACATGGCCCGGGCGGCATCAATAGCCTGCAGCTCGAGGTGCCCGCCCCCTATCGTGCCGTGAGCGCCGTCCGGGTCGACCCACATACGCGTACCTGCATCGCGCGGCGTCGAGCCCAGGGCACGCGCAACGGTAATCAGCACCAGCGAGCCGCCGCCCGCCAGGCGCGCACGTGCCGCACTTAACCAGCGGCCATGAACACAGACCGAGGATGGTAGCAGCGACTCGCTCATTGCCCGGTGCCGCCACCCGGCTCAAGAGACAGTTCTATGGCCTCGGCCGGCATCGCGGCGCCCGAAAAGGATTGGACGCCGAATCGTTGCGGGGCCAGAGCATCGAGCACCTGCAGCACGCGTTCAGCAGTTGCGGGCGCGTCCAGCCGAATATCGGTACCCGGCTCGACCACCGAGGCAATGGCATCGCGTATGGCCAGGAAAACAGAAATACCCAACGGCAAGGGCGGCTCGCCCATGGCCTTGGATTGGTAAATATTGTTTTCTGTGTTGCCGTTGTCAAAGAACGCCACATTGAACTTCGGCGGACAGTCTGAAATAGATGGAATCTTGTAAGTGGAGGGAGCATGGGTTTTCAAGGCGCCCTGCTCGTTCCACCAAAGCTCTTCAGTGGTAAGCCAGCCCACACCCTGTATGAAGCCGCCCTCGATCTGACCCAGATCAACCGCCGGATTGATAGGCCTGCCCGCATCGTAAAGAATGTCGGTACGCAACAGACGGTTCTCGCCGGTCAGGGTATCAATGACGACCTCGGAACAGGCCGCCGCGTAGACAAAGTAATAAAATGGGCGACCCGTGAGGGTCTTCATGTCGTAGTGAATCTTGGGGGTTTTGTAAAAGCCCGAAGACCACAGTGCAACGCGTGCCATATAGGCCTTTTGCACGAACTCTGGAAACGGTATGGCGCGCTCGCCGCAAAACACTTGGCCGTTCTGGAAACGAACCTCGTCCACATCGCAGCCGTATTGGTCGGCGGCAAAGGCCGCCAGGGCGGATTTGATTTTCCGGCAGGCATCCTGAGCCGCCTTGCCGTTAAGGTCGGTGCCCGTCGAGGCTGCGGTAGCCGATGTATTGGCCACTTTTTCAGTGTCGGTGCCCGACGCCCGAACCTGGGTGAAATCGACGCCGAACTCTTCGGCGACAATTTGCGACACCTTGGTGTTCAGCCCCTGGCCCATCTCGGTGCCGCCATGGTTGACCAAGATGGAACCGTCGGTGTAGACATGAACCAGCGCACCAGCCTGGTTCAGGTGGGTGGCGGTAAACGATATGCCAAACTTGACCGGCACCAGGGCCAGGCCTTTCTTCAGCACCGTGTTCGACGCGTTGAATGCGTTGACCGCTTCGCGGCGACGGCGGTAGTCGCAAGAACCTTCCAGTTGTTCGACCAGTTCGTGGATGACGTTGTCTTCAACCACCATGTCGTAAGGAGTAACATTGCGCTCACTGCGTCCGTAGAAGTTGCGCTTGCGCACGTCGAGTGGATCAAGTCTTAGGCGCCTTGCGATGTCGTCGAGCACGTATTCGATGCACATGATGCCCTGAGGCCCGCCGAACCCCCTGAACGCTGTGTTCGACTGGGTGTTGGTTTTGACCCGCAAGGAAAGAATGTCGAAAACGGGCAAGTAATAAGCGTTGTCGGTATGAAACACCTGCCGATCAGCGACGGCACCCGACAGATCGGCAGAGTAACCACAACGCAAACGCTGCTCGAACGCTACCGCCTGAATTTGGCCGTCGTTATCGTAGGCGACATCGTAGTCGGCGGAAAAATCATGCCGTTTTCCGGTGATCATGAAATCGTCGTCGCGGTCGACACGCAGCTTTACCGGACGGCCGGTGCGCCAGGCCAGCAGTGCGGCCGCCGTGGCAAACGGCCACGACTGAGTCTCTTTGCCTCCGAAGCCCCCACCCATGCGGCGGCATAGCACCCTGACACCATGCAACGGCTTGCCCAGCATATGGGCGATCATGGCCTGCATTTCGGACGGGTGCTGGGTTGAGCTGTAGACCAGCATTTCGTCGTTCTCGCCCGGCTGAGCGTAAGAAATCTGGCCCTCGAGATAAAACTGTTCTTGGCCGCCGCAATACATGCTGCCCTGGTGGCGATGCGGTCCCTGTTGCAATCGGGCCTGAACGTCGCCCCGACCGATGCGTACCGGAGGAAGCACGTATGATTCACGCCGCGCGCCCTCATCGGCCGACAGCACCGGTTCGAGATCGCGATACCGCACCTCGGCCAGCAGGGCCGCTCGTCGGGCTGCGTCGTGCGAGGTGGCGGCCACGGCAAACAACGGTTGCCCCAGATACTCGACCTTGCCATCGGCAAACACCGGCTCGTCATGAATGAATGGGCCAAGGTACTTTTCGCCCGGAACGTCGTCAAGACAAACCACGGACACCACGCCTGGGGAGGCGCGCACCTTGGTCAGATCCATGGACTCAATCACGGCATGGGCGCGCTGGGACAGCCCCAGCGCTGCGTGCAAAGTGCCCTGCTGCTCGGTCAGGTCGTCGGTGTACAGCGCCTGCCCTGTTACGTGCAGCCTGGCACTTTCGTGGGCCGGCGACTGCCCGACAGTCTGGTATTTGTTGCTGCTCATGACACCTCCTGGATACGAGCATCGGCCTGGCCGGTGCTTTCGAGATAGAAGCGGTACAGCAGATTGCGTGCCGACTTCCGGCGGTAGTCGTCTGATGCCCGCATGTCGGTCAGGGGCTGGTAGTCGAGATCGAGCGCCTGCATCGCCCCGGCAATGCTTGCCTCGGACCACTCCTGCCCGATCAGGGCCTTTTCGGCCTGCCGGGCACGCTTGGATGTGGCGGCCATGCCGCCGTGGGCAATGCGTATGGTTGCCACCTTGCCCTGGTTTATCGTCAGGGCGTAAGCACTACATACGGCGGAGATGTCTTGGTCGATGCGCTTGGACAGCTTATAGGTGGCCACCCTGCATTCGGGGCTGCGCAAGGGCACAACGACGGCCTCGACAAACTCGCCCGGCTCACGGTCTTGCTTGCGGTAGTCCAGGTAAAGGTCTTCAAGCGGCAATTCTCGCCGTCGACTGCCTTTGCGCAACACCACCCGCGAACCAATGGCGATAAGGAAGGGCGCACTGTCGCCAATGGGCGAGCCGTTGGCCAGGTTGCCCACCAGCGTGCCCGAGTTTCGTATGGGCATTGAAGCGAACCGCTTCCACAGTTCAAGTACTTCGGGATATTGGGCGGCAATGGCTTCGTAGCCGTCGTTAAGATTGGCAGCGGCGCCAATATGCAAGGCGTTGTCGCGACGCTGAATGCTGTCGAGCTCGGCAATATCGCCCAGATAAATGACAACAGGCAGATCTTTAAGTTGCTTGGTCACCCACAGGCCGACATCGGTTCCCCCGGCCAGCAGTACGGCATCGGGATGCTGTTGGTACAGTTGGGCAAGCTCGTCGACCGTAGTGGGTGCGAAATAAGATTGCCCGGCAGTGTTGATGGCAAGCATGCCCTGCCCGGAGTCACGCAAGGCTTCAAGTTGCTTGCGCACGGTAACGTCGTCTAGTCTGGCGGACGGATAGGCGTGCATATTGCACGCCGCATCGATAATGGGCCGATAACCGGTACAGCGACACAAATTGCCCGAAAGCTGGTCGAGCACCTCTTCGCGCACGGGACGCACCTGCCCATTCTGGTACATGGTGTACATCGACATGATGAAACCAGGCGTGCAAAAGCCGCACTGCGAACCGTGATGGTCGACCATGGCCTGTTGAACCGGGTGCAGATCGCCGTTTTCTTGCTGCAACCCCTCGACCGTCCACACAGCCTTGCCATCGAGCGTGGGCAAGAACCGGATACAGGCATTGATGGACTGATAAACCAGCCGGCCTTGCTGGCCCAGCGACGCCTGCATGACAGTGCACGCCCCGCAATCGCCCTCACCGCAACCTTCTTTGGTGCCGGTCAAAGAGCGCTCTTCACGCAAATATTGCAATACGGTTTGCGTGGTCGAGCGCGGCGCAACCTCGTGCAGCGTTCCGTTAAGATAAAAACGGATGTGATCTCGAGCCTTCATTTTGTCTCCGCGGCGGACACTGGCGCCAAAACGACGTGCCCGCTCTTTTAGTGACGTGTTCCTATAGAAACACTATATACCCAAACAACCCCGCGTTCAGGCACGCCGGGCCCCCCTTGACGGGCAGGTGAAAAGGCCCGCCGGCCACCGGCCGGCAAGCGTTACAAGCGCCCGGCCTTTCCGTCGGGCAATACGGATTCAGCAGGTCGCCCGTTAAGGAAAGACCCGTCGACGATGCGCACGGACTGCAACTCGCACTCGTCGCAATTTGGGGCGGTGCCGATACGGTCGACCACGATAAAATCACCCTGCTGCCCCAATGACATCAATGGATGGTGCCAAGTGCCCAAGTGGTAATTGACGCCCTGATCGGCGCGTACATAAAACGCACGAATCGCGGATTCATCGGGTTGGTTGTCGGGCCCATTGGGTGCAACCACCGCAACGAACGGGGTTCGATTGCAAGGTATCCATGCCTGGCTTCCTAATGGATGCCGCTCGAGCATGGCAATGCGCAACGGAAACCGAAACGCATCGCCCCGTGCCATGCTGATGCCGCCCTGACCATCGTCGCCCCTGACATCAACCCGGCCCAGATCGTGATAGCGGCGCGTGGTTCCCCCATTGATGTGAAACCACGCGGAGCCATCCATTTGAATGACATCGCCAAACGGGGCAAAGGCGGCGGGATCGAGAAGCTCGAGCTTAAGTACCGACATAAGCGATCAACCCACCCTATCGGGCAAGCCGCCCCCAGATCCTGAGGCGGCTGACACCCCCGTCAGGAAACATATTTAGCCGGACATGGGTAACGGGCCCCAGGTTGTTGATCTGCGCACCCGAGTAGAAATGCTGTTTATGCATTTCGGTTTTTTGCTCGGCCAACAGCTCGGGCCAGAACATGGCCTGAGTGGTAATGGATTGATCGGTACCTTGCTCGACAAGGGCCGCCTGTATGGAAACCCGGTCTGGATAGTTGCCCTTGAAGTGCGCCGTGTCGACCTCGATTTTCTCGACCAGCGCTGCATGACCCAATTCGACAATACACCAGTCGTAGCCTGGATCGCGACGGCGGCGAGTTTCCCAACCGTCGCCCATGTTTACACCGCGTCCGGGCATGACAAGCCGGAACGGCACGCCGAAATGGGCGTCGCTGTAGCTGACGACACGCCCCCCGGCAGCCAGAGCGGAAACCTCGTGCAATTCGTTGGGGTCTTTGGCGCTCCAGTCGCACAACGGTTGGCCGTATACGCGGAAACGCGCCACCCCGCCGTCGGGGTAGATGTTCAAGCGTATGTGGGTCCAGGGCCGGTCGTCAGAAACGGCCAGAAAATGATGCGATCCTCCTGACAGCGAGGTGGCGGGAACCAGCTCGCTCCAGGAGGCGGATTCGTCGGGGTCGCCGTCGCCGGCGTGATAGCACCCCTGAACCGATGCCGCCGGCGGATAGTTGCCCGTGAAGTGGCTGGTGTCGATATCGAACCCCTTGACCACGCCTGGCAGGCCCAGCCTGACCACTGCGTGGTCATACCCGCCCCGACGACGGCGCTGGGTTTCCCAGCCATCGACCCATTTACCGTGATCATCGAACTTACCAACAATAAATACCGAGTCGGACGACTGCAGCATGCGATCGGCTTCGCCGAAAAAATCGTCGGAACATGCCACAACCCGCGCACCGAAGTCGGCCGACGCCAGGTTGGCATAACGTGTGGAAAAAACAGGCGGGTCGATGACCGCAGGCGCATTGACGACGGTACCGACGGGCAAGTTGGGAACGGCCATGAAAAGTTGTCTCCAGAGAAGATGAAAGCGAGCTCAGAGGCTGGGCTCGCGAACCAGATCATCGAGTCGAAATCGCCCGATTTTGTATATTTGAGCAAGACACTCGGCGGTTTCCTGAGCCGGGGTCAGGGCGAGGCGGCGCTGGAACTCGCGGATAATGCTTTGCCGGTCGTGGCCCCGCACCGCCAGAATGAAAGGAAAGCCGAATTTCTCGCGGTATGCCTGATTAAGGGCCGTAAGCCGGCTGTATTCTTCTTGCGTGCATTGATCCAGCCCCGCGCCTTTTTGCTCGGTTGAGGACTCGGCAGTTAGCTCGCCGCGAACCGCCGCCTTTCCAGCCAGTTCGGGGTGAGCACGAATAAGCTTTAACTGAGCCTCGGGTCCCGCCGCCACGATGCATTCGACCATTGCCTGATGCAGGCTGTTGATGTCGGCAAACGGACGCAATACAGCCGCTTGCTCGGCAACCCAGGGCGAATGCTCGAAAACACCACCCAATAGCTTGACGAATTGCTCGGCAGGCAGTTGGTTGAGTTCACTTAACGTGATCGACGTGTCTGTCATGCTTGCCCCTTTTCGGTAGCGGCTTGGTAAGGATGCCGCAGCGCCCAATGCCGGGCGATGTCAATGCGTCGGCACACCCACACGTTCTCGTGTTGCTGTACATGGTCCAAAAAACGCTGCAGACCTGCAAAACGGCCCGGACGCCCCGCCAACCTGCAGTGAAGGCCTATGGACATCATTTTGGGGGTGGTTTCGCCCTCGGCGTACAGAACGTCGAACGCGTCTTTCAGATACGAATAAAAGTGCTCGCCGGTATTGAAACCCTGTGCGGTGGCAAATCGCATGTCGTTGCAGTCGAGCGTATAGGGCACGACCAGATGTGGCTTGACGGAACCGTTGGTCAAGCCCACCTCGCACCAAAAAGGCAGATCGTCGCCGTAGTAGTCGGAGTCGTACAGGAAGCCGCCTTGCTCGACCACCAGTCGGCGCGTATTGGGACTGTCGCGCCCGGTATACCAGCCCAGCGGTGCACTGCCCGTGACGGCCTTGATGGCCTCGATGCACTTGAGCATGTGTTCTTGCTCGACTTCGGGCGGTACCGACTGATAATGGATCCATCGATAGCCGTGGCCCGCGATTTCGTGGCCGAGTTCAACCACCGCTTGTGCAACCTCAGGGTTGCGCTCGAGCGCCATGCCGATGCCAAACACGGTAAGCGGCAAGTCGCGTCGATGGAACTCGTCAAGTATGCGCCACACCCCCACCCGCGAGCCGTATTCGTAGATGGACTCCATGGACAAATGGCGTTCGGGATACGCCGCCGCACCAATGATCTCGGACAAAAACTGCTCGGAGTATTGGTCGCCATGCAGCACGCAGCTTTCTCCGCCCTCTTCGTAGTTCAGCACAAACTGCACCGCTACACGGGCCTGACCGGGCCAGTCGGCAAAAGGCGGGTTGCGTCCGTAACCGACCAGGTCGCGGGGATAGGAGGGGTTCATGAGTGCTCCTCGGGTTTGACGCTGAAAGCCGCCCACGGATCAACCCGGCCCGAGGCGGACTCAAGCATGCGGTCTTGGCAGTCGGATAAATGGTGCGACATGGCGTTGCGGGCACCGGTTTGGTCGCCTTGCACCAGCAGGTCGAGTATGCGTTCGTGCTCGGCATACGAGCAGGTGCTGCCGCCCGGTGTATCGCGATAAGCAATGATGAGGGTAGTGCGAGAGCACAGGCTGTGCATGAGCTCGGTCAGCACTTCGTTGCCGGCCAGTTGGGCCAGCTTGACGTGAAAGGCATTAGAGAGCCTGAGCCAGCTGATGCGGTCGCCGCACTCGAAGGCCTGCTTTTCGTGCGAAACCATGTGGCGCAAGGCTTGCAGACGCTGGGCCAGATCGGGAAAGGCCAATAATTTGTCGATCAGCAGGCACTCGATGTCGCGCCGCAGTTCGAAGACGTCGCGCATTTCGGACTCGGTGGGGCGCCAGACGAAGGCGCCGCGATTGGGCTTGAGCACCACAATTTTGTCGTGTGCCAACTGTGCCAGCGCGGCGCGCACGGTAGCGCGGGAACACGAGAATATTTCGCACAATGCAAGCTCGGTAAGCTTGGCACCGGGCAAAAGGCGACGATCCATGACCGCATCGAAGATGTCGGCGTAAACGCGATCGACCTCGCCGCCCCCCTGCCAGCCTTCGAGCAATGAAGAGGCTTTGGGCGCTGCGATGTCGCTATTGCATTGAACTGGTTGATCCAGGCAAAGCATGATCACTCCGTTTATGGATATGGGCAATCCGCTATTGACAATTATTGACACGTAAAACAGAATCGTCAACATAAATTGTCGACAATCCGGGTTCACCCTTGTCGATATCCAATTTACAACGGAGACACCATGGGAAAGCTCTCGACGCACGTGCTTGACACCATGCATGGCACGCCGGCAGGTGGCGTAGCCATTGAACTTTTCGGCCTAAGCACCGGCGGGCGCATTCGCCTGATCCAGGCACACACCAATGCCGACGGCCGCTGCGACCAGCCCCTGCTTCAAGGCCAGGCCCTGGCAACGGGCCGTTACGAGCTCGTGTTTCATGTGGGTGCTTATTTCAAAGGCATAGGCGTGTTGCTGCCCGACCCTTCATTCCTCGATCAGGTCACGATCAATTTCGGCGTGGCCGATCCTGAACAAAACTACCATGTGCCGTTGGTTGTCACACCCTGGTCTTACTCCACCTATCGCGGCAGCTAACCCGCCCAACAGCAGTCCAGACCCACCACCCGCCGAATCGGCTATAGGGAAGAACACCGATGCAAGCTTACTTACTGGAATTCGGAAATCTGTTGTTGCGCTGGCTGCACGTGGTGGCTGCCATCGCCTGGATCGGCGAATCGATTTACTTTGTCATGCTTGACAATAGCTTGCGCCCCCCCACTTCGGCCGAAGGTAAAAAGCGCGGTGTATTCGGTGAAATGTGGGCGGTGCATGGCGGCGGCTTCTATCACAACCAAAAATACCTGACCAATCCGGCCGAGCTTCCCAACGACCTGCATTGGTCGTTCTGGAAAGCCTACACCACCTGGCTCACCGGCTTTGCCATCTTTGCCACCATGTACCTGGTAAAACCTGATTTCTATCTGGTCAATGCTGCCAGCCAGTGGGCATGGGCGGCCTCTCTGGCCGGCTGGCAAGCCAGTGTGCTTGCCGTCGTGTTCCTGCTGGCGGGCTGGGTCATATACGACCAGTTATGCCGACGAATCAGCCCCAACATGGAGCACGACGGCATACTTAGCGTTGCCGTTGCCGTCATGATGGTGGCTGTGGCCTACCTCAGCTGCCAGATATTTCCGGGACGCGCAGCCTTCTTGATTACCGGCGCGGTTATGGCCACATGCATGAGCGCCAATGTGTTCTTCTGGATCATTCCGGGCCAGCGCCGCATGGTCAAGGCCTTGAAAGCAGGCGAAAAACCCGACCCGCTTGACGGCAAGCGGGGCAAACAGCGCTCGGTGCACAACACTTATTTCACATTGCCCGTAGTGCTGCTGATGCTCAGCAACCATTATTCTTTCATCTACAGCGGGGCCTATGCCTGGGTCATTCTTAGCCTGTTCATCGTGTCAGGTGCCGCCATACGCCAATACTTCGTCTTGCGCCACAGCGGGCAGAACAAGCTTGTTTACCCCGTCGTTGGGGTGGCCCTGCTGGGGGTCATTGCTTATCTGGCCGCACCGCAACCCGCCGCCAGTACCGGGGCGGCCGGATCCACCGCCGAAACCGTAGTTACCACGCAGCAAGTCATGCAGATCATGCAAGCGCGATGCGTTCAGTGCCACGCGGCCAAACCAAGCCACTTCGCGTTTCCGGCAGCGCCCGCAGGCATGGCGCTGGAAACCGAGCAAGAGCTTCTGGCTCACCCGGACCTGATCAAACAGGTGGTGGCAAACGGCTACATGCCTTTAGGCAACCTTACCGACATGACACCCGACGAGCGCGCCGCCGTGGCTGCCTGGAGCCTCCCTCCGGCAGCCAGTCAGCCCACACATAGATAGCCCCTGGTCCGGCCCTCGGCCGGAACCGCCGACGTACTGTCGGCGATGCGAACGGGTACGTAGTCAGCCGGGCACGAGCAGTCGCCGGTCACGGGGTTTGCGGCCGCTGCCACACAGCCCGAGAGGTTGTTAATAGAGTACCCACCGCCGCCCATGCCGCCGGCCGAACGCCAGGTAGCACCGCGACACACCAGCAAGCCGCCAAATCGCTCGCGCACGATGGCGCCTTCGGGAGCACAGGCGGTAAGTGCGTAAGCCTGGGCCTCAATGAAAAGATGCTCGCGCGCA
>NZ_DATJBQ010000068.1:0-17322 GCF_035515275.1 Pusillimonas sp.
GTCCATGGAGCGCGAAATAATCTCGAGCGCTTTGCGCATCGTTGTCGATGGCGGCGATCATAGCAGGAAGGTCGGGGAATTTTTCTTCGTCCCTCAGATACTTGAGGAACTCGATTTGAGTGAGTTTACCGTATGCCTCGATGTGCCGGTCCAGAAGGTGAACCTCGAGCATGATGCGTCCGGTATCGGTTACCGTGGGTCGAACCCCCAGGCTGGCTACACCGCTCAGAGGCTGGTCGGCCAGCCCGTGGGCGCGCACCACATACACGCCCGAGCGTGCCGCGCACAAGGTCGGCACCCGAATGTTCAAGGTGGGGTAGCCTAGGGTGCGTCCCAGTTTTTGGCCGTGAACGACGTGACCGCTGATGCGGTAGGTATGGCCCAGCAGACGCTCGGCGCGTTCGAGGTTTCCAACTGCCAGTGCCGTGCGAACTTCAGAGCTGGAGATGCGGTAACCGTGGTCGTCAACCACGTCCGAAATCGTGTCGACGTCGAATCCGTGCTGTTTGCCCGCGCGGCGCAGCAGGGCGACGTCACCCATGCGTTTGTGTCCGTAGCGAAAGTCTTCGCCCACGAGCAGCCATCGCGTGCGCAGGCCGCGCACCAGCAGGTTTTCAATGAACGCTTCGGCCGGCATGTCGGCCAACTGCTGGTTGAAGCGCTGCAACACCAGTTGTTGCAGTTGCAGCCGACACATCGCCCAGGCCTTGTCACGTAAACTGCTGATCTGGGTGGGGACAAGCTCGGGCCGCTGGCCGCGTTGAGCAAAGAAGGCACGCGGATGCGGCTGGAAGGTCATGACCGTGGGGGCGACGTCGCGCAGGGCGGCCTCTTGGACGACGCGCCGAAGTATGGCCTGATGCCCACGATGTACCCCATCGAAATTGCCGATGGTGACAGCGCTGGCGCTTTGGCTGTCGTAGCGCGGAAGATGGCGGTAAATTCTGAAGGAAGGTTTCACATCCGAGAGTTTACAATTTTACGTTGGCTTACTCTGGAAAAACCTCTTGTCCCAAACAAATTCCTCTGCCTGCCGCTTCGTTGTGCTTGTATCAGGGCGGGGTAGCAATATGCGCGCCATAGTAGACGCAGCGCACAAGCAAGGGCCAACTGCCCAGGTTTGCGCCGTGGTGTCCAGCTCGGCGAGCGCAGCTGCGCTGGATTGGGCCGAACAAAACGGCATCACTGCCAGCGTCGTGGCCCACAAAAACTACGCATCACGCGAACAATTCGATACGGCCCTTGCCGAAGCAATCGAGGTCCATCAGCCGCATTACGTCTTGCTGGCCGGATTCATGCGGGTGTTGGGAACGGCGTTTGTCGAACGGTTTAACGGACGACTGGTTAACATTCACCCGTCGCTGCTTCCGGCGTTTCCGGGCTTGCACACCCATCAGCAGGCTTTGGCCGTGGGTGTGCAGTGGCATGGTTGCACTGTGCATTTCGTTACCCCCGTGCTTGATCACGGGCCAATTATTGCCCAGGGTGTCGTGCCCGTCAGGGCCGGGGACACGCCCGAGTCGCTTGCCGCCCGGCTGCTGGGGCTTGAGCACAAGGTATATGGCGAGGTCGTAAAGTGGCTGGCAGAAGGGCGGGTTACCCTGGATGCCATGCAAAAAGTACACGTTCGCGATGTCGCAAGTCGTTCATTCATATTGGCGTCCGACAGCGACGCAAGCTGATTTTTGAGAGTAAACATGAGTCATTCAAACAAGACCCGGGGTTCGGGTTCAGCGCGTGCGGCAAGAGCCAGGCCGTCAGCCGCCCCGACGGCTTCGCCCAAGTCGGCAAGGTCTGGGGCTGGCCACCCGACGCGGCCCTACGTCGTTGCTGCTGCCCGCATTCAGCAGGTGCAGGACGTGCTGGGTGAAATCCTGCAGTGGCAGTTTCCGGCTGATGCGGTGTTGTCGCGGTGGCTGCGTGCGCACCCCAAACTGGGCGCTCGTGACCGGGCTGAACTGGCCGATGGTGTTTTTGATGTCCTGCGGCATTTACGTCGTTATCGTCAATTTTCCCAAAGTGGCACGGGACCGGCTTCGCGTCGATTGGCCATTCTGGGTTTAAGTGCGGTGTTCGAACCGGCAAAACTTGACGAAGCCTTGTCCGCCGACGAAAAAGCCTGGCTCGAACGTGTGCGCGGCATCGACCTGAACAGCCTAGCACCCGAAATTCGTTGGAGTCTTCCTGATTGGCTGATGCAAAGGCTGGGCGGACTGGACGATGTCCAGCAACTGGTCGAGGCTTTGAACCAGTCGGCGCCGCTCGATCTGCGGGTCAATTCCATGAAGGCCGAGCGCGACGTCATGTTGCAAACATTACGCGAAGGCCCGGCCGCGCGTTACGACCCCCAGCCGACACCGTACTCGCCTTGGGGTATTCGCATGCAGGGACGCCCACCGGTCAATCGGTGGCCGATGTTCGAGCGGGGCGAAATCGAGGTTCAGGACGAGGGTAGCCAGATTCTGACTGCTCTGGTCGGCCCCAGGCGCGGCGAAATGATCATCGATTATTGCGCGGGAGCAGGGGGCAAGACCCTGCTGCTGGGTGCCATGATGCGCTCTACGGGGCGCCTTTACGCTTTTGACGTCTCGGCCGCCAGGTTGGCGCGCGCCAAACCGCGGTTTGCCCGTAGCGGGCTGTCCAATATTGTTCCGGTCGTGATCAGCCCTGACAACGACCAGCGAGTGCGCCGCTTACGCGGCAAGGCGCATCGTGTGCTGGTTGACGCCCCGTGCAGCGGCCTGGGCACCTTGCGCCGCAACCCCGACCTGAAATGGCGGCAACACCCCGAGTCGCTGGACGAGTTGCGCGCATTGCAGGCACGCATCTTGCGGCAGGCTTCGGCATGTGTGGCAGCTGGGGGCAGGCTGGTCTACGCTACTTGCAGCGTGCTTCCTGAAGAGAACGAGCGCCAGGTCGAAGCGTTTTTAGCCGAGAATCCTGAATTCAAACTGCTGGATGCCGCAGAAATCGTTAAAGATCGTTGCAAGAACCTGACGCTTTTGGGGCCGTATTTGTCGATGCGGCCAGATCGCCACGGTACCGACGGTTTTTTTGCGGCGGTAATGCAGCGCGCTGACGCCCGCCAAACGCCCTGATTCAATAGTTTCAGCGGAATTCATCGCGGCATGTCCTTGATTTTCCTCAAAAACTATTTTGAAACTTTACTGTCAGAATTACAGCATCTACGCTAGAATTTACTGGATATTCAACTAGGGGTTACCTTTTTTGGGCCTTACTTAGCAGGTATATGGACAACTTACTTACTTTCCTTGCGGGCGGCTTGCTGCAATTTTCTTGGTGGCAGGTCGCGCTGGTTACCTTGGCGCTTACGCACGTCACCATTTTGGGCGTTACGATTTTCCTGCACCGCAGTCAAACACACCGGGGGCTTGATCTTCATCCGGCCGTCATGCATTTTTTCCGCTTCTGGCTTTGGATGACCACCGGTATGGTTACCAAAGAGTGGGTAGCCATACACCGCAAGCATCACGCCAAGTGCGAACGCGAGGGCGATCCTCACTCGCCCATGGTCTACGGTATCAATAAGGTGTTCTTCCGTGGTGCCGAGCTGTACCGCGAAGAGGCCGCCAACGCCGAAACACTTAAGCGCTATGGCTCCGGCACGCCCGACGACTGGCTCGAGCGCAATGTATACACGCGCCATAGCGGGCTGGGCATTCTTATTATGCTGGGCCTCGACCTGGCGCTGTTTGGGGTGCTGGGCCTAACTGTCTGGGCCATTCAAATGGCCTGGATCCCCTTCTGGGCAGCGGGTGTGGTTAATGGTATTGGCCACTTCTGGGGCTACCGCAATTATGCCAGCCCCGACACCAGCACCAACGTGTCTCCGTGGGGCATCATTATCGGCGGCGAAGAACTGCACAATAACCACCACGCTTACGCCACTTCGGCCAAGTTCTCGGCCAAATGGTGGGAGCTCGACATCGGCTGGGGCTACATCAAAGTACTTAGCTTCTTGCGCCTGGCTACGGTGCGTCGTGTAGCGCCCAAGCTCAAACTCGAACCGGCCACTGAGTCAGTCAGCTTGCAAACCCTCGAGGGCGTTATTTTGCACCGCTACGAAATTCTGGCCCGGTATGCCGACCTGATTAAACAGGCCGCCTCCGACGAGCTTGCCAAGCTCAAACCCTTGCGCCAAAAAAACAGTGCCGACTGCCGCTGGAGCCAGCTTAGCCGCATCAAGCACAAACTGGGTTCCACCAACGCCGATGCACTCGAGCCTGCCCAGCGTGCCGAACTCGACACCATCCTGGCTCAGAACCAGTCGTTGTCCACCCTGGTTCAGATGCGGCAAGAGCTGACCCGCCTGTGGGAAAGCTCCAGCGCCACCAGCGAACAGTTGTTGTCCGACCTGCAGGCCTGGTGCCAGCGTGCGCAACAAAGCGGCATCGAAGGGCTTGAACAGTTCTCGTATCGGCTACGCCGCTACGCGGCATGATCGAGCAGCTCAATCCCGAACAACGAGCCGCCGTTACACTTCCTCCTCAGCACGCACTGGTCCTGGCCGGCGCGGGCAGCGGAAAAACCCGTGTTCTAACCACACGCATGGCCTGGCTTATCCAGACAGGCCAAACGGGCCCCTACAACTTGCTGGCGGTCACGTTTACCAATAAGTCAGCCCGCGAAATGCTTACTCGCTTGTCCGGCCAGTTGCCGCTGGACACTCGCGGTTTATGGGTGGGCACGTTTCACGGTCTGTGCAACCGTATGTTGCGCGCGCATCATCGCGATGCGGGCCTGCCTCAGACCTTTCAGATTCTTGACTCGGCCGACCAGCTTTCAGCGATCAAGCGCCTGATCAAGGGCGCAGGCATCGATGACGACAAGTATCCACCCCGAGACGTCCAGCGCTTTATCAACGGCGCCAAAGAAGACGGCTTGCGCCCCGATGCGGTAGCCGCCGACGACCCCCACCGACGCCGTCTGGTCGAAATTTACAGCCTGTATCAGGCGCAGTGTGAACGCGAGGGTGTGGTTGATTTTGCCGAGTTGTTGCTGCGCGCGTTCGAGCTGCTTAAACGCAACGGCCCCATCCGCGAGCATTACCAGCGTCGTTTCCGCCATATTTTGGTAGACGAGTTTCAAGATACCAACACCCTGCAATACCGTTGGCTGCAATTGCTGGCCGGCGGGGGCGCCTGTGTGTTCGCCGTGGGCGACGACGACCAGTCGATCTACGCCTTTCGCGGCGCCAACGTGGGCAATATGGCCGATTTCGAGCGTGATTACGCCCGCGGCTCGGTCATACGGCTTGAGCAGAACTATCGCTCGTACGGGCACATTCTAGATTCGGCCAACGCGCTTATTTCGCATAATAGTGCCCGACTCGGCAAAAATCTTTGGACGGCCCAGGGCGAGGGCGAGCCGGTTCGCGTTATTGAGCAGCCTTCCGACCTCATGGAGGCCCAATGGGTTGTTGACGAGATCAAGGCCCTGATCAACGACGGCCGACTGCGCAGTGAAACCGCGGTCCTGTATCGCAGCAATGCGCAGTCTCGGGTTATTGAGCACGCACTATTTTCGGCCGGCATCCCGTACAAGGTGTACGGAGGCTTGCGTTTCTTCGAGCGACAAGAAGTCAAGCATGCGCTGGCCTACTTGCGCCTTATGGACAATCCGCATGACGACACCTCATGGCTGAGGGTGGTTAATTTTCCTACCCGGGGTATTGGCGCGCGCACACTCGAGCAGCTGGCCGACCTGTCTCGGCAGCAGGGCACCAGCTTGTATGGTGCCGTGCCGTTTATGTCCGGAAAAGGCGGCAGCAATCTGGCCAGGTTTGCCGAGCTGATCACCAATATGGCGCACGAGGCCCAGGTCTTGTCGCTGCCCGATCTTATCGAGCACGTGGTTCATCATAGTGGCTTGCGTGCTCATTATCAGGCCGAAAAAGAGGGCGCCGAACGGCTTGAGAACTTGCAGGAACTGGTCAATGCGGCCACGGTGTTCTGCGTCGAAGAAAACATCGAAGGCCTGCCGGCAGCCCTGGCGATTGAGCGGCCGGTAACCGGGCTGCCAGACAGCGAAGGCGTGATCGATACACCTGAGACCGAATTTGCCATGTCTCCGTTGGCTGCTTTTTTGTCGCATGCCTCGCTTGAAGCGGGCGACAACCAGGCACAGGCCGGGCAAGACGCGGTGCAACTCATGACTGTGCACGCGGCCAAGGGGCTTGAGTTCGATTCCGTATTTATTACCGGCATCGAGGAAGGGTTGTTTCCGCACGAAAACAGCTTGCTCGAGCCGGCCGGGCTCGAAGAGGAACGCCGACTGATGTATGTGGCCATAACGCGTGCCCGCGAGCGGCTTTACCTTACCCTGGCGCAAAGCCGCATGCTGCACGGCCAGACGCGTTACGCCATGAGGTCGCGGTTCCTGGACGAAATTCCCGAACAACACCTTAAATGGCTGACCCCACGCGAGACGCGTGTCCTGCCTGCCGATAACTGGAGCTCGGGCTCGTGGCGGCGTTCGGATGCCTACGCTCGGCCTGCTACCGGAACTGCCGCCCCGCGTGCGCCGCGTGCGGTAAGTAGCGGGGTCACGGTTGGCGACAAGCACTATCGTATTGGACAGGGAGTGCATCACGCCAAGTTTGGCGAAGGTACGATTATCGGCTTGAGCGGAATGGGGCTAGACTCGCAGGCGCAGATTCAGTTTCGCGGTGCAGGCACCAAAACGTTGGCGCTGGGTATCGCCAAGCTGGACATTACCGCCGGTTAGGCCCGGGCGCCAGCCGTCCGAACCGGCTGTTCGGTCACGGGCGCCTACGCCACCCGCGTGCCAGGCGTTAACCGGGCAGGTAGGCGGGCTTCAGGATTCCCTGCAGTTGTTCATACGGTATGGTCAGTTCGGGCTGGCCCGACGAGTACGGCGCCAGTTCGTACGAGTTGTACTTTACGACCAGGCCCGCATCGGTAAGCGCAAAGTTTTCGCTGGGTTGAAACGGCCATAACCGGTTGAAATTGGCAGGGTCCTGTTGTGCGTCGGGGTGCTCGGCCAACCAGCGTCCGTGCGCGTCGCGCAGGGCCTGGACATAGCGATCGTGGGCGCCCGGTTGAAGAATATCGGCCGTGCCCAGCACCTTGCCGGCGCTGTTGTCCCAATTCAGAAACTGGGTAGCCGCAATGCCGTGTGCCGCACCGGTGTAATACTGCCAGGTGTTGAGCTCGATGACGGTCAGGTTGCGGCTGCGATAGCGCGCGTCGGCTGTAAATATGGTCGAGTCGCGCGCAGCGGCGGTTTGCCAGAAATAGTCTTGGTACTCTTTTATCGTGGCATACGGCTGTGGATGGTCGGCGCTGACGCCTGTCATGGTTGCCAGGGCATGGTCGACCAGTTGGGTCAGTATGGCCACCCCCGGAAACACCAAAGAATCCACTTCGATTTGTGGGCATTCGCCCTTGCAGCCTGGCTTGCTTAACTTGTATTTAAGCGGTTGCGTAAACAGGCCGTCTTTTCGGCTTTCTTGTTCGATCTTGTCGGCCGGAACCAGCGTGATGTTGTCGCGCGGGCCGCTGGCACAGGCGGCAAGAACCAGGGTGCATGCGGTTGCCATGGCTGTTCGTAGCCACGGACGTGATGGAATGGGGGTCATGGGGTGCGGGGGGGCAAGGTGTTAACGTACTGTCTGCGCGTTTTGTCCGAACAGAATCTTGCGCGCTTCGTCGTCGTGTACCGTGGGTTGGCTATTTACCGTTTTGGCCACATCGTAGGCGCGGATGGTGGCCGGCCGTTTGGCAATGGTGTCGAACCAGCGCTTCAGGTGGGGAAAATCGTTCAGGTTCTGGTTTTGTCTTTCATGAGACACGATCCAGGGGTAGCAGGCCATGTCGGCGATGGAGTATTGGTCGGCAATGAATTCATGCTGGGCCAGACGTTTGTTCAGTACGCCGTAAAGACGCCCGGTTTCGCCCACGTAGCGGTCGATGGCATACTGAATTTTTTCGGGCGCGTACGTACCAAAATGGTGGTTTTGGCCGGCCATGGGGCCTAAGCCCGCCATTTGCCAGAACAGCCACTGCATGACCTGGTTTCGGCCGCGTACATCGGCAGGCAGAAAACGGCCGGTTTTTTCGGCCAGATAAACCAGCATGGCACCCGATTCGAACACCGAGATGGGCTCGCCGCCGTCGGCCGGGGCGTGGTCGACCATGGCCGGAATACGATTGTTGGGCGAGATTTCAAGAAACTGAGGCTGAAACTGTTCGCCTTTGCCGATATTAATGGGCAGCACCTTGTAAGGCAGCTCGGCCTCTTCAAGGAACATCGTTATTTTGTGTCCGTTGGGTGTGGTCCAGTAGTACAGGTCGATCATGAGGTTCCTTGAGCAAGCGCTTTTTCGATGTCGGCGCGCAATTCGTCGGGGGTGGTCGATGACCCGTAGCGCTGTATTACCTGCCCGTCACGGCCGACTAAAAATTTCGTGAAGTTCCATTTGATGGCCTTGGTACCCAGTACTCCGGCCTTTTCATCTTTGAGCCAGTTGTACACCGGGTGTGCGTGCGGGCCGTTTACGTCGATTTTTTCAAACAACGGGAAGCTGGCCTTATACACCGTAGCGCAGAAAGTAAGAATGTCGACGCTATTGCCTGGCTCTTGGTTGCCAAACTGGTTGCACGGAAACGCCAACACGGAAAACCCGCGCTCTTTGTAGTCTTGATACAGGGCTTCGAGGCCTTCGTATTGTGGGGTGTAGCCGCACTTTGAGGCGACATTGACAACCAGCGCCACCTTGCCCTTGTATTCGGAAAGGTCAATGGTTTCGCCGGTGATGGAGCGAGCTTGAAAAGAATGGAGCGAATTCATGATGCCTACATGCAAAAAGCAACACGCTGGAACGCACAGCGAACTATCAGGCCAGAGCCGTATATGCCTATCTGGTAGTACAAAGTGCGTATGACCAGAAAGCCGCGCTCGGGCCGATGCCGATTGTCTACTTTAACAGTGGGCGGTCAAGCGGGCAACGCAGGTTTATTTTAAGGGCTGCCGGCGTGTCCCGATATCTGAGGCAACGACTGTGCTGGGTCGTTTTGCTTTGGGGGCCAGGCTAATTCTTTAAAATGGTGTCGAACCACTGCCTCGGAGACACCCCTTGGTCCGGCCCCAGCACCGAGAACCCGCCGTCGACCGGGATATCGACACCGGTGATCCACGAGGCGGCGTCGCTGGCCAGAAAGGCGACGGCATTGCCGACTTCGGCGCCGTTGCCGACGCGGCCCAGTGGGTGCATGGCTGCAGCCACCCGGTCGGCGTCAGGGCGGCTGCCTTTGCTTAAGCGCTCGACCGAAGGTGACCAGGTCCAGGCAGGGGAAACGGCCACTGCCCGGATGCCCTTGGGTGCAAGGGTAACTGCAAGGTTCTTGGTGAATTGCAGCATGGCGGCCTTCGAGGCGGGGTACAAGGCGCGGCCGGCCGCGCCAAACTTGCCGCCCGTACTGCCCATGTTAATGATGACGTTGCCGGCCTTCATGTGGACAGCGGCTTTTTGGGCGAATATGGCCGCCGACACCAGGTTGACGCCCAGGGTGCGATGCCATTGCTCGCGTGTTGACTCCAACCCTTCGTCTTCGTAGATGCACGCGTTATTGACCAGAATATCCAGGTGGTCGAAGCGGGCCAGGGTCTGCTCGATGCAGCGGTCAATGTCGTTGTCTTGTTGAATATCGGTTTGGCAGTACAGGGCGCTTCCACCTTCTTGGTTCAGTGTGTCGGCCAGCGCTATGCCTTGGTCGGCATTGCGGCCCACCACCACAACCGATGCGCCGCAATGCGATAAAACCCGAGCAATATCAGCACCCAATCCTTGGGTGCTGCCCGTCACGATGGCGGTTTTTTCGGTCAGATCAACCAGGGGAGAAAATGAGGCCATGTAGTTAATCATCCGTACAAAGGATAAGCCTGCTCAAGCGCTGTGGTGTCCAGTATCTGTGCAATAACGCTCATGCTCTGGAGTGCGGCGCGGTGCACGGCGGGGTCGGCCGCCGAGCAGGCATCGGCTGCGACAGATACCTCGAAGCCCATGTCCACGGCGTGGCGTACCGTGCTTTCAACGACTGAATGGGTGGCTACGCCGGCGACAAGCAACTGTGATACGCCCAGTACACGCAGCACTTCTTCGAGTTGGGAGCCAAAGAAGGCGTTGATGCGACTGTGTTTGACCACGAACTCGCGCGTGCTGTCTGGAACCGGCGCAAGGCTGTCGTAAAACTGGGCCCCCCAACTACCTTCCTGGACCGCGCCGATCTTGGCCACGTTGCGGAATATGGGCGCGTTAGTGATGATGTCGGCGCCGTCGGGGCGGTACGCCACGCGCACATGAACAACGGGCATGGAACGGGCACGGGCAAAGCCAAGCAAGGCCTCGCCCGCAGCGATCAGGCGTCCGCGTTCGGGGCTGTCTGCCGCGATGCCCACGCGGATCTTGCCTTTTGAATGTAAAACGTCGTTCTGGTAATGAAGCGCAAGCAGGGCGGTTTGTGCTGTCATAGGTAGACTTGGATGGCGCCGTGGACGGCGTCGCAATTGACGAGGTTTACCTGCTTGAGGCGTATGCGCCAGCTGTCTTCGTGCGCAACCAGCTTGTGAATGTAGTTGCCCGCCATATGGCGCAAAGTGTCTTTGCGCCACTCGGTCATGTGAAAGGCAGAACGCACGATAAGACAGCCGTCGCCATCGGCGCCGTCGATCATGACGTTACCGACAACGCGTGTGGCATGGGTTTTGGGCTGTTGCGCCCAGTTGCGCGGATTGTCGAGCGTGCGCAGGCGCAACTCGCGCAGCATGGCGTTTTCCCAACATAGCGATATGTGGTCGTAGGGGCTGGTCTGGCCTTGCTGCTGCGGAATCCAGTACATGCCGTCGTCGGTCCAAAGGTCAAGCCAGGGCTGCCATTGGCGTTCGTCAAGCAGGCGCGCTTCGCGATAGATGAACTGCTGGACCCCGTGGTAGGTTTCCAGCGGAACCGTGACGTCTTTGCTCTTGGTCGTGGATACGTCGAAGTCGATGTCAAATAACATATTGGATACTCCGTAGCGAAACAATCGGCTTTGATACAGGCCCGAATGTTGTCAGCTTGGGTTGGTCTCGGACGGGGGCAGTGCGAGGTGCCAGGTCTTTGAAGGCAAATTTACATTTCGCCCAGCATGTATTTTTTCCATGCGTTGAACTGGTTGCGCATGGGCAGCTCGCTGGTGCCGTTGATAGATGTCATGCCGCCTTCTATAGCTTGGTCGGTGCCGGCATAGCGGTGCTGGCTGACCCACTCGCCGCCGTCGGTCTGATTGCCTTGCTGGCATCGCCCGTACAGTTCAATATCGTCCGGCATGACGTTTGATGACGGCGAGTTGATCAGGTTGGCGTACATCAGGCCTCGCTTGAATATCGCTTCGGGCGCTCCTTTGAGCCTGAAGGTCTGGATCTCGACCAGGGTGCGATCGACCGCAATGGGCCGTATCACCCTGAATTGCTGGAACACGGTGTGTGGCGATCCGCTACCGTAGATAATGGTGTTGTGGCGGTTCTCGCCCAGTATTGCCATTGCCCGTTCGCGGCCGTAGGCGGCCTCGAGCGCTTCAAAATGTGAACGCGTGATGGGGTCGGTTTCGATGGCGCCCGGATTGAAGATGCCCTCCATATAGCCGTGGCCGTAGTCAAACGCCATTAATGAAAGTTTCTCCCAGAAATCGTAGGGTTCGCCGTTGCCGTCCATGATATGCAGCTCTAAAGGCATATGACCAATGGATTCGGCCTGCTTGCGTGCCGAACTGTATGAAGACTCGTGTGTAACGTTGGCGTGCATGGTGTCGTGCAGGTTCTCGTAGAAGACCTTCCAGTTGGAAGGCTGCATCACCTTGAACACGCCGCCCGCCACCTCGACCTCGCCCTCGGGGGAGCGATCGCACAGGTTGTCGATGGACGAGCGTACGCCACCCAGAAACTGCTCCAGTGGCGGGCCCTTGGCTGCCTGGCTGGCAAACACGAAGCCGCGATAGCTCTCGACGCGGGCCAGTGGCCGCATCGAGAACTCTGGCGAGGCCGGGTCAAACGAAGTGCCTTCGAAGCCGCGCCGCATCGGCGCGGCCAGATGGCTGCCATCAAGCTTGAAGGTCCATGCGTGGTAGGGGCAACGAAAAAACTTGCCGACGTTGCCGTCGCCACGCGCGACCAGCATGGCCCCCTTGTGCGGACAGCGGTTATACAGCACATGAACCTTGTTGTCGGTACCGCGCACCATGATCACATCCTGGTCGCCGATGCGGGTGGTGTGGTAATCGCCTACCTGCGGTACCTGGCTTTCGTGCCCTGCGTATATCCAGGCCTGGCCGTAGATGCGTCGCATTTCAAGCTGAAACAGCTCGGGGTCGGTGTAAACCGATTTATGCACGCTGTCGGGCCGTACCAGCCCCTCAATGTGTTCGTTGCTGTAAGACATGGTTGCTCCTGCTATGACTGGCCCATTTTGCATTCGGCGGCGAATGGGTCGTGGTAGTCCTCTAGAATGGTGCTGACGACCTTGTTGGTGATGCGCCCCTGGTCGTCCTTGACCACTTCGCGAAGGTAGTAGTCTTGAATGGGGTACTGGTTGGTGTTGAACTTGAAGTCGCCCCGTACCGATTTGAAGTTGGCGGCCTTGATTGCCTGGCGAAAGGCGTTCTTGTCTTCGATCTTGCCTTTAACGTCTTGCACTGCAGCGTTAAGCAGCATGGCGGCGTCGTAACCCTGAGAGGCATACAGCGTGGGAATACGGCCGTATTCTTTTTCGAAGTCGGCGACAAACTTTTGGTTCTGGGCGTTGTCAAGGTCGGGCGACCATTGGGACGAGTTGAACGTGCCCAGCATGGGATCGCCCACCGCCTTGATGGTGTCCTGGTCGCCCGAGAACCCGGGCATGTAGATTTTCATGTTCTTTGAAAGGCCCGAGCTTTCAAGTTGCTTGATGAAGCTGATGCCCATGCCGCCGGGCAAGAAAAAGAAGACTGAGTCGGCCTTTGAGGCGCGAGCCTGAGCCAATTCAGCCGAGAAGTCGAGCTGGCCCAGCTTGACGTAAACCTCGTCGGCGATCTTGCCCTTGTACAGGCGCTTGAAACCACCGATGGATTCGCGTCCGCCCGGGTAGTTGGGGGCTATTAAAAAGACGCTGTCATGCTTTTGCTCGGTAACATATTTACCCATGGCAGCGGGAATGTCTTCGTTTTGCCAGGACACCACGAAAAAATTCGGGTTACAGTCTGCGCCGGCGTAATCGGCCGGGCCGGTGTTGGTCGACAGATAAATGGTGTCGCTGCCCACAATGCTGGGCATCAGCGGCAGCAGCACATTAGAGAACACCATGCCCGTCATGACATCGACGTGATCGCGCTTGATCAGGCGATCGGTCGCTTGGCGGCCGACGTCGGCCTTTTGCTGGTCGTCGACAACAATGACCTCGGTATCGAGGCCGCCCAGTTTGCCTCCCGCGTGTTTCAGGGCTAGCTGGAATCCGTCACGGATGTCGATGCCCAGGGCACCGCCTGGACCGGACAAGGTGGACAAAAACCCCACTTTTATCGAGTCGGCGGCATGGGCGGGCGCCATGCTTAGGGCGGCGGCGCATAGGGCCGCAGCAAGCGGCCCCAGCTTCAGGCTGGTTTTATTCATGTTTGTCTCCTTTCTTATGCGGTCTTATTATGATGTTGGCGATCATTGTGCGAGGCTATCCTTTTCTGGCAATTTAAAGCCAGCTCGTGCAACATTTGCCGGTTGTCCGCTATCGCCGTGAACCTTTCAAGGGGCTGTACGATGGAACCGTGGTTTAGAAGGGGCCTGGCCCCGCTGTACGATGCGCCGGCGCTGTTCGCCTCGCGTGATCCGCAAGAGGCCAAGGTGGCCACTACTGGGGCGCTCAAAGAGCACGACCTGGTCTGGCGCTCGGGCAAGGTCGATTCATTCCTGCGTCATCTTCAGTTGGGCGAGGTTTCGTTGTTTTTGCTGCGCTATGGGGCGGCCGTGCATATTGCGCCCGGCGAGCTGCGACGTTTCCTGCTGATTCAGGTGCCTCTGACCGGCGCGGCATGCATCACGGTGGGTCGAACGGCAGTTGCGGCTGATTCCCGTACTGGGGTTGTCATTTCGCCCACGCTGCCTCTGGTTCTCGACTGGAACGAGGGTTGCGAGCAACTTCTACTGAAGATCCCCCGCGAGCGTGTTGAAGAATCGTGCAGCAGGTTGCTGGGTGCTCAAATCGGGCGGGCGGTCGAGTTCAGCCCGCGTTTTGCCCTGGACACCGCCCAGGGGCAGTCGTGGCAGCATCAGGTCAGTTCACTACTGTGCGGGTTTCAGGCAGCGGGCAGCCCACCCCCGGCTCAGTGGGTACGTGCACAAGAAGAAATCCTTATCCAGCATCTTTTGTTGTGCCATCCGCATAATTACACCGAGCTGTTGCGTCGCCGCTCGACAGGTGCGCGACGCAACGTACGCCTGGCGCAAGAATTCATTCACGCACATTTGCAAGATGCGCTCGACCTGGGCAGCATCGCCCAGGCGAGCGGAACCAGCGTGCGCAGCCTGTGCGCTGCGTTCAAAGAGCAATACGGGCAGTCGCCCATGGCTTACGTGCGTGAGCAGCGTATGGAGCAGGCGCACGCCGAGCTGCTGGGTGCCGCACCGGGCACGCGCGTTACCGACGTAGCCTTGCGCTGGGGGTTTGGCCATTTGGGCAGGTTCTGTACCCGCTACCGCCAGCGCTACGGGCAAACCCCTTTAGAAACCCTGCAAGACTGACACGTGCGCCGTGGCTCAAACCCCGATATAGCGTTCCCAGATATCGGGCGATTGGCGCAGCGCGTCAGAGTCGCCGGTCCAGACCACCTGTCCGCGTTCAATAATGGTGTGCCGATCGGCCAGTTCGATAAGGCGTTGTACGTACTTGTCGATAATTAATGTGGTTTGCCCCAAGGCGCGCAATTGGGCCAGACACTGCCAGATTTCCTCGCGAATGAGCGGGGCCAGGCCTTCGGTGGCTTCGTCAAGAATGAGCAGTTTCGGGTTGGTCATGAGCGCGCGGCCAATGGCAAGCATTTGTTGCTCGCCCCCCGACAACTGATTGCCCATGTTGTTGGCACGTTCGAGCAGACGCGGAAACAAAGCGTAGATGCGTTCCAGCGTCCAGGGTTGCGCAGCCCGGCTGCGATTGCAGGCAAAGGCCACCAGGTTTTCGCGCACGGACAGATTGGGAAAAATGTGGCGGCCCTCGGGCACGACGGCCACGCCCAAGCGGGCGATGCGGTCGGCGGTCCAGGCGCCGATTTCGTGACCCTGAAAACGTATGCTGCCACCGTGGATACGGGTTAAGCCCAGCACCGAACGGACGGTGGTCGTCTTGCCCATGCCGTTGCGCCCCAGCAAGGTGGCGGTTTGGCCGGCCTCGATGGCAAGGTCGATGCCGAACAACACCTTGCTGCTGCCGTAAGCAGTTTCAATGGCCTTAACTTCGAGTAAGGGGTTCATACGCTGACCTCGTCGCCCAGATAGGCTTTGCGCACTTCGGCGTTGCCGCGGATTTCGTCGGGTGAGCCTGTTGCGATGATGCGGCCCGAGACCAAGACCGAAATGCGGTCGGCAAGCTGAAAGACGGTTTCCATATCGTGCTCCACCAACAGCACGGTGAGCTCGTTGCCCAATGACTGGATAAGGGGCAGCAGGCTGCGCGATTCTTTGGGCCCCATACCCGCCATGGGTTCATCAAGCAGCAACATGCGCGGTTGGGTGGCCAGAGCCAGGCCGACTTCGAGCAGCCGTTGTTCACCGTGGGCCAGGCTGGCCGCCATGGCGTCCAGTCGTTGTGCCAGGCCGATTTTTTCGGCCAGCTCGCGTGCCTGGTCGAAGACCTGATCGTCGTTGATGGCGGGGCGCCAGAACCGCATGCTGGATCCGCTGCGTGCCTGGACGGCCAAAGCCAGATTGTCGAGCACCGAGCAATTTCGAAAAATGTTGGTGATCTGGTAGGAGCGCGCCAGGCCCAGCCCGACACGCTTATGCATGGGCAGATGGGTAATGTCGTGACCATTGAACACCATGCTGCCTTCGTTAGGGCTGAGCTCTCCGGAGATCTGATGAATAAGTGTGGTCTTGCCCGCCCCGTTGGGGCCGATGACGGCATGGGTTTCGCCGCCGGCTATCGACAGATTGAGATGGTCGGTGGCGACGATGCCGCCGTAGCGACGCACAATGCCTTTGAGCTCGAGCATGGGGGTCATGAGTGGCCTCCGGAGCGGGGCCTGGCCCAACGCTGCAGCCGAAGGCTGGCCAGGCCGTTTGGCATGAACAGCACGATCGCCAACAGTATGAAGCCCAATATGAGCGCCCAATGAGTGGTATAGGCCATAAGAACCTCTTCAAGCACCAACAACGTTACCGCACCGATGACCCCGCCAAAGAAGTAGCCCAGCCCACCTACCAGAACCATGACCATCAGCGTTCCCGACTGCATCCAGTGCAACTGGCTGGGGCTGGCCATGTAGTTCTGATTGGCGAACAGGGCGCCCCCTAGCGCAGCGACGGCGCCCGCAATGACAAATGCCGCAAGCTTGTACTGAAACACCGGATAGCCGATGGCCCGCATGCGGGTTTCGTTTTCGCGTATGCCTTGCAGAACCCGTCCGAAACGCGCATTGAGCAGCCGGTGCATCAGCCAGAGCACAGCAGCAGTCAGGCCCAGCGATACATAATAAAAAACCGTGTCTGAGCCAAGGTCGACCCCCAGTGTCGAGCGCCGCATCAATGCCAGTCCATCGTCGCCGCCATAACTGCGAAGCGAGACAAAGATGTAGTAGGTCATTTGTGCGAAGGCGAGGGTGATCATAATAAAATACACTCCGCGCGTACGCAGGCAGACCAGCCCGATAAGAAACGCAAGCACGGTACCCACCAGCACGGCGGTGGGCCAGCTGATCCAGGCCGAGGCGATGTCGTGGTACATGAGAATGGCCACCACATAGGCGCCGGCACCGAAGTAGGCGGCGTGGCCCAGACTGACCATGCCCCCAAAACCCAGTATGAGGTTCAGGCTGGAAGCCACCAGAGCAAAAATGATCAGGCGCGACCCGAAGCTGATGTAGAACTCTTGGCCCAGCAAGGTGGCGACGTAGGGAAACGCAACGAGCGCGAGCAGCAAGACGGCGATCCAGCCTGCCGAAAGACGATGGTGCAGGGTGCTTTGCATGAATTGTGCTCCTTAGCTACGGGCAGGAAAAAGGCCTTCGGGCTTGAAGAACAAGACTCCGGCCATGAGCAGGTAGATAAGGATGGATGCCAGCGGTG
>NZ_DATJBQ010000069.1:0-21801 GCF_035515275.1 Pusillimonas sp.
CAATGCAGGTTGTTTCGCCCCGCTCCGGCTCGATGCAGCACGGTATAGGCGGTGCAGCGCGTGCACTGGCTGACCCATCCGCAAGAAGAGCAAGTAAGCACCGGCGCATAGCCGCGCCGGTTCAAGAACACCAGACACTGCTCGCCACGCGCCAAACGCTCTTGCATGGCAGTAAGTAGATGGGGCGACAAACCCTCTTGCATCGCAAGCCGCCGTGTATCGACCAGGCGAATGACCGGCAACTCGGTGTCGCGCGCCCGTGCCGGCAGGCCCAGCTTCAGATAGTTGCCATTCTGGGCGTGCTGCCATGACTCAAGCGACGGCGTGGCCGAGCCCAACACCACGGGAATATCAAGATCGTGGGCGCGCCACACAGCCAGATCGCGTGCCGAGTAACGCAAACCGTCTTGCTGCTTGTACGAGGTGTCGTGCTCTTCGTCGACAATGATCAGACCCAGGTCGGGCATGGGCGTGAATATGGACAGCCGGGTTCCAAGCAGTATCCGGGCCTGGCCCCGCTGCACACGCAACCAGGCGCGCAAGCGCTCGCCATCAGCCAGGCCGCTATGCAGCACGGCCAATGCTTCGGGCTCGGCAATAGCGGCCAGGCGTGATCGCAACGACCTTTCCAACTGCGGCGTAAGGTTGATTTCAGGCACCATGAATAGCACCTGCCTGCCGTTGGCCAAGGCGTGCTGTGCGGCGCGCAGGTAGACCTCGGTCTTGCCGCTTCCGGTTACACCATGCAGCAAAACGGTTTTGTATCCGCTTAAATGGCAAATAGCTTGGGCGGCCGTTTCTTGGTCGGCGTTCAAGACCGGTGCAGGCGTGGCCGGCACGGCCCTGGCTGCAGCGCTGCGGCGGGCGTCGCTGCGCATGACGGGCCCGCCTGCCGAGCGCTTGCCCTGATAGGCCGCCACCTTGCGCAAACCCGCAGGCAACGTTGGCAGCAGAACTTCACCCAAAGGGCGCTGATAGTATTGTGCCGCGAATCGGGCAAGCCGCATCCAGTCTTCAGGCATAGGGGGCAGGTCGTCGAGCACTTGCTCGACCTGTTTGACCGACTCGGCTGCAAACGACGGGCTTTCAGCCACCTGGGCGACGACACCGATTAAAGTTCGGCGACCAAACGGAACAATGACCCTGACCCCCACCTGTACCGGATGATTGGCGTAGTAATCGAATAAACCCGGCAAGGGCACATCAAGGGCAACCCGCAGCCAAAATCGCTCGGAGCCGCCCTGACTGCGGAACGGCTCTGGTGACACAGTAGGCGGGGTTGAGGTCATTAATACTTAAAGTAATTTGTTATGTGTTGCGCGCAAACGATTCAGGGCCGGGCATTAGCCGTTTGGCGGATACAAGGCTGTGGATAACTTTGGGGAGAAGCAGACCCACAACTTGGGAAAAGTCAATGAGGCAGTACATGCAATGGGCGGATCGCGCCAGAAAACAGCGGAATTACCTTTTAAAAACAATAAGATACGAAGAGCATGAAGACTGTATCTTAACTATGGCGCCCTTTGCTGCAAAGCCATATAACTTGTGTACAACTTAGGCCAAGCGCCCGTGGTTACGGGCGCTTGGCAATTGTTCAATGCAAAAAGTCAATGCTTCGAACGGCTATATGCATGAACCTCGTCAACCAGCGTGGCCACCGCCTCGGGCGGCGTAAATTGCGAGATTCCGTGACCCAGATTAAAGACGTGTCCGCCTTGGCCGACGGTGCCGAAATCGTCGATGACCCGACGCGCTTCGGTTCGAATGGCCGCCTCGCCACCGAACAAGGCCATGGGGTCGATATTGCCCTGCAAGGCAACCTTGTCTTGCGTGCGGCGGCGCGCCTGAGCCAGACTGACTGTCCAGTCGAGGCCGACGGCGTTACAGCCACAGGCGGCGATGTCTTCGAGCCAGAGGCCCCCGCCCTTGGTAAACACGATTACCGGCACCTGACGGCCCTGGTGCTCGCGTGTCAGGCCTTGCACCACTTGCTTTGTGTACGCCAGCGAAAATTGCTGGAACAGGGTGTCGGGCAGTACGCCGCCCCAGCTGTCGAAGATCATGACGGCTTGCGCGCCGGCCTGTATCTGCGCATTAAGGTAACGGATGGTGGCCTGCGCGTTGATGTTAAGCATATGGTGCAGAAGATCGGGGCGCGAATACAGCATGGTCTTGATCAGACGGTAATCGCTGGAGCCCTGGCCTTCGACCATATAGCAACCGATGGTCCAGGGGCTACCCGCAAAGCCGATAAGCGGCACTTTACCGTCGAGCTCTTTACGGATAAGTGATACGGCATCAAATACATACTGAAGCTCGGCCATGTCGGGCACGGCCAGGTTGGCGACGTCTTGCTCGGTTCGCACTGGCCGCGAAAACTTGGGGCCTTCGCCATGGACGAAATCAAGCCCCAGGCCCATGGCATGAGGAATGGTAAGAATGTCAGAGAACAAAATCGACGCGTCAAGGTCGAAACGACGCAGGGGCTGCAGCGTAACCTCGCACGCGTATTCGGGGTTCTGCGCCAGCTTCAGAAACGAACCGGCTTTTGCGCGGGTTTCGTTGTATTCGGGCAGGTAGCGTCCGGCCTGGCGCATAAGCCATAACGGCGTGTAAGGCACAGGCTCGCGCATTAGCGCACGCAGAAAGACATCGTTTTTTAAAGTGGGGGACGACACGGCTATCCTTGAAAAAATATGCGGGTCATTTTACCCGTCGGCAAATGGTTTAGGGGGCGACTCGGACCGATACGGAGCGGCGTCAATATCGTACTTGCGCATTAGGGCCCAGAACGCGCGACGATGCTTTTGGGCTGAGCGGGCAGCCATGGCAATATTGCCCGAATGCCGCCCCAGGGCCGCCTTGATGTATGCGGTTTCGAAGCGCTCGATGATCTTGCTTTTGGCGGCTCGAAACGACTCGCGTGAGGTTGCGCTGCGCGACGCCGTTGCGGCGGCATAAGCGTCAAGCTCGAGCCCGGTACGCTCAAGTATAGACGAGCACAACGCGCTTTCCTCGAAGCCGCCCTGCGCTTGGGCTGTGCGATACGTGCCGGCGGTTTCAGCCACGGCAGGAAAAGGCATTGCCGCCCCGCCGGCTTGACGCAAGGGCAGCCGTCGCTCATCGAGCAGGCGTTCTATGCGTACCCGAAGCTCTTCAGGGCACAGTGGTTCGCGGATGAAATCGTTAAGGCCAAGTTCATATAGGTCGTTAAGGGCCGCAGCCTTGAGCTTGCCCACCAACGCGACCACCGGGGTGTTAAGGCGCCCCCGAGCCGCCAGCAAGCTGGTACGCGCCCACCCAAGGTTGGTCTCGCTGACGGGTATCAGGCACACATCGTAACGCCTGAGCAGCATGGCGCTGTCGACCAGGTATTGGCTGGCGGCGGCACGGCCGGCGTCGATACTGGGAATTGGGCTATGAAAATAAAGCTTGCCCGCCCAATGCCGACCGGACCAAGGGCTCATCCATTCGTAGGTGCAGTCGGTAGAGATCATGGCGCAATCGAGTCGTTCCCTCATGGTTACCCCCTTCTTGTGACGCTCTGGACGATAAAGTGGGGACAGCTTAAGCATGCTGAAAGTGCTCAACAATGGGCATTACCATTGACTCGGGAAGTACTTAAACGAGGCTGGACAAGCCGACGATACTATGCCCTGGCCTGACGAGTGCCCGAACTGATCCAAGCGTGGATGGAGCCAGGCAACCTGACAAAACGGGGTGGAAGTCAAACGTGCAGAGCCAGGCTCAAAGGGCGGGCGGCGATAGGCCGCAACAGGGCACGAACGCGGTGCCGATGCGGGCACACTATGCAGGGGGAGGAGAAAGCATCAGGGCCGCAGGCGATGCCACGGCCCTGACGATACAACTAGCGACGCAATTTTGTCAGCTTGCGAGCCGCAGCGACCTGAGCCGCCAACATGGCAAGTTCGGCCTCGACCACGGCGATATCTTGCTTGTCTTTGGCGTTGCGCAGGGCTTCTTCAGCGCGCTCGCGCGCCTGAAGAGCCTTGGCTTCGTCCAGGTCTTCGGCGCGGATGGCCGTGTCGGACAATACGGTTACGCCACCCGGCTGCACCTCGAGGATGCCTCCGGCGACGAACACGCTGACTTCTTCACCGCTATCGGCTAGCGCAATCTTAACGGTGCCCGGCCGAATGCGTGAAATAAGCGGCGTATGGCCGGGCAAGATGCCCAGCTCGCCCGACTCGCCAGGCAGCACGACGAATTTCGCTTCTCCGGAGAAAATCGACTCTTCGGCGCTGACGACGTCAACATGCAGGTTGGCCATAACTGATCCCTATTAGAGTGACTTGGCTTTCTCGAAGGCTTCGTCGATGGAGCCGACCATGTAGAAGGCCTGCTCGGGCAGTGCATCGCACTCGCCGTCGACGATCATCTTGAAGCCACGCAGCGTTTCGGACAGCGGCACGTACTTGCCGGGCGAACCGGTAAACACTTCGGCCACGTGGAACGGCTGGGACAGGAAGCGCTGGATCTTGCGAGCACGAGCGACCGCCTGTTTGTCTTCGGGCGAAAGTTCGTCCATGCCCAAAATGGCGATAATGTCGCGCAGCTCTTTGTAGCGCTGCAGGGTTTGCTGCACGCCACGGGCCACGGCGTAGTGCTCTTCGCCCACAACTTGCGGGTCGAGCTGACGGCTGGTGGAGTCGAGCGGATCGACGGCCGGGTAGATACCCAGGGCGGCGATGTCACGCGACAGCACGACGGTCGAGTCCAAGTGCTGGAAAGTGGTGGCAGGCGACGGGTCGGTCAAGTCGTCGGCAGGAACGTAAACGGCCTGAATCGACGTAATGGAACCAGTCTTTGTGGAAGTAATGCGCTCTTGCAGCTTGCCCATTTCTTCGGCCAGCGTGGGCTGGTAACCCACCGCCGAAGGCATACGGCCCAGCAGTGCGGACACTTCCGTACCGGCCAGCGTATAGCGGTAGATGTTATCAACGAAGAACAGGATGTCGCGGCCTTCGTCGCGGAACTTCTCGGCCATGGTCAGGCCCGAAAGTGCCACACGCAGACGGTTGCCGGGAGGTTCGTTCATCTGGCCGAACACCATGGCCACTTTCGATTCGGGCAGGTTGTCGAGCTGAATAACACCGGCTTCGGCCATTTCGTGGTAGAAGTCGTTACCTTCACGGGTACGCTCGCCCACCCCTGCAAACACCGACAGACCGCTGTGGGCCTTGGCGATGTTGTTGATGAGTTCGAGCATGTTGACCGTTTTACCCACGCCGGCGCCGCCGAAGAGGCCAACCTTACCGCCTTTGGCGAACGGGCAGACCAGGTCAATGACCTTGATGCCGGTCTCGAGCAATTCGACCGAAGGCGAAAGCTCGTCGAACTTGGGCGCATCTTGGTGAATGGCACGAACTTCGTCGCTCTGGATGGGGCCGCGCTCGTCGATGGGGCGACCGAGCACGTCCATGATGCGGCCCAGGGTGCCAACACCCACCGGCACCGAAATGGGAGCGCCGGTGTTAGCCACGGCCATGCCGCGACGCAGACCGTCGGAGGAACCCATGGCAATGGTACGGACAATGCCGTCGCCAAGCTGTTGCTGCACTTCGAAGGTGATGCCGGCTTCGGCAAACTTCGAGCTGTCGTCGATAGCTTGAGCGCGTCGTAGATGTTGGGGATGTTGTCGCGGGGGAACTGAATATCCACCACGGCGCCGATGCACTGAACGATGGTACCGTTGCTCATGTTTAGTCCTTGCTAAATATCTTGACGGGATGCCTTTCTGTCTATGTTTAGACAGCGGCAGCGCCCCCGACGATTTCTGAAATTTCTTTGGTAATGGCAGCCTGACGGGTCTTGTTGTAGACCAGTTCAAGATCGCCGATGATCTTTTTGGCGTTGTCCGAAGCGGCCTTCATGGCCACCATGCGTGCCGACTGCTCGGACGCCATGTTCTCTGCCACGGCCTGATACACCAAACCCTCGACGTAGCGCAACAGCAGGTCGTCAATAACAGACTTTGCGTCGGGCTCGTAGATGTAGTCCCATCCGTACTGCGACTTGGCGCGGCTTTCGCCTTCGACTTGCCCGCTGTCGGACTGGAAGGGGTCTTTCAGGCCGCTAGGCAAGGGCAACAGGCGAATGAAGCTGGGGTCTTGCTTCATGGTGTTGACGAAACGGTTGGTGGCCAAATACACCGCGTCGATCTTGCCGTCGACGAAATCGTCGAGCTGGACCTTGATGGCGCCGATAAGGCGTTCGAGGTTGGGTGTGTCGCCCAGCTGAACCTCTTGCGAGACCAGGTCGGCGCCGATGCGGGTAAGAAAGCTCAGACCCTTGTTGCCCAGCGCCGTAGCCTGCACCTTGATGCCTTGCTGCTCGAACTCTTTGAGGCGAGACAGCGCAAGACGCGTGATGTTGGTGTTCAGGCCGCCACACAGACCCTTATCGGTAGTGATAAGCACGACCCCGACCGCTTTGATCTCTTTGCGCTCGACCATGTATGCATGGTGATAGTCGGGATGAGCCTGCATGAGGTGAGCCGCAATATCGCGCACCTTGGTTGCATAGGGACGGCCGGCACGCATTCTTTCCTGCGCCTTGCGCATTTTAGAAGCCGCCACCATCTCCATGGCTTTGGTGATCTTGCGCGTGTTTTGCACGCTCTTGATCTTGGTTCGAATTTCCTTGATTCCGGCCATTGCACTTCCTGTCAGGGCTTTGTCGCGAGCCGACACATGGGCCGGCTCGCATTACCTTCGGACTTCCAGAGCAAACGCCCCGGAAGACCTCGCCAGTCAAACTTAAAAAGCACCGTGCTTTTTGAATTCTTCAATGGCTGCCGAGAGCTCGGCCTCGTCTTCTTTGGAGAGCTCTTTCTTGTCTTCAATACGCTGCACCAGTGCCTCGTTCTTGGACTTGAGCGAGTCTTTCAGCGCTTTCTCGAAAGGCAGAATCTGTTCGACTTCGAGGTCGTCGAGATAGCCTTTGGTGACGCTGAACAGCGAGACAGCAAGCTCCCAGACCTGCAAGGGCTGATACTGAGGCTGCTTGAGCAGTTCCACCACGCGTTTGCCGCGCTCGAGCTGACGGCGGGTGGCGTCGTCGAGGTCGGAGGCAAACTGGGCAAACGCCGCAAGTTCGCGGTATTGGGCCAAGTCGGTACGAATACCACCCGACAGCTTCTTGATGACTTTGGTCTGAGCCGAGCCACCCACACGCGACACCGAAATACCGGCGTTGATGGCGGGACGCACACCAGCGTTGAACAGGTCGGACTCGAGGAAGATCTGACCATCGGTAATGGAAATGACGTTGGTCGGAACGAAAGCGGACACGTCGCCGGCTTGCGTTTCGATGATGGGCAGCGCGGTAAGCGAGCCCGTTTTGCCCTTGACGGCGCCGTTGGTGAACTTCTCGACGTAGTCGGCGTTGACACGGGCTGCGCGCTCGAGCAGGCGCGAGTGCAGGTAGAACACGTCGCCGGGGTAGGCTTCACGGCCGGGAGGACGGCGCAGCAGCAGCGACACTTGACGATAAGCCCAGGCCTGCTTGGTCAGGTCGTCGTACACGATAAGGGCGTCTTCGCCGCGATCGCGGAAGTACTCGCCCATGGTGCAGCCCGAGTAGGCCGACAAATACTGCATGGCGGCCGAATCGGACGCTGCGGCAGCGACCACAATGGTGTACTCGAGGGCGCCGTGCTCTTCGAGCTTGCGTACCACGTTGCTGATGGTAGACGCCTTCTGGCCGATAGCGACGTACACGCAGGTAACGTTCTTGCCTTTCTGGCTGATGATGGTGTCGACGGCAACAGCGGTTTTACCGGTTTGACGATCGCCAATGATAAGCTCGCGCTGACCACGGCCGATTGGCACCATCGAGTCGATCGCCTTGGTACCGGTTTGCAGCGGTTGGTCGACCGACTGACGGGCAATAACACCAGGAGCGACTTTTTCGATAATGTCGGTTTCTTTGGCGTTGATCGGGCCTTTGCCGTCGATAGGCGCACCCAGCGCGTCGACAACGCGACCGCGAAGCTCGGGACCCACGGGCACTTCCAGAATGCGGCCGGTGGTTTTAACCGTATCGCCTTCGGAAACGCCGGTGTAGTCGCCCAAAATAACGGCGCCGACGGAATCGCGCTCGAGGTTGAGCGCAAGGCCGAATACGTTGTTGGGGAATTCAAGCATTTCGCCCTGCATCACGTCTGACAAGCCGTGGATGCGGGTAATGCCGTCGGTCACGGAAACGACCGTGCCTTGTGTACGTACGTCGGTAGACGCGCCCAAGCCTTCGATGCGGCTTTTGAGCAGCTCGCTGATCTCTGACGGGTTAAGTTGCATGTTCAGACTCCTGGAATCCTGTTGACCGGCTCGCCTTAGGCGGCCAGCGTATCGCGCATGCGGACCAGCCGGGCCCGCACAGAAGTATCGAGTACTTGGTCGCCGACCACCACGCGCACCCCACCGATAAGATCGGGGTCAACGCTGACGACCGGCTTGAGTTTGAGGCCGAATTTCTTCTCGAGAGCGGCGACGAGATCCTGGACCTGAGCGTCGGACAACGCAAAAGCACTGGTGATCTCGGCAAGCGCAGTGCCTTCGAGCTTGTTCTTCAGTAGGTCGAACTGCTGGGCAATTTCGGGCAGAACCAGCATGCGGTCGTTCTCGATCAGCAATTCGATGAAGTTGCGAGCCGTTGCCGAAACGGGAGTTTTGACCAGCCCTGTAAACAGATCAAAACGTTGTGCGTTGTTCAGGCGCGGATCGGTAAGCGCCTCGCGTACGTCGTGTAGCTGTGTCAATGCGGCGAGCCCGGAAAGCAGCTCGGACCAGGACTCCAGATTTGCACCTTCGCTCTGGGCCGCCTGAAACAGCGCTTCGGCGTAGGGTCTTGCGATAGTCGATAGTTCAGCCATTGCCTGCCCTGATGATTACAGTTGTGCCTTGAGCTGGTTCAACAGCTCGGCGTGTGCTTGCGCATCGACCTCGCGCTGGAGAATCTGCTCGGCGCCCTTGACGGCCAGAACAGCCACGTCGGCACGAAGACCGTCGCGAGCACGCTGAACCTCTTGGGCGGCATCTTGCTTGGCTTGCGCAAGAATACGAGCCTTCTCGGCCTCGGCTTCGCGGCGAGCCTCGTCGATAATGCCGGCGGCCTGCTTCTCGGCCTCGAGCATGCGAGAATGATTTTCAGTTTTGGCCGCAGCTTCGATCACATTGATGCGCGCTTGTGCCTGGGCAAGGTCGGCCTTGCCCTTGTCGGCGGCCGCTAGGCCGTCGGCGATCTTCTGACGGCGATCGTCCATTGCTTTCGTCAGTGGAGGCCATACGAATTTCATCGTAAACCAGCCCAATACGAAAAACACGATCATCTGAAAAAAGAGAGTCGCGTTTAAATTCACGGTCGTTTCCCTTTAACACCACCTGTGCCACACAGCCGGGCTGCCTGACACTATGTCCAAGCCGTTGTCAGCGCCCCGCACACGAGGCACCGCAACGACTGCTTACCTGCCGAATGCAGGATTTTCGCTTATCCGACGAAGGGGTTGGCGAAGGCGAACAGCATGGCAATACCAACGCCGATCAGGAACGCCGCGTCGATCAGGCCGGCCAGCAGGAACATCTTGGTTTGCAGGGCGTTCATCAGCTCGGGCTGACGAGCCGAAGCTTCGAGGTACTTGCCACCCATGAGAGCGATACCGATACTGGCGCCGAATGCACCCAATCCAACAATAAGACCGCAAGCCAGAGCAACGAAAGCAACGTTGGTCATAACAACTCCTTGGTTAAAAACCTGGTAATCAAAAAGTCAAAAAAGAAAGCTTCTTTGCAAGAAAACCTTGCGCCCCGGCCGAGACGAACACCACCCCCGGACCGGAATTTGATCAATGGTCTTCGTGAGCCAGACCCACATATACGAGGGAAAGCATCATGAAGATATAAGCCTGCAACAGGACGATGAGGATGTGGAAAATAGCCCACACCGACCCTGCCAGCACGTGACCGATACCCAAGCCAAGGCTTGTACCATTAAATCCGGCCCATGCACCGCCCAGCAGGGCGATAAGCATGAATAGCAATTCGCCGGCAAACATGTTGCCGAACAACCGCATTCCCAGCGACACCGTTTTGGCGGCGTACTCCATGAGGTTCAAAAGCAGATTGAAGGGAACCAGTAACAGACCGACGGGACCACTTGCGTGGAAGGGGGCGGTAAACAGGCCTTTGACGAAGCCGCCGCCGCCTTTGATCTTGATGCCGTACCAGATGGTAAGAACAAGCACACCCAGGGACATGCCCATGGGCACGTTCAGGTCGGCCGTCGGAAGAATGCGGTGATAGTAAAGAGGGTCGCCGTGTTCGGTGGCCAGACCCAATTGAATGAAGATCCAGCCGAGCAGGTCGACGGGGACCAGGTCGAGGACGTTCATGAGAACGACCCACAGGAAAATGGTAAGCGCCAGGGGGGCAACGAAACGACGACTGGCCTCGCTGGGGATAATGGACTTGGCCTCGTCGGCAACCATGCCGACCAGCATTTCAACACCCATTTGAAAACGGCCCGGCACACCGGCAGTGGCCGACTTGGCGGCACGCCACAACACGAATATAACGATCAGGCCCATGAAAACGGACCAGAAGAGCGAGTCGTAGTTGATGACGTTGAAGTCGGCGATTGCAGACTGCTTTTCGCCCAGACTATTCAAGTGAACCAAGTGATGCTGAATATACTCAGACTGTGGCGATGACGCGTTGCTAGCAGCAGCCATTGGAACCCTACCCTGTAAACTGATAACAAAGACGCGCCGATAAAAAACGCCGCGCCCGAAAATTTTTAGCCCTACGACCTACAAGTTACGGCAAGCGGCGAAACGCCAGCAACAGCACATAACCCTTTAACACGCATACCAACCCAAACACCAGGGCCGGCCATACCAACCACTCGTGACCCAAATACGCGGCCAATGCCAAAAGCAGCACCGCCGAACCCAGCTTGATGAATTCACCCACAAAAAAGGTGAACGCACTGGCCTGCTTGGCGCTTATCAACCCCATGAGCAGCCGCATGGCAAAAAGCGCATTGGGTATAAAGTAGGCGCCCGCCCCGATAAGGGCCGAAACACCCGCAGCAACACCAGCCACCAGCCACGAAACCAACGCCGCCAGCAAACCCATAAAGGCCTGCGCTGCCAAGGCATGAAGCAGACCTTTGCCTGCCTTGTACCGCAGCCGCTCGCGATCAGCGTCGCTAAGCACGATGGCGACTTGTTCGGCTTTGCCCGCCGGGGCAGTAGTTTTGCCCATAAAGGCCACTTATGCGTGTTGCGTCAAACTCGTAGAGTATAACTTTATTTTTTGTCAGTAAGCAAATTGTCAGGTGGGCAAACAACACTGCCCCGAACATTGCTCGAATCGCTTGCCTGCGGCGGGAAATATGCTGGAAAGGCGCGCAGGCCATGGCTTTTGCAATGGCAGCGAGTACTGCAACGCGGGACCACGACACGCGGCGCGATGCTGCGTCGCGAACACCGAAGCCGCCGGCTGGGGGGGGTATTAAGCACACCCTTGGCGGCAACTTCGGCATCGGGCATCAGCGATGCTTGAAGTTTGCCTCGCGTTTTTCGATAAACGCCGCCATGCCCTCTTTCTGGTCTTCGGTCGAAAACAAGGCGTGGAAATTGCGGCGCTCGGCCAACATTCCCTGATCAAGCGGCATCTCGTAGGCCCGGTTGATGCACTCCTTGGCCATCATGACAGACACCAACGACTTTGAAGCAATGACCCCGGCCACTTCTAGCGCTTCGTCCAGCAACCGGTCGGCCGCCACCACCCGCGACACCAGGCCCGCACGTTCGGCCTCTTCGGCGTTGATCATGCGGGCGGTCAGCACCATGTCCATGGCCTTGGCTTTGCCCACGGCACGCGGCAGGCGCTGCGTGCCGCCAAAACCCGGAATAATGCCCAGATTGATTTCCGGCTGACCAAAACGAGCATTGTCGGCAGCGATAATGAAGTCGCACTGCATGGCAAGCTCGCACCCACCGCCCAACGCATAACCTGACACGGCGGCAATAATGGGTTTGCGAATGCGACGCAGCGATTCCCAGTTGTGCCCCAGATAATCTTGCTTATAGACGTCGGCATACGACCAGTCTTTCATGGCGGCAATGTCGGCACCGGCAGCAAAGGCCTTTTCGCCACCGGTCAGCACAATGGCGCCAATGCCGTCGTCGGCATCAAACGCCCGCAAGGCCGCCGCCAGCTCGTCAACCACCTGATTGTTCAACGCGTTCAGTACCTTGGGTCGATTCAGGGTAATAAGACCCACCCTTCCGTGGGTTTCGATCTTTACCAGTGGTTCGGTCATGCCGTCTCCTGCACAGTAATATAAGAGGATGAAAATAGAACCCATACTTTACAGCCTAACGCCCGTCGACCCTGCCGGGCATCGCTTCCGTGTTGAACTGCGCATTGCCCTGCCCAACCCCGCCGGCCAAGAACTGACCCTGCCCGCCTGGATTCCAGGAAGCTATTTGGTACGCGACTTTTCGCGCCAGATTGAAACGATCAACGCGCGTAGCGGCAGCAAGCCTGTTGCCGTGCGAAAAACCGGCAACCATAGCTGGCAGTGCGACCCTTGCTCGGGGGCCCTGCAGATTGAGTACACCGTTTATGCCTGGGATCTTTCCGTGCGCGGCGCCCACCTTGACGAAACGCACGCGTTCTTCAACGGCACCAGCGTGTTTCTATTGCCCACCGGCCACGAACAAGCGCCCTGCCTGCTGCACTTGCATCCGCCCGCACACGCCCGCAACTGGAAGGTATACACCAGCCTTCCGGCTGCAAAGGGCCGTGCGGCAGCCGCAAAACGGCACGGCTTCGGCCTGTACTGCGCCCCCAACTACGACGCCCTGATCGACCATCCAGTAGAAATGGGCACGCCTCAGGTGGCGCGCTTCACCGCCCACGGTGCCGAACACGAGCTGGTGTTTACCGGCGTATTGCCCAACCTTGACCTAAAGCGCATTACCGCCGACGTTAAAAAAATATGCGAAGCCCAGATCGCCCTGTTCGAGCCCGACACCCTGAAGGCGCCGTTTCTTGATTCGTCCGATCGCTATGTATTCATGACCATGGTAGTGGGCGACGGCTACGGCGGGCTTGAGCATCGCGCATCGACCGCACTCATGGCCTCGCGCCTCGACCTGCCCACCGTCGGACGCGCCGACGCCGGCGATGCCTACGAGAACTTCCTGGGCCTGGTCAGCCACGAGTACTTCCACACCTGGAACGTCAAGCGAATCAAGCCCGCGGTGTTCGCACCTTACGATCTGTCGCGCGAAAATCACACCCAATTGCTTTGGGTCTTTGAAGGCTTCACGTCGTACTACGACGACCTGATGCTGATGCGCTCGGGTGTCATCTCCCAAAAAGCCTACCTGGCTCGCCTGGCCAAAACCATTTCGGCCGTGCAGCGCGGCGGAGGCCGCTACAAGCAGTCTGTGGCCGAGAGCTCGTTCGACGCCTGGACGCGTTACTACAAACAAGACGAGAACTCACCCAACGCGCTGGTCAGCTACTACGCCAAAGGCTCGCTGGTTGCGGCTGGGCTCGACATGCTGATCCGTCGCGAAAGCGAAGGCGAACAGTCGCTGGACGACGTCATGCGCCTGATGTGGGCACGCTATGGTCGCGAGTTCTACCAAGGCGACGGCAAAGGCCTGCAAGAAGACGCAATGCCCGGGCTGGTACTTGAAGCCACGGGGGTCGATGCTGCAGATTTCATCGCTCGCTACGCCTACGGCACCGAAGACGTGCCACTGGAAGCTTTGCTGGCATCGCAAGGTATCTCGTTAAGCTGGAAAGCGGCTTCCGACAAGCCCACACTCGATGTACGCACGCGCACGGTGCAAAGCGAAGTGCAGCTTGCCACCGTGTACGAAGGCGGCGTCGGGCACAAGGCGGGGCTTTCGGCAGGCGATATCGTGGTGGCGGTGAACGGCCTGCGTGTTACGCGTGACGCGAACCTGGAGCAACTGCTGGCCGGCTATCAGCCGGGCCAGAGCGTGAGCATTCATGTGTTCCGGCGTGACGAGCTGCGCATGTTCGACGCAGTACTTGCCGCCCCTGCGCATACCGAGTGCGTGCTGTCAGTGGAATAGCCCCGGCCGCGCCTGGCCGGAGCTAAACCCCCTGCGTCGCCTGCGACTGCGCTATATACCCACGCAACTCTTCTCGAAATAACTGAGCCGCCGGAGAAAGCGCCCGGCGGCTCAGTTGAAACACACAGGTTTGACGACGCAGCACAGGCGTTCCCATGGGACGAAACACCAAGCCCGATGCCCCCGGCACGTACTGCGAGTTTGTGGGGAGTATCGACGAGCCCAGCCGATTACGCACCATGGCCAACACCGTGGTATGAAACGAAGCCTCGTGTATTTTGTTGGGCCGAAGCTTTAGCAAGGCAAGGTGTCGGTCAATGTCTTGTCTTAACGGGCTGCTGCGCGATAGGGCAATGAAGGGTTCCTTGCATAACTGGGCCCACGGCACGGTTTTACGTTTACCCAAAGGATTGTCCTTGTGCAACACAGCCACATAGTGGTCAGCAAATAAAGGAGTTTCCTGGATTTCGTCATGTGAATCGAGCTTGGTTCCTACGCCCATATCCACGTCGTCGTTAAGTATCGACTGATAGATATCCTGTTCGGCGACGTCACGCAGTTGCAGCTTGATGCCCGGATAGCGGTCGTAGAACTGCCGCATGAACGGGGTGATCAGTATCGCCGACAGCACGGTTCCGCTGGCCACCGTAACCCGGCCGCGTCGGTAAGCAGCATAATCGCCGGCTTGCTCCACCGTGGTCTGAATATCGCCCAGCACGCGGCGGGCCATGCCCAAAAGCTCTCGGCCGGCGTCCGTCAGCTCGACCATGCGGGTATGGCGGTTAAACACCTTGACACCCACTTCATGCTCCAGGTCGCGTATCAACATGCTTAGCGCAGCCTGAGTGATGTGGATATGCGCCGCTGCACGTGTGTATTGCCCGTGCTCTGCAACAGCAACAAATGCGCGCAACTGCCGGATGGTGACGTTCATGGCTCGCCAATATATAAGAATTTCTTAAAAATTAATAAGATAAATCGAATTGTACTTACTAATTTGCTGCGGTTAAATGGCCGGAAAACGACGGAGCACCAAAGGCCCGCGCGTTCTTATAACGATAATTCAGGAGCAGACTCAAATGGGGCAGACCTTCAAAGGTAAAACGGTGATTGTGACAGGCGCCGGCGGACAAATCGGCATGGCATATTGCGACGCGCTTATCCAGAAAGGCGCCAACCTGGTCATGGCCGACTTGGGCGATCTGTCGGCACAGGCCGACCAGTACAAAAGCCAAGGGGCAAATGCCATCGCCGTACAGGTCGATGTCGCTGACGAAGCCTCGACCCAGGCGATGGCGCAGTCGGCGATCGATGCTTACGGACGCATCGACGGCATCATCAACAACGCCGGCTTTTTTAGAAACTGCACCTTCGGCTCGTTCATGGACATTCCCGCCGACGAATGGGACCGCTGCTTTGCCATCAACGTGCGCGGCCTGTGGCAATGCTGCAAAGCCGTGGTGCCACAAATGCAAAAACAAGGGTCAGGAAAAATCGTCAACATTTCCTCCAACACACCCTACAAAGGGGTTCCTAACTTTTTGCACTATGTATCCTCAAAGGCGGCGATCATTGGGCTTTCACGCTCGATGGCGCGCGAAGTGGGCGCGCACAACATACAAGTCAATACCTTGTGCCCTGATTTGATTCCCGATGCCGACATCGAAGCCAGGCAAGGCACGCAAGCCGACGTACGTACCGTGGCCGGACGTTGTCTGCAGCGCACCCAGACCCCTAAAGACATGGTGGGCGCAGCGCTATTCCTGTTGGACGAAGGCTCAGATTTCATTACCGGACAAAGCTTGCTGGTTAACGGCGGCGCATACTTTCTATAGGAGGACCGGGTCATGCCGATGGCAACCGATTTGCCCCCCAACCCCATGTATGAAACGTTACGACGTTTTTGGCACCCTGTGGCCTATAGCGCCGACCTGCTCGACAAACCGATCAGTGCCACGTTACTGGGACGCCATCTGGTTATTGCGCGGCTCAATGGCAAGGCGCAGGCCATGGACTCGCGTTGCCCGCACAAAGGGGCCAATCTTTCGTTGGGCGCCATTGTCGACAACACGATCGAATGTGCTTACCACGGGTGGCGCTTCAACCATGAGGGCCGCTGTGTATTAACCCCTGCGCGCGAAGAGCTGACCCAGAGCCTGAATGCTTCGGTCAACACATACGAAACCACCGAGTCGGCTGGAATGGTGTGGGTTTGTCTGGAACAGCCCGAGTTTCCGGCACCGAAGTTTCCGGAACTCAACGACCCCGAGTATCGTGTGCTTCAAGGTGAAACCTACGACTGGAAAACCAGTGCCCCACGCCGGCTGGAAAACTTTGTCGACTTCAGCCATTTTGCCTACGTGCACGACGGCACCATCGGCAGCCGCTCAAACCCCCGCGTAGACGCGGTGGAAGTCTGGCGCGAAGGCCATGTGCTGCGATTCGACCGCAGCGGTGTTAAAGAACCTGGGGCCGGATTAAAAAAACAACTGCTCGGCCTGACCGAAGACTGGTACGAGCCGGTCAATGAATACCACGTCACCATGCCCCATACCGTGCATCTGAAGCGCACCTTTCCTAACGGAAAGCGGTATGTGTTGTTCATGGCCGCCAGCCCGGTGGACGAAACAACGACACGCAGCTTTTGGTGGCAAGCGCGCGATTTCGGCACCGGGCCCGAACACGATGCATTCTTCATGGACTTCGAAGCCGAGGTGCTGGCGCAAGACAAACCCATTATCGAGTCGCAACGGCCCGTCTGGATCCATCTGAGGGGTGCGCCGCCCAACGAGCGCGAACGCCCGGTCCGTGACGCCGATGTCGTCACCGTCGAGTATCGTCGCTGGCTTGGCGAACTTTGCTTCAGCAAGGAGCCGGCATGACGCATACCGTTGAAAGTACCGCTCTCAGGCATTTGTATTTTCGAACCGGCGAGGGTGAAATCCACGCTCTGGAATGGGGTCACGGAAATGACGGCCCCCCCATACTGCTTTTGCACGGAGTAACGGGCGGGGCATGGCTGTGGCATGACGTGGCACAGGAGCTTGCCCGGAATCGACGCGTCATTGCATTGGATTTGCGCGGACACGGGCTGAGCACACGCTCGGCCTCCAGGCAATATCGCAGCGCCGACCATCTGCTTGATCTGGCCGCCGTTATCGAATGTTTGCCCCAGCCGGTGGATCTGGCAGGGGCATCGTGGGGCGCGTTGATTGCAATGCAATATTCCCATGCCAACCCGGATTCCGTGCGCCGACTGGCCATCATCGATGTCGAACCCAGCTTCGAACAAGACGAGAATGCCGTCCACACACGGCCTCAGGCCTTTGAACACATTGAGGACGTCATTGCCTGGGAGCGCCAGGCCAATCCGGCCGCCCCCGACGCCCTATTGGCACTGTGGGCGAGGCAGTCTGTTCGCCATGGCCAAAACGGAGACTGGCAGCGGCAACACGACGATTACTTCTTTAAAACATGGCCGTTTCGCAACGACGATTTATGGTCATTGCTTCCCGAACTGAATTTGCCCACGTTGCTGATACACGGCAAGCGCAGCTTTGTTCGCGAAAAGGTGATGCGCGACATGGCGGCCGCCCTGCCCAACGCGCGACTGGAGTGCATAGAGGACTGCGGGCACGTCGTACCACTCGAAGCGCCTCATCAGCTCGCAAGCGTCCTGAAACCATTTTTTACCTACGCCCATGTGCCGGAGGGCTCAACTGCGTAAACTTTGGCGCTTGTGACGCAACCGTTGTTCAATACAGACAAAAAAGAACGGGAACATCCCGGCATTCTGGAGACATAAAGTGAAACAACGCACCATGCAAGAAAACGGGGTGGACACGATTCTTCCCGTGGGAAGAATGTTTACGCTGGGCCTGCAACACGTACTGATCATGTACGCAGGCGCGGTAACCGTGCCGCTGATCGTGGGCGGGGCACTAGGCCTGTCCACCGAAGAAATTGCCCTGTTGATCAGTGCCGACCTGCTTTGCTGCGGCATTGTGTCTTTTCTACAAGCCTTTGGCGTCGGAAAATGGATGGGTATACGGCTGCCCGTAATGATGGGCATTTCGTACGCAGGCATCGCGCCGATGATCGCCATCGGTCTCATGCCCGACATGGGCTTGCCCGGGCTGTACGGGGCCATCATTATGGCCGGGGTCATCGGCCTATTGATCGTGCCGGTTGTCATTAAGTTGTTGTGGCTGTTTCCGCCCTTGGTCACGGGTACCACTCTGGCGTCCCTGGGCACCGGCTTGTTCAGTGTGGCCATTATCTGGGCAGGCGGGGGCTACGGAGCCGAAGACTTCGGCGCTCCGATGTATCTTGGAACAGCCGCCATTGTGGTGGTGGTCACGTTGCTGGTGGCCCGGTTCGGCCGTGGTTTCTTCAGCACCCTGTCTATTTTGATCGGTCTGGCGGCCGGCATGCTGCTTACCATGGCGATGGGCGAGGTCAGCTTTGCCGGTGTAGGCGACGAGCCGTGGATACGCATGGTCAGGCCGTTTCATTTTGGATACCCGGTATTCAGCTGGAGCGCGGCATTGACCATGGCCCTGGTGGTAATCATTACCATGATCGAATCCATCGGCCTGTTCTTTTCGCTTTCAATCATTCTTAACCGCCGATTAAGCACCGACGACTTCAAGCGGGGCCTGCGCACCGACGCCGCCGGCGCAATTATCGGTGGCGTCTTCAATACGTTTCCCTATACCTCGTACGCACAGAACATTGGGCTGGTGGGCATCACCGGCGTTCGCAGCCGATGGGTCTGTGTGACGGCGGCAGTCATTCTGATCGCCCTGGCGTTGTTTCCTAAAATGGCGCACGTGGTGGCCGTGATCCCCCAGTACGTATTGGGCGGTGCAGCGCTTATCATGTTCGGGATGGTGGCCGCCTCGGGCGTTTGCATATTGCAAGAGGTGGACTTCAGAGGTAATAGGCACAACCTGTTCATCTTCGCCATCAGTATGGGCGTGGGCCTGATACCCATGATCTCCCCAAAATTTTTCAGCGCTGCACCCGAGTTCCTTCAGCCCTTTCTTAATAGCGGCGTGCTGCTTACCGCCATTGCAGCAATTGTGTTGAACCTGTTCTTTAACGGCATCGACAAAAGCGCCGTGCAACTGCTTGATAATGAGCCTGCTACGCCCGACCAAACCACCCTGGTACCCGCCGGTGCACCCGAGCCCGCTACCGACCTTACTGGATCGAAACTATGAAGCAACAGTGTGATATTTTGCTTAGCGGGGGTGTGGTCGTTACGATGGATGACGAGCGTCGTGTCATCCAGGACGGCACCGTCGCTGTACAAGAGAACCGTATCGTCGCTGTCGGCAGCCGAGCCGAACTTGGCAGTTGGCAGGCCGGCAGCATGATCGACTGCTCAGGCCAAGTGGTGATTCCCGGCCTGATCGACAGCCACAACCATTTATTCCAGCTGGCCGGCAGAGGCCTTGGCGATGGCATGGCCTTATGGCAATGGCTGGGCGAGTTCATGCTGCCGCTAGCGGCCGGAATCCGCCCTGTAGAAGCCATTGCCGCCATACGGGTGGCAGCGCTAGAGGCCATGTCGTCGGGCACCACCACCCTTATTGACAACCACTACGCCCCCAACGACGTCGACACCACCCTACAGGTGGCGCAAGCATTGCACGATATGGGATTAAGGGGCGCCATAGCACGAGGCGTATTCGGGCCGTTTACCGATATTGCCCGCGACAATCACTTAAGCCCGATGCTGTTTCAAAACTCGACCCGCCACGAAATCGACAGCATGCGCGAATGCCTGACCGAATGGCGCAGCGATCGCATCCAGATCTGGCCGTCTCCCATCAACGTCATATACAACGACCAGGAGCTGGTCCGTGGCTTGGTGGACATGGCCCGCGAATTTAAGGTGCCCTGGCAAACCCATTGTTCCGAAGCAAGCGTTGACCCCGACATTTACCAGAAAGCTTATGGCGTACGCCCGTTTACGTGGATGGACCGTCAAGGCTTGCTCGATCCCCATGCCTCGTTCGCCCATGCCATCTGGCTGGACGACGCCGAGGTCGAAGCCTGCGGCAACGCGCAGTGCAGTGTGGCGCATAACCCCATGTCCAACGAATACCTGGCCTCGGGGGCCATACGTTTACGCGATATGCGCAAGGCGGGCGTCACGATCGGCTTAGGCGCCGACGGCGCGGCCGGTCACCTGATGGACATGTTCCAGATCATGCGGCAAATGGTATACGTGCAGCGCTTGCATACGCTTGAGCCCGAAGCCACCTATGCCGAAGAAGCGTTCGAGCTGGCTACTCGCGGCGGCGCCCAACTGGCCGGCATCGATGCAGGTAGCCTTCAGGCCGGAAAACTCGCCGATATCGCCGTGGTTTCGCTAGCCGGCGCCCACATGACGCCCTGCTTCAATCCGGTGGCCAACCTGGTGTACTGCGCCTCAGGCCGCGACGTCACCCTGACCATGGTTGATGGACAGATCGTGTATCAAAAGGGCCGCGCAACGCGGGTGGATCAGGAAAAGATCATTGCCGACGCGCATGAGCACTGTGGGCGGTTGGTTGAACGATTGAATATTCCGGTAATGAATGCACAGGCAGAGCGCGAAGCGGTTCAGGCTTGATGTGGCCGGGGGTGTAGCGCGCACCTAGCGCGATGGATGCGACCCTGATTCGATTCGCGCCTGAATCGCCTTGGCGGCGGTAACGCCGTCGGCCATGCCGGTGACCACGCAAGGGTGAAGCCGATGCGCCACCTCGCCAATGGCATAAACGCCTTCGAAACTGGTTTGGGCAGTGGCCATGTCAGTTTTGAGGTATCCGCGTTCGCAGCGCGCCAGGCTCAGGTTGTGGGCAAACGGCACGCTGGGCTCCCAACCGTAGAACACCAGAATCAGGTCGTAGGCGCAGCCGTTGACGCTACGCGCCTGCGGGTCTACCGTGTAATCGCCCTGAAAGACCTGCTCGGCAGGCATGCGCTGTACGAACTGATGTTGGGCCCGTATATTGCGGGCGTATAGGTGCACCTGTGCCGCCCCGTGCTCCTTGGCATACAAGGCGTTCTCAAAGCCATTGTCGCCGCCGCCCAGCACGGCCACCCGCCGGCCCGCAAAATCTTCAGCCACGACATGGTCGCCCGGCCCCACCAAAACACCAGGATACGGACGCTCGCGGCTGCCTGTTGGTACCGCGTGACCCGGCTGCGCATCTTGCAGGCCGCGGGCGCGCGTACCCGTGGCCAGCACCAGATAACGACCGCGCCGGGGGGGCCCGCTGCGGGTGGTAACCGCGAAACCATGGCTGCCATCGGTTTCTACCGCTGTTACCGGCTGCGACAGCAACACGGGCACCTTGGCACGCTGAAGGCTTACGGCGAAATTCTGGGCCACTTGCGGGCCCGTATGTGCAGGCAATGAGGCGTTCCAATCGTCGGCGAAGGGATGCACAAGGCACAGACCGCCTACTTGCGGGCCCGCTTCGATCAGCAGCGGCGAAAAGCCCAGCCGCGCAAGCCACACGGTGCACGAGGAACCGGCTGCGCCCGCACCGATAATGATCGCATCGTAAATGTTGTTGTCCTGCATGACTCTATCTTGCCATGGATGACCATGGCCGGTTGATACTGGAACGTGGGTCGAGGCTGGATGTTATATCATC
>NZ_DATJBQ010000070.1:0-35702 GCF_035515275.1 Pusillimonas sp.
GCGTAAGCGGTGCATCTTTACGCATGACAACCTTTACGTCAGGGTGTTTGGCCAGCACAGAGTCAAAGCCGGCTGCAGTGTTGATGAAGGTTGCGGCCCCTGCCGGGCCGGTGATCATGGTGATTTCACCCGTGCCGTCGATGGTCTTCATGATCCACTCGGCAATGTCTGCCCCCACTTTCTTTTCATCCATGGATACAAAGGCCGACTGATGCGGAGAATCGGCATGGCGCGCGACCGAGATAACCGGTATACCCGCCTTGGCCGCCGTTTCGTATCCGCTGCGCACTGCCACGGCGTCAATGGGCGAAACCAATATACCGTCTACTTTTTGAGCGGCCAAGTCTTGCAGCCCGCTTACTTGTTGTGCCACGACCTCGTTGGCGGTAACTATGACAATCTTGGCGCCGACCTCTTTGGCTCGTTCTTCGATGCCGCGCTTCATGGCAATGTAGAACGGGTTGACGTCCGAAGCCAGGGACACGCCGATAACCGGCTGTATCTTTTGTTCTGCAGCAAAACTGGGCAAGGCGGCGGTTGCGATCAATGCAGAAGAAATAAGGGTGGTAAACATTTTCATTGCGAATCTCCGGTGGTGGTGCTGCAAGAATTTACTTATGTTTGTCCCGCATCTGGTCGGCCGCGGCAGCCAGAATAATCACCAGGCCCACCGCAACGCGCTGCCAGTAACTGTCAACGCCCATCAGGTTCAGGCTATTGGTAAGAATAGTCATGATCAGCACGCCGATCATCGATTTGTACAGCCTGCCTTCGCCCCCTTGCAGGGCGGCGCCCCCCAGAATGACGGCTGCAATGGCGCTCAGTTCATAAAACTCGCCCGCCGTTGGCTGGCCGGATTGCAGGCGGGCTGCCAACATCACGCCGGCGATAGCTGCAGTGAGTCCGCAAAGTGCGTAGGTGGTAATGGTTACGCGGTTAACCGGAACGCCCGAAAGAAACGCCGCCTCTTTGTTTCCGCCCACGGCGAAAATGCGCGTGCCAAAAGCCGTGCGATGCAGTATCCAAGCAAACACCAGAAACGCCGCCACGGCTGCAATGACCAAGTACGGAACTCCGTAAAGCCGTCCCGTCCCAAAGTTAACGTAAGCCGCAGGCAAGCCTTCTTCGCCCACAATGGGGGAGCCCTGTGTCATCAAAAGCACCACACCGCGCACCAGCACCATGGTGCCCAAGGTGGCAATAAAAGGGCTGACGCCAATTCGCGCCACGACATAACCGTTAAGCACCCCAACGGCAATACCGGAAAGCGTGCCGGCCAGCAGCCCGGCGGCGATGCCCGAGTGCAGCATGACTTCGGCGGCGATGCAGCCCGCCAGCGCCACCACCGAGCCCACTGACAGGTCGAAGCCTCCGCCAATAATCACGTAGGTCATTCCGATGGTAACTACTGCCAACACAGAGGCTTGCAGCAGGATGTTGGTGATGTTGGCCGACGAGATGAAGCGGTCGGACATCAATGCCGAGAAAATGCACAACACGAGCAACACCAGGGTCGGAATATGCCCCGTGATCGTTCTTGCCCACGAAACTGAAGAAGTGATGTTGAGCGGCGGCGCGATGGCGTTGGGCTTCATTATCCGATTCCTAACAAATTGCGCAGCGTCTTTTCACCAAATTCGTCGGCTTCGATGTCGCGGCGCATGCGTCCCACGTATTCCCCTTGTTTCATAGCTACCACTTCATCGCTCAAGGCAAGTAGTTCGGGCAGATCAGTAGACGACAAGAACACGGCTCCGTTTTGCGCAACAAAGTGGCTGATGTATTCGTGAATGAGTGTTTTAGCGGCAATATCGATACCATTGGTGGGTTCGTCCAGCAATAACAGCTCGAGGTGGCCGGTCAGCCACTTGGCGAAAACCACTTTTTGCTGATTGCCCCCCGAGAGCTGGCCGACCGGCATGTAGGGGTCGCGTGGTCGGATATCAAAGGTGTCCATAAGTGTGTGCACGACCGCATCAATGCGTGCTTCGTCTCGGCCAAAACGGGTGCTGAATGCAGATAGATTCGACAAGATGATGTTGTCGCGTATGGACATGGGCAGAACCAGCGCCTTGCCGCGTTCGCCTGGCACCAGCCCTATGCCCTGCTGAATGGCGCGGCGGGTTGCTTGTGCTGACATGGCTTTGTTACTGCGATCGGTCGAACCGAATATTTTGTGCAGCAGGGTAGTGGTGCCACTGCCAAGCAAACCGCTTAAGCCGATGACCTGGTGTTCGTGGCCGGCTACCTTAACGCCATGAATATCGAGGCTGGCCTTTTCTTTGCCGGGGGTGCGCAAGCCTGTGCTTGTTGATTGCAGATTGCGACCGGTCATGGCATGCACCAGCGTCTGATGCGGAAAAGGCGGCGAGCTGATGGTGGCTGCTACTTTACCGTCGCGCAAGATCACACAGGCATCGGCCAACTGTTCGATCTCTTCGAGCCGGTGCGAAATATAAATAATTGCCACGCCCTGCGACCTAAGGCGCCGTATCACTGAAAACAGGCGCTCGACTTCCTGGCGCTCAAGCGAGGCGGTGGGCTCGTCCAGGATCAGAATGCGGGCTTCGCGGCTAAGCGCGCGTGCAATGACAATGAGCTGTCGCGAGGCGAAGTCGAGCGTTCCGGCCAATTGGTCGGGGTCAAGGCTGATGCCCAGTTGGTTAAGAATATTGCTTGCGCTGCTCTTTAACGCGGCCCGGTCAAGTGCCGGCAGTATGCCTGCCAAGCGCCTTACAGGCAGCCGACCCAATAGAATGTTTTCGGCGACGGTTAGTTGGGGAACGACGCGTAGTTCTTGTGGCACCAGAATAATACCGGCCTCAATGGCTTCGGCCGGTGTGTTGAAGGCGATAGGCCGACCGTCGAGCAATATGGTTCCGCTGTCGGCTTTATAGATGCCCGCCAGTATTTTTATCAGGGTTGATTTCCCGGCGCCGTTTTCGCCCAACATGGCCAGTACCGAACCCCCTGTCGCTGTAATAGAGACGTCGTCCAGCGCTTTTGACCTTGAAAATTGCTTGCTGACATTTTTTATCTCCAGCTGCATGCGTCGTCTCCACCTTCAATAGCGAATGTCAGCCGTTATTGTTCGGGACGAGCCGGTGCAGTGCCAACAGGGAGTATCCCTGATAGGGTTTGTATCAGTGACCGAAAGCGGTCCGGTTTATTTACCCTTCGCCCGCTTGGTTACTTCCGGGTAAGCGGAAAGAATAATGCCGCACAGGGTGTCAATGTCGGTGTCCAGTGCCCTTTGCCCGTTACGCAGATGGTAATTTAGGGCATAACCGTCGAAAGCCATGACAAGCAAGGTCGAGATCGCTTGACGGTTTTGTGGCGTGGCCGACGGCAGGCAATGCGCCAGCATCTGATCAAGCGCCAGGTCGGTGGGCGCCCGCAAAAGGGTAGAGTATTTTTCTTGGCTGCTGCGATCAGACAATGCTTCGATCAGGGTGCCGCAAAACCCGTCGTCGGCTGCCGGCAGGGTTTTCCACATGGCCACCAGCAACTGGCGCAAGGCCTTTGCCGAAGACTTGCAGCTTAGAACCTGTGTTTTTACTTCGTCCAGCCGTTCTGTGAACCAGGCCCTATAGACCGAGACGAGAATGTCGAGCTTCGAGTCGAAATAGACGTAAATGTTGGCGGCCGAAATGTGCGCCGCCTTTGCTATTTGCGGCATGCGCGTACCGGAATAGCCTTGTGCTTTGAATAGTTCGTAAGCCGCCTGTGTAATTGCTTGTTCGACTTCAACTTTCTTGACTTGAACCAATGCGCTTCCCTTGTCGTGCCGAACCTTGGTAGAAGGCGGTTCGGGAAAACCATAATTCTACGCAGATTTCGAACTATCTATTATAAAACCGAACGTCGTTTGTTATTGAAGAAATGTCTTCTGACTTGTACGGCGTTAAGGAGACTACCCATGATTAATGCTGATGTGCGAACCCAAACGTTGAACCCGGCCAAGTTGCCGGCGCTTTTCACAAAGCAGTTCGAGCTGTGCAAGATCGGCCCCGACCAGACCATAGCCATCGTCAGCGACCTGGGTACCAGAACCGAATACATCGAGGCCGCGTTTGCCGCCGCCGACGCGCTGGGCGCCGATATTTACGAGATGAAGGTCAACATGATTCCCGGCTGGACGAAGGTGGGCGTGCCCACCATCGGAAAATGCAAGGGCACGCTCGAGGCCCTGAAGGCCTGCGACATGATTCTGATTTTTCATGTGCCATTGTTTGCTGCGTGGTTGCGAGAGGTGCAAAAGGCCGGGGTACGGGTGCAGATGATTATTGACGCGCCCGACGACCTGCACGCACTGCAGGCGCCGCCCGGCCTAAAAGAGGCTGTATTGCACGCGCATAAGGTATACGAGCAAACCAAGAAGGTGCACGTTACCAGCAAGGCCGGCACCGATCTTACCTACGACTGCGGCGAATACCCGGTAATGAGTCAGTACGGCTTCGCCGACGAGCCGGGCCGCTTCGACCACTGGGGTGTGGGGCTTATTCATACCTTTCCGAACGAGGGCAGTGCCACCGGCCGAGTAGTGGTTCAACCCGGCGACGTGGTCATTTTGCCTTACTGCCGCTATGTGCAAGACGAAATCCAGATCGAAGTGCGCAACGGTCATATCACGTCCATTGAGGGTGGCCTTGATGCCACCTTGATGCGCGAATGGCTGGCCGAAGGCAAAGAGCGCGACGACGACATGGATCCGTATGCGGTCTCACATCTTGGTTGGGGCTTGAACCCGCAATGCCGCTGGGATGCTCTGGCCTTGTACGGCACCACCCCCGAGCGCAGCCACGCCGCAGCGCGCTGCTTTCCAGGCAACTTCCTGTTCTCTACCGGCCCGAACAGCCAGGGGGGCGGCAAACGCACCACCCGCGGTCACTACGACTTGCCGATGCGTGACTGCTCTATTGATCTGGACGGCGTACGCGTTGTGGATGCGGGCCGTTTGATCGACCCAAAAATGATCGTGCCCCGTGAGCGTCGTTAGTTATGGATACCGCGCTTTATCCTGCCCAGGAGCCGTTCAACGAGAACATGGCGGCCTACCACCACAAACTCATAGAGCGGGCCAAGGGGCTTGAGCCGGTCGAAGTCAATTATGGCGAAGATCCCTACCAAAGCCTGGGTGTGTTTCCTGCTCAGCAGCCCGACGGTCGTGTCCTGTTGTATTTTCACGGAGGTGGCTGGACCAACGGTTATAAAGAGTGGATGTACTTTATGGCGCCCGCTTTCAACGCCTTGGGCATCACCTTTGTATCGGGCGGGTATCGTCTGGCCCCCAAGCATGTGTTTCCGACCGGGTTTCAAGATTGTGCGCGGGCGGTGGATTGGCTGGCGCACAATATCGCAAACTACGGCGGTGACCCTAAAAAACTGTTTGTTGGCGGGCATTCGGCCGGGGGGCACTACGCGGCGCTGCTGGCCGTAACCGACGAAGCCGTGCCGGGCATGCCTTGTGCCGCCAGGTTGCGGGGCGCTGCGCCGCTATCAGGTACTTACTACTTTGGTGAAAATGCGGGCCTAGCGGTTCGCCCGCGTTTCCTGGGCCCGCCCGAAGCAGGTGCAGAAAAACAAGCTTCGCCTCTATTTCAGGTGCGCGCCGGGTTGCCGCCCTTCTTCCTGGCTTGGGGGGTCGACGACTTTCCTCATCTTAAGCGTCAGGCGCTGGAAATGATGGCCGAATTGCAGGCGGCAAAAGTGCCCGTCGAATCACTGGAGTTGCCCGGTTGCAATCACTTCACGGCCAGCTACGCGGCCGGCGACGTCGGAGGCTTGTGGCCGACGGAATTTGATCGGTGGTCGGCAACGTTGTTGGTGGAGTGACCCAGCCGCCCTGCGCCTTGCCGTCGCGCAGGCATGCAATTTTCAGTACGATAGAACTACGAAAGCTCCTGCTATCCTTTGAGTTCGCGTCTGCGAAACCCGCAGGTTTCATCCATGCAACATCCAGCCAAAAAAATAGGCAGTACCAAAACTTTTTTGCGTCTGGGAACGTGCACCCACTTTCAGGCATCTAACAATCCCGTGAACGTAAGGCAAGGAGCCGCGCCATGGATAGTGCTACGGTTATGCTGAAAGAGGCCGGCGACGGCGATGAAGAGGCATTGGTTGTCGGCATTCTGAAGAAAGACGCCCATGCCTTTGAGACACTGATGCGACGTTATAACAGGCGCCTGTATCGAACGGCACGCAGCATTCTGAAGGACGATGCCGAAGCCGAAGACGCATTGCAGGAAGCCTACTGGAAAGCATACAAGGCGATGGACCGCTTTCAATTCGATGCGCGGCTTTCAACCTGGTTGACGCGCATTGTCATCAACGAATCCCTGAGTCGTTTGCGCCAGTCTCGTCGCAGAGGTGAGTTTCTTGAATCTTGCGAGGTCATGGCGATGGATAAATTAAACGTTAAAGCGGAAACCATCGCCGCGCGTGAGCAACGCCCGGACGCGATGACGTGGCGCACAGAAATTCGCACGCTTATCGAAGAGAAGCTCGACAACCTGCCCGATGCCTACCGGACCATATTCATGCTGCGGGCCGTTGAAGAAATGCCGGTGTCAGAAGTTGCCGCGGCGCTGGAGATTCCGGAAGCCACCGTACGCACCCGTTTTTTTCGTGCGCGTCGCCTGATGCGCGAGGCGCTGGTCGACGAGATTGACACGCACGCCGGCGAGGCGTTTTCGTTCGACGGTGCGCGCTGCGATCGTATCGTCGCAAACGTGCTGGCCCGTTTCGGGCGCTAACTCACTTCACTCAACCGTCTTCTCGTTCAAAATTCTGTCCACGGGCGGGAAGGATCGAAGAGCGATGTCGGGCGGCGGTTGGCCGCCCTGGTTCTGTTGCGGCGCGGGCGGTTCGGTGGCGTCCTTGCCGACAATAATGCGTCCCACCATGCCCGCGTGCTCATGGGGCAGGCAGTAATAGTCGTAGACTCCGGGCACGGTAAGCGTTACCGAAAAGCTTTCGCCCGGCAGCAGAAAACCCGAATCCCAAGGCTCGGCGTGTTCGGGAATGCGTCGCTGCTTGCCATATCGCTCGGGGTGATACGCTGTGGCCGTATGCGAGTTTCCTGCGTCATGATTGGTCCAGCGTATGGTCTGACCGGGCTGTATCAGCAAACCGGCGGGGCGAAACCATACATGGGCGCCGCCGGTGGTGCCTCCCATTGCAACCTCAATGATCTGGTCGGCGAAAGCGCGGCGCAGCTGCGTCAATCCAGCCACGCTGTCGATTACGACCAGCCCGCCGGTCAGCATGAAGCGGCGGCGCGACAAGCTCATTTTGCGACCCGCGCTTCGTCGCTCACCGGCACATGCCACATCACCACATGGATATGCGGCTCTGCCACGCCGGGGTGGCCCGCGTTGTACATCATATCGACATGATCAACTTGCCCACCGGGGGCAAGCAGGTCGTCGAGGTGCATTTGCGGCGTCATTTGGGCCAGGGGGATCATATATATAGTGCTGACCAGTTTCCCGTCGTGGTCATAAGCCAGAAACGGCCCCGCCGGGAGCGTTTTGGGGTCTACAAAAAGCTGGCCCATGCCGGGGATGAAAGAAGGCAGCTTGACCAGTGAGCTGACCTCTTTGTATGGTTCGGTCGGCGGTGCCTTGGCGACTGGAGACGGCGGGTGAGCATAGGCGCCAAAGACGGGCGCCAAGGCAAGGACTGTCGCGCCAAGAAAAAGAAGAGGTTTGTTCATGTGCAGATCTCCGGGAACAATGAGGGCACGCCACCCATGACGTGCTTGAATCGTTTAGATGCACGCCCCGAGCAAAGCGTTTCAACCCACGGCACGCCGGCCGCGCGCCCGTGGCGCCCAATCAAAAGGCAGCTAAGCCGTTCGGCTTAAGCTTTCGCTTTGCCACAGAGCACATAAAATACGCCAGGGTACCGCCGCTTAACGACTAAATAAGGATCAACAGTAATGCCAGTTATATGTGTTCTTGCCTTGTTGCTTGGGTTGCAGCTGGTGGGCGAATGGGTCGTGCGCCTGACTGGGATGCCGCTTCCGGGCGGGCTGATCGGGCTGCTGTTATTGCTGGGCGGCTTGGTGTGGCTCGGGCGCCTGCCGATTGCCCTGCGCCAAACAACTCACCATGTACTTCAGCACTTGATTCTTTTCTTCATACCGGCGGTTGCCGGGGTGATGTTGCACTTTGAGCTGTTGATGCACGAGTGGCTGCCTTTTGTTCTGGCATGTGTGGGTGGAACGGTTATTACCATTACCGCCACGGCATTGACGTTGTCGTGGATGCTCAAACGTCAACGCTCGGCGGCGCAAGCATGAATATGACCAACCTGGCGGTGTGGCAGCAAATGCAAGCCAACCCTCTGGTGTGGGTCACGCTCACACTATGTGTCTATATTCTTGCGCAAACCCTTTATCGCCGCTCGGGCAGTCATCCGGCTTTGCTGCCCATATTTACTTCTGTGGTGCTTATTGTCGGGGTGTTGCTGCTATCCGGCACGCCGTTTCCGGTTTACGAGCAGGGCACCAGTTTGTTGTTGTTCATGATCGGTCCGGCCACGGTGGCACTTGCCGTGCCGTTGTATTCACAGTTGCCACGTCTTAAGGCCTTGTGGAAACCGATTGCCGTAGCGCTGGTGGTCGGTTGCTTCACGGCGATTGTGTCAGCGGTGGCGATTGCCTGGGCGTTTGGCGCCTCGGCCGAAACGATGTTGTCGCTGGCGCCCAAATCGGCCACGCTGCCGATCGCCATCGAGGTGGCCGCGCTGACGGGGGGTATTCCGTCGCTCACCACCGTTGCAGTTGGCATTACCGGAATCACCGGCGCCATAATGACTGGGCCCATTTTGAAGCTTTTCAAGATGTCGGACCCGGTTATTCACGGTTTCACCAAGGGTTTGTCGGCCCATGCCATCGGCACCGCCAGGGCGCTTCAGGTAGGCGAGACCAATGGTGCATTCTCGGCATTGGGGCTGTGCCTCAACGGAATCGCAACGGCGCTTGCGACGCCCTTGGTGCTTCGACTGTTGGGTTTTTAGGTGCCCGTCCTGCTGCGTTCGAGCCTTTGGGCGGTCAAAAAAACAGCCTAACTGCCGCCCAGCCTGCGTTGGGTGGGCAGTATTTCAAAGCCCAGTTTTCGGTGCAGGTACCCCCAAAGCCCCTGCCGGAAGTATAAGGTCATGACAATGGCGATGATGCCGAGCCCCATCAGGTACCAGGTGCCGTAATCGCTGAAGAACTTGTTCAGGGCCCAGAAAACCAATGCTCCGATAATCGTCCCTTCGATTCTGCCAATACCGCCGATCATTACGATAAAAATCGCAAAAGCCGTCCAGTTCACGTTGAACGCCGCATCGGGGCTGATTCGCAGGCTGCTTACAAAGTAAAGCGCACCGGCCAGCCCACAGCCAAACGCGGCAACCACATACACGGCAAGCTTCATTCGAGCCACCGCGACGCCCTGGCTCTCAGCGGCTGTTTCGTTGTCCCGGATAGCAAGCAGGGCCAAGCCCTCTTTGCTGCGCAAGAACATATAGATGACGGCAATCGACACCACCACGCAGGCCAGGGCCACCCAGTATGTCGTACTTTCGCGTACCCACCGGTCCATGCCCCGCATGGCTGTCAGGCTGGTTCCGGACCCGCCGCCGACGGCGGGAATATTGGCGATGGTCAGACGCACGACTTCGGCAATGACCCAGGTTCCTATTGCAAAATAGCCGCCGTGCAGGCGAAAGGCCAATTGAGAGATGGGCAATGCAATAACCGCCGTGGCAAACGCCGCCAACGGAATCGCCAGGAAAGGGTTGATTCCAAGAAAGCTGGTGAGGCTTAACACGGCATAACCGCCCAAGCCGAAGAATGCCTGCTGACCCACTGAAACCATGCCGCCATAGCCCGCCAGCAAATTCCACATCATCGCGAAGATGAAGTAGCAGGCAATTTCAACGAATTCGCGCATCCAGGACGATTCGCCCCAAAAAGGCACGGTGGCGGCCATTAAACACAGCGCTACGCCAATGCCGAGGCTTACGCGGCTGCCCGTCGTACTGCGCGTTACATAAGTGCTCATTGCTTCAGCCTTCAGTCTTTGGTTTTCGGGAACAGGCCCGTCGGCCGAACGAGCAAAATGCCCAGAAACACGATGTGCCCCAACCATACACCCCATGCCGGATCCAGCTTGAACCCGATCTGCTGAGTCACGCCTAGCACCATGGCTCCGACGAAGGTGCCCCAGAACGAGCCCATTCCGCCAATAATGACGGCCTCGAATGCAAACAAAAGTAGCTGCGGGCCGTCGGTGGGCGAAACCGTTGTACGCAGGCTTTGAAAAAAACCCGCCAGAGCAATCAGGATAAACGCCAGGCCTGTGGCGATTGCGAAGACTTTCGGGGCATTCAGCCCCATAAGCTCGGCCACCTCTTTGTCGTCGGATACGGCGCGAAATGCCCTGCCCAAAGAGGTCTTGTCGAACAGCAACTGCATGCCCCAAGTGCAAAAAATAGCGGCCACGAAGATGATCAACGGCAGGGTACCGACCGCGAAGTGCGCGGCGAGATCAAGGCTTTGAATGTTCAGGCCGCCTGAATTCAAGGAGCGGGGGTCGGCCGAAAATAATTCCAGCAACCCGTTCTGGATGACAATGGCCAGACCAAAAGTGACCACCAGGGAAGGGAGCGGGTCGTTGTCCAGTGCCTTGTTCAAAATGCCCCGCTGAACCACGTACCCGGCTACGAACGCCAACGGAATCAAGACGGCGGCTGTCATCCAGATGTTCAGGCCGAATGTCGTTGATATCGCGATGGCTGCGAAGCCCCCCAGTACGATCAGGTCTCCTTGGGCAATGTTGGCTAGTCGCATTACGCCGAACATCAACGACAAGCCCAACGCGAAAAGACAGTACAACCCGCCTAGAAGCAATCCTTGCACAATGGTTTCAGTCATGATCAAACCCCAAAGTAAGCATGGCTGATTTGTTCCCGAGTCAGATCCCGGCTTGCCCCTTCCAGGGAAACCCGGCCTTCCTGGAAGCAGTAAATGCGCTCGGAAACCTTTTGCGCCACCATCACGTCTTGCTCGACGACAACCGCGCTCATGCCCTGGGCGACAATAAGCGGTAGCGCGTCATAGATTTCCTTGACGATGACCGGTGCCAGGCCCAGCGATATTTCGTCGCACAACAACACATCGGGGTTGCTCATCAGGGCGCGCCCTATCGCCACCATCTGCTGCTGACCACCCGAAAGAGAGGTAGACGACTGGTGCCTTTTGTCTTCCAGAATGGGAAACATTTTGTACAGCCTTTGCAAGTTCCACGGCCCGGGGCGGCGGGTGAAAGCGCCCATTAAAAGATTTTCTTCGACGCTGAGACTGGGAAACAAACGCCGGCCTTCGGGAACCAGCGCCAATCCCCGACGCACAATGTCCCCAGAGGGCAAACCGCCGATCTCTTCACCCTTGAAACGCACCGAAGCGGCCGGAACTTTGATCAGCCCGGTCAAGGCCTTCATGAATGTGCTCTTGCCAGCGCCGTTAGCGCCGATTACTGCCAGCAGTTCGCCTTCGCCAAGATGAAAATCGATGCCGAACAGCGCTTGCGCATCGCCATAGGCCGCTTTCAGATTGTGGGTTTCCAGGATAATGCGGCTCATGCGTCCAGCCCCATGTAAACGCGCCGCACTTCGGGGTTGCGCATCACTTCGCCGGGCTCCCCTTCGGCCAGCCTTGCCCCGAAGTTAATGACCAGCAAACGGTCGGCAATGGACATTAAGGCATGGACCACATGCTCGATCCAGATCATGGTCGTACCCTGCGCCTTGATCCGCCTTAACTCGTCAACCAGCTCAAGGGCCTCATGCTCGGTCAGGCCGCCGGCGATCTCGTCCAACAATAGCAGCTTCGGCTGCGTGGCCAATGCTCGGGCCAGTTCCAATCGCTTTCTATTCAGTAGTGTCAGGCTGGAGGCAGGTTTGTTTGCATGGACGCGCAATCCGGTCTGATCGAGCACTTGCGCGGCCAGATCCCATGCCTTGCGCTCGGTAAGACGAGCGCCAAAACACGCCGCCGTGACAAGGTTTTCAAAAACCGTCATATTGCCGAACGGCCGGGGCACCTGGTAGCTGCGGCCTATGCCTGCCCGGCACCGTTGATGCGGGCGCAGCTCTGAAATCTGTGTGCCATCGAAATGGATGGCCCCCGAATCCAGCGCCACATCGCCTGAGATCAGATTGAAAAGCGTCGTCTTGCCCGCCCCGTTCGGGCCCAGAATGCCCAGCACCTCGCCCCGGTTTACCGAGAACGAAATGTCGTGCGTCACTTTTAAGGCGCCATAGCTCTTGTTCACGTTTTCCAGCGAGAGCAAGGCCATGCCATGACCGACACTTGCCGGGGCAGGGGTGTGTGGGTGTTTTGTTTCTTGCTGCATGCATCCACTCTGGCGGGCGGCTGTTTTTCCGACCCGCCTGTTACGACGAAAGGCTTGCTTCTGATATTGCCCGGTCAGGCGTACTTGATGGGTTCGAGTTCGGCCTGTAGTGCGATATTGGGCGCAAGGCTGTTCTCGACGATGAGCAGATCCATTCCGTTGCCGTGTTTGCGCCATTGGCCCGAAACCAGCGGCGTTTTGCTGACGTTGGGCACCGGGCCTGTTCTGAAGTCGATCGGGCCAACAACGGTGTCCAGATGGGTGGTCGCGATGGCGTCACGGATGGCCTCGGGGCTTTTCCCGCCCGCGCGCTTAAGCGTGTCGATCGCGACTTCGAAAAGCGAATGCTTGAAACCAAGCGGCATGGTCCAGGGTTTACCCGTCGCTGCTGTATAACTGTCTGCGAGCTGGCGTGAGGTTTGGCCGGTGAGGCTTGAGTTGAAAGGGTGGGCGGGGCTCCACCATAATTCGACGGTCAGGCCTTCGGCGCGGTCGCCAAACGCCGCAATGGCGGCCGGAAACTCGGTTGCCTTGGCAACGCTTACGATTTTTGGACGAAACCCCTGTTGACCTGCCTGGTTCCAGAAATTGGCGAAATCGGGCGGGGGCAACACGCCGGTCACGATGTCGACATTGGCATCTCGAAATGCCGAAATGAACGATGAAAAGTCATTGATCGGGGTCTGGAAACGCCCGCGATCGACCGCCTGAAACCCTTTGGATGCCAAGACTGGCGGAAAGCCCATCTTCGCATCGCCCCATGCATTGCCGTCTTCGTCATTGGGCCATAAGGCGCCGACCTGCTTGCTGGTCGGAATTTTTGACCACAAGCCGGTGAACGTGCCGATTACGTCTTCAAGCCCCCAGAAAAAATGGTAGGTCCAGTCGAACCCTTTTTTCGGATCGCCTTGTCTGCCGAAAAAGTGTGGTTGCCAGGGCGTGTCGTTGGTAATGCACGGTACCCCGTTAAGCTCGCACTGGTCGGCAACGGGGTTGGTCGTGGCGGGCGTATTCGCGGCAACCACCAGATCGACCTTGTCGCGCAGGATCAGTTCTGCAGCGGCAGAGCTGGCGCGATTCGGGTTGGACTGGGAGTCTTTGTAGACGATCTCGACCGCATATTTTTTGCCGCCCGAAACGATGCCGCCCGCGACTGCTTTTTGCACCTGTTCAAGTGTGAATTTGTCGGGTTCGGCGAATACTGCCAAGGGCCCCGTAACCGGGCTGACAAAACCTATTTTGAAAACGTCTTTGCCTGCAGCGTGAACCCAAGGCGCCTTGAGTGTGGCGGCCGAGGCCCCTGCCGCGAGCACGCCCGCCTTGAGCACGCGACGGCGTGTCTGATCAACTGTCATTTTTTTGTCTCCAGAATTTTATATTCTTGTATTTGATATTCCTGATTTGAAACTTAAAACAGGAATGCTGGAGCAAGGCTACCTATGGGCTCTGGGGGCGTCCAATATTATTTTTGCCTGGACCTATACCTTTTCGGTATTAATCAACCTGAAGACGGCAGCGGCGCCCGCGGGTGGAGGCCGGCGCAAAGCGTTTGCCCACTACGCCTGGTAGTAGCCGATCGCCGTCTTTTTGGCCAGATCAATCACGCCTCGAAGCAAGGGCGATTCATTGCCTTTGGACCAACTGATCATGACAGGGGAAGTGAAGCTGGGTGCGTTAAAGGCAATCAGGTCGATGTCGTCTCGTTGCATGCACTGCACCGAGCCCGGTACAAGGGTAATACCCAACCCTGCAGCAACCAGTCCGATTGCCGTTTGCATTTCATTTGCCTCGAAGGAAACGGTCAGGCCATGACCGAATCGTTCAAACAGCCCCGTGATATGGTCGGCGTAGCTGGGCCTGGGCTTGGCCGGATACAACACAAACGGCTCACGTACGATGTCTTCTACCCCTAGGGCCGCCCGCTTGGACAATCTGTGATTTTTGGGCACAACCACAACCAGCGGCTCTTCGACCAACACCAGCCTTTCGATATCGGGGTCATCGAGCAGAATCCTTCCGAAGCCGATGTCAATATGACCCGCCTTCAGTGCTTTGAATTGCTGCAGCGTCGTCATTTCGCTCAGGCCGATCTCGACCTGCTCGTTCATGGCGTTTACGTTGCGTATCAATAAAGGCCCAAAGCCATACAGCATTGAAGGCACAAAACCAATACCGAACCATTGCTTGCGCTTTTCTGCGATGCGTCGGGTGGCGATGGCGATATCTTCCAGTCTGGCAGAGAACTGGCTGGTTTTATCGAAAAAAAACTTGCCCGCGTCGGTCAGGCGAATAGAGCGGCCCAGTCGTTCGAACAGCTCGGCCCCCAGTTCTTGCTCAAGTTGCTGGATCTGCCGGCTTAAGGGCGGCTGCGTGATATGAAGCCGCAAGGCGGCTTTTGTAAAGCTGAGCTCTTCGGCGACGCATTGAAAGTATTGGATTTGCCGCAATTCCATAAAGCCTGTGCCTCTTCAGTAAACCCAAGAGCCCTCTGAACAACATCGACGAGTTCGAGGTGCCACGTGACGGGATGGCCGAAACGTGCTCGGCAACCTGCATATCGTACTATCGGCCCGATGTTGACGCGGGCAGAATTAAAGACGATGATCGCGCCAAATCGCAGAACTGGGTAGGGCCGTCGGGCCACCACCGACAGCTGCTCGAGCAACGATGCGGGGAACGAAACCGATGCAATGGAACACAGCCGTGGCGAAAATGGCGGCCTGTCTTTTTCTGATTTTGGGTTTATTGGGTTGCGCCGCAGACCCCGCACCCTCGAATTACGAGTTCACGCTGGAAAAAGACACGCTCAAGATGCGCGATGGCGTGCATCTGGCCGTAACCTACTATCGCCCCACGGCCAAGACTCCCGGGGAAAGGTTTCCGGTCATTATTGAGATGGTGCCCTATCGCAAGGACGACTTCTTCGCGCTGGGCGATTACGCATACGGTTCATACTTTGCCAAGCGGGGCTATGTCGTTGCCCGCGTCGATGTGCGGGGCACCGGCGGCAGTCAGGGTCCGATCCCCGAAAGCGAATATTCGGCGGCTGAAATCGCCGATGCCGAAGAACTGATCGACCAGCTTTCAAAAATGGACTGGTCCAGTGGCAATGTGGGTATGTATGGCCTTTCGTGGAGCGCGTTCAATTCTTTGATGGTGGCCCACCGAAAGCCGCCTGCGCTCAAAGCCATTATTGCGGCACATGGGTCAACCGACCTTTTCTACAACGATGTTCACTACATCGACGGTGCCCTGCATATTGATTCGTACGCACATCAAATAGATACCGACAACTCAATGCCGCAAAGCCCCCACTATCGCATTGACGAAGCGTATTTCCAGAATCGCTTCGACAGGGAGCCCTGGTTGTTCACATGGCTGCGAGAGCAGCAAGACAGCGATTTCTGGCGCAGGGAGTCGCTCAAGTTCAAGACGCCGCTGGAAGTTCCGGTCTATTTGATCGGTGGTTTGCTCGACGGCTACCGTGATTTTGTTGTAGATGTCAGCGAGTCAGCTAAGGCGCCGGTCATGGCAGAGATCGGCCCGTGGAACCATGCATGGCCCGAGTATGGCGTTCCCGGCCCCAACTACGAATGGCGGCAGAAGGCCATTCGCTGGTGGGACTACTGGCTCAAAGGCGTCGATAACGGAATCCTGGACGAACCTCGTGGGATGGTGTTCATGCGTACCGGCCATGCTCCTGCCGCGGATCTGACCGAAGTTCCGGGTTATTGGCGCTGCGGCAATCAATGGCCCTGGGCTGACAGCACCCCCCGGCGCTTTTACCCTCAGGTCGCGCAACTGTTGGGCGATACCCCCTCGGCCCCCGGCCCGGTCCAAAATTTGCACTACGTTGCCGGCGCCGGAATGGCCGCCGGCGGGTGGTGGGGCGAACAAACCGAAGACATGGCGGCAGACGACGCCCACAGCCTGGTTTACGACTCTGCCTCATTGACCGATGCTTTGGAGATCATGGGCATGCCTCAGGTGCGCTTGCGGGTGGCCGCCGATGCGCCTTTCTACCAGTGGTCGGTTCGTCTGGAAGATGTGGCCCCGGATGGAAAAGTGTCCTTGGTCAGCGGCGCAATCATCAATCCTTCTCAGCGTGTTTCGCGGCTGCATCCTATAGCACTGGTGCCCGGGGAGCCCACTGCGCTCCAAGTACAGATTCATTTCACCACGTGGCGCTTCAAGCCGGGCCACCGTATTCGCCTGGCTGTCTCCAATGCGCAGTTTCCCATGATCTGGCCCAGCCCCACGAACGGCACCACCCAGCTTTTTTTGGGTGGCGACACCTGGATGGAGCTGCCCATGGTGCGTGTTGATAATGAAACCAGTCAGGCTTGCGTGCTGCCCGCGCCAGAGCCTAGCGACCTGGCGCCTTTTGGCGAAGAAACGGTAAAGGGCCCGACCTTCAAACCGGAACGCGATGAGCAGGCCGGTAAATCCACATTCACCACCACCAGCGAAGTTGACTGGACCATTGATCAGAACAAGTTCCGGTCTGCAGAGGTGTACCGGTGGAATGTCAATGACGCCTTCCCTGCCAACGCGCTCTATGAAGGCCGGCGTAAAAACGTCTTCACCATCGAAGGTCGGGAAATTACGCTTGAGACCCGAGCCCTCATCGAGTCCGATGTCGCGTATTTTCACGTGACCTTCACCAAAACCTTGTGGGAAGACGGACGCCTGCTCAGGGAAAAAACGTGGACTGACCGTATTCCACGGCGGTACCAGTAATAGCGTGCGCGCCAACAAAAAAGCCACCATACAGTAGGCGGATGTGCCGCTGTACGCAAGGCGCACTCGGGCTTACCGAAGCCCAGCGCAAGCAACAAGCCGTTCGAATGAGTGGCTTTCAACGATGCAGATTCCCTAATCGGCCAAGATGTAATAATATGCGTCAAAATGATTTAAATCATGCGGCCGTGGCGGCATATAAAAACCAATAAGGGGATTGCCAATGTTGAAGCATCGTTGTGGCCGCTGGGTCGGTTTCTTGACGCTTGCAGTATTGCTGGCGGGTTGTGCCGGCACGCGCAGTCTGGACCAGAAGTCGGCGACAGCCATGCTCGAGACGTCCGACTATCAGGCCTTTGCCGCTCAGTATCTCGACGCGAAAGGCAATCCCAAATACGACCCTGCCAGCTTGCTCGACTCGCTCGAGGCCGGCAAGGCATTCAACGATGCCGGTATGTGGGAGCTCAGTCAGCAGGCTTTCGAGGCGGCGGGCAAGCTGCTTAGCTGGAAGGAAGACACGGTCGACACGCCCGAAGAAGTGGCGAACCTGCTGGGCACCACGCTGACCAGCGACGCCTTTGGCGCCTACCAGGGCAAGATTCATCAGGGCTCGCTTGTTGACTACTATCAGGCCATCAACCACCTGATGCTGGGTCGCGAAGCCGACGCCCGGGTCGATTTCAACCGGCTGCAAGTGCGTCAGCGTAATGCGCAAACGCAATTGTCCGTTTACGCTAAAAGCATCGACAGTTCCGTGAAAGGGGGGCTGGACGATGAAGACAGTATCGGCGCCAAGCAGTCTTTGGGCGAGGTCGGCCCCAAGGTCGCCGACGGCATTAAAGATCTGCCCAGCGGCCTGAGCCAATCGAAGATACGCCTGGCGACGGGCGACGTACTGGGCGCGGTGTTCCGCTCGACCTCGTCGGCCACCGCCGACAAACGCTCGAACCTGAGCCGCGACATGCTCAGGCAGGCACGCGAAGCCAGTGCGACACGGGGCGGAAACGCCATGATCGCCTACTTGGAACGCGAACTGCGCAACAAGCGCGGCATGCTCAAGAACAAGGTCATCGTCATCTACGAAGACGGGGTCGGCCCCAGCTTCAACGAGTTTCGCATCGACCTGCCCCTGTTCCTGGTTACCGACAAGGTCACTTATACCGGCATTGCCTTGCCGCAGTTTGTTCCCGGCAAGCCCGCGTTCGGTAGCCTGAGCCTGGGCGAGGGTAAAACCGCCAGCCAAACGGCTACCCTTACCGATCTGAACGCACTGGCCGGTCTTGAGTTTGACGTGGCGTACAAGGGCATCGTCGCCAAAGCCGTGGTGTCCACCATTGTCAAGACAGCCGCGCAAGCGGTAATTAACGACCAGATCGATCAGCAGGCCAGCCCGCTATTCGGCACCCTGCTCAAGCTTGGCACCGGGGCCGCTCAGGCTGCGCTGACCCAGGCCGATACCCGCGCCTGGATCAATCTGCCCAATACCATTCAAATGGCGGTCATCGAGCGTCCTCGCGACGGCGTGCTCAACCTGTCGAGCCCTGATGGAAAGCCATTGGGCAAGCTGCCCATCAGTAAAGACGTCAACACCTTACTGTTGGTCAAGGCGTCAGGCGCGTCGGGCATGCCGGTCATTTATCAGCAAGAGCTTCCGGCCGAAACCCCGGTGCCGCCGCTGACGGTGCCCGCTGCGGTTACCGCCACACCCGAGGCCAAGAATGAAAAAGCATAACTGCCTCGCTGCAGCACTTCTGGTTCTGGGCGTTGGCTCTACGGCGCAGGCTCAGAGCCACGAGGCACCTCGCGTGCTGACCTGCGACACCACGATTGCGCCACAGTCTTTGCTGACGGTGCAAGACGAAGCCTCGAGCCAGGGCGCGCTGGTCGAGAACCCCGCGCTGGTCACCATGCACAACGGTATGAAAGCCGTGCAGTTCTCGGTGCGCCACGCACGCAACCTAGAACCTTTCCCCACCATACTCAAGGTTCGCTACACCGTTCACTGGACCGATGATTGCGGTCGCAGCCTGAAGGTCGGCAGTGATGCCGTCAACGGCATTGTTCTTGATCCACAACGACAGGAAATCGTGCAGTCGAACGCCCTGCGTCGTGATGCAACCCATGCCACCTTACGTATTTACGTCGTCGATTGACCCTTGTTGGAAGCCCTCTCATGAAAAAAATCGCTATTACGGCCTTGATGGTCGCCACCTTGGCCGGATGCCAGACCATGCCGGTCAGCTCCAGCAACCCCAATGCCGACCTGAGCCGCACCGGCCAACCAGGCATGGTGGCTTTCGGCCTGCAGAGCGTCGACTTCGAATACGCCGCCAATCAGGCCGTGCAAGAGTTCATGACTTCTCCGTTCGCAAGCCAAAAGCCAAAACGGGGGCGCTGGGTCGTACAGATGGGTGAGGTCATCAACGACACCACCTATCGCATCGATACCGCCAGCATGACCTCCAGAATGAAGCGCGCCATGACGCAGTCGGGCGAGTTCATTTTTACGGGCGCGACTGGCCGCGAGCGCACTGATTTTGTCGCCGACTCGCGCCAGTTGGGTAAATCCAAAATGTTCGACAAGTCGACTGTCGCCCGCAACGGAACGGTGGTGGCGCCGGATCTTGAAATGTCAGGCACCATCCGTCAGCGTACTGTGGTGGGTGCCGACCAGCGTCAGCAGCAGCTGGAATATGAGTTCGATTTCCGGGTGGTCGAGCGCGATACCGGTCTCGAGATCTTCCAGGCCTTTGTTCCCATTGAAAAACTGGGCTCCAACAAAAGCTTCGCATGGTGAGCCGCAACATGCGTAAATCTATTCTCTGGTTGGCGCTGTCGGCGGCGATTGCTCTTAATCCGGCCCAGGCCCAACCCGCTGACGTGCTTGCGGTCACGCCCGGCACTCCTGAAGCGATGGTCGACGCGGCCACGTCGGCTTCTGGGAATGCCGTTGCCGAAACGTTCAATGACTGGGTTTCCAAATTCGAGCAGCAGTTTCAGCCCATGGGCGTAGCCGCCGAGGGCCGCAGTTTTTTTTCCGGTCAGGCGGCGGTAAAGGGCAGTGCGCAGGACGCGGCCTTTGGCAAGCAACTGGCCATGGCTTACGAGCAGGCCATGTTCGACATGCGGGCCGATTTCGTTTTGCAGCACTATGGTCGCCTCAAGGCACAAGCCATTCGCAGTCTGTATGACGACAGTTCCAGCAACCGCGATGAGTTCCCCGAAGCCGAACTTGAGTCGGCAGCGAAAAGCGGCGGGAGCCGGCTTGAATCCTTGCTGGATAAGGCCTTGACCGTGGTCGAGAAGAAGCTGGACAGCACGCTGATCGAGCAGGGGGTTCCGGCTGACGAGATTCAACGTATCTCGGTGGACCAGAAAAAAACCCTCTATAAAGACAATCTGCACAAGTCCATTGTCAAGCGGGCCTTCCACAGCATGCAGGGCCTGGTCCCCGTGCAAACCCGCATCTTCACCGAAGACAGCGGGAACGGAAAAGCGGTGGTGGTGGGTGTTATAGCCGTGCGCTCGGAAAAAACCCAGCAGTTTGCCCGAGACATCAGCCGCAAGCGGCCGTCTCTGGTTACCGGAAGCCCTCGCGCACTGAACGATTTGCTGCCGGCCGACAACAGCGGCTACCTGGACGAAATCGGCCTGCGCTTCATGTACGACGAGCAGGGCCGCCCCATGTTGTTGTCGTACGGTCGCACCTCGGTAGCCATTGCCCCCGACTGGTCGCCTTCGCGGGCGTTCCAGGCCAGGCAGAACGCTCAGCAGCAAGCGCAGGCGCTGGCTGAAAGCGGCATCGTCGAGTTCATGAACACCAGCATACAGGTCGAAGAATCCAACGAAGTTGGCAGCGTCGAAGAAGAGCAGCTCGAGCGCATCACGCAGTTTGACTCGGGCAAGAAAGGCGACGTTCAAGATACGCGCAGCCAGGTTGCCGAGGCCATCAGCATCTTCGCCAAATCCGGAAGGGCGACTGCCCAGGGCGATTTGCGCGGCACTTCGGTGGTCAAGCGCTGGGAGGCAAAAGATGAAAACGGCGTACAGCACGTCGGTTCAGTGGTCACCTGGACCTACAGCCAATTGCACAATGCCAACGCCATCGACGCTCAGGGCAAGAACCAGCAATCGGTAAAGGCTATGGGCGCCCCGGGCCCTGGCGTCGACCAGTCGCGCTCGTCGCGCATGGTCAATGATCGCAGCGATTTCTAAGGGCCTGCCATGAAACCATTGCTCACCGCCGCCTTTTTGGCCCTGTGCCTGTGCTTGGGCATGGCCGGTTCACCGCCGGCCTTGGCACAAGTTACTGAAGCCAGCCTCACCGCCGAGGGCACGGGCCTGACCCGTGACGAAGCCATTCAGTCGGCGCTGGTCAATGCCGCCGGCCAGGCCTTTGGGGTCGACTTAAGCGCGGCCACGCAATCGCTCAGTACTGCCACTGACGTTCATGCCGATGACGAATCGCATTCGTTGATGGTGTCCTCGCTGAACAAAAACGTTCAGCAGGTGTTGCGCACACCGGGCAATGCCCCCATTCTGGGCTACACGGTTGACCATGCCATGGCGCTACCCGACGCCGGGTGGGAGGCCACCGTCACCCTGCGATACGCCCATTTCGAACGCATGGGTGCCGACACCGATCGGCGTAGCATTGTTGTCGTGGGCAACCACCGGCAATATGGCCGGATGCTACGAGAAACAGTGGGCGAATCCTTGGTTGGTACAAGGCGCTTTGACGTGCTCAACCGCGCCAACAACCAGTTCTTCGAGGACGAGAAAGAGTTCATCCTGAGCAGCGATGCGGCCACCGCCGAGATGGCGCGGCTTTCGCAAGCCGGCGGCGCCGATTATCTGGTCATTGTCGACCTTCCCAGTCTGGGAATCAGCAACAACAACCGCGAGACCATTCGCATGACCGGCGAAGTGCTGGTCAAGAGCTCGGTCAGCGGTACGCTGCGATTGCAGATAGTAGAGTTTGCGTCGCGCAAGGTGAAATGGTCGGGTACGCAGAAGTTCGGCGGCACTTATCCGGATGTGGCCAGCATCGGCGCGGGCACACTGACGCGCCTGATCAACGACGCCTCCAACATCCTGATTGAAAAAATGGTGGCCGGCATCTACCCGATACGGGTGGTGAAGGTGATGGGCGACACTGCCATTGTCAATCGAGGCGAGGGCGGTGTCGTAGCGGGTGAAACCTATGCCGTCTTCCTGGAAGGCGAAGAGCTTATCGACCCCCAGAGCGGCGAGTCGTTGGGTTCGATGGAAGTGGAGGTGGGCCTTGGCAGGATTACCGACGTCAAGCCCAAGTTCTCGTTCCTGAAGATGGCCACGGGTACGCTCGAGGCCAACGCCAGCTACATCGTGCGCAAATCCACCAAAAAGCCGGCTGCCGCCCCCGGCAGCAGGCGTCCCGCATCGGCTGCCCCACGCAAGCCCGCTGAGCCTTCTCGCAAAGATGCTTTTCTAAATAATTAAGGGGCCTGGCCTAACGACCTGGACGTGCTTCGCCGCCCCGCTAAATTTCTTCCAGCACGGTCTGCAGCTCGCCTTCTTCAAACGAGAGTGTGAAATGCTTGAGCGCCGCAGTTTCATCATCGCGAATGGTCAGCTGCAGGCAGCTTCCGCACAGCGCTGCGCTTTCCAGATGCGCTGCTTCGTTCCCCCACCAGGCGCTTCCGGTTACGACCTGATATTTTTGTTTCAGCTCGACGTAATACAAAGTGCCGTCCAGGCCTTCCCACTCCCAGGCGCCCTCGACCTGGGCCGGCACTATCCATTTGTAAATGTTCACGCCGCTTAGGTGAAGCCGTTCGTCGGCTTCCCAGTCGCCCATGTCGAACGTCTGTGAAACGATGCGCGTGCCAGGGCGCAGCTGACGGAGCAATTGGGGCCGCAGCCTGACATTGACGGCATCAAGCAGGTATAGCGTAACGACGGTTGCCTCGCTGAAGTCGGCTTTGAAGATGTCTTCTTCAATGAAATCGACCATGAACTCAACACGAGAGTCTCCGGCATATTCCATGGCGTCCGCAATGCGCACGGTATCCATTTCTATACCGACGCTGCGTGCGTTGTAATCTCGGGCGGCCGCCACGACAATGCGGCCATCGCCCGAACCCAGGTCATAGAGCACGTCGTCGGCCTTGAGCTCGGCCAGGTTCAACATGGCTTCAACTACCCGATCATCGGTCGGGACGAAAGGCACATCCAGGAACTTGTCCGGCTCGGGCGAATAGTTGTCAAAATCGTCGATCAGGTCGCGAAACAATGGCAATACCCTACACCAGCTCGGCGCGCTGGGCGTGCAGCGCCTCGAAGATCGGTGTATCGCTGAAGCGGAAGAGATCCAGCGAGGCCTGGCCGGCATCGGCCTGGGCCTGGAAGCTGGTCCACGAGGGCACAACGAACATGTCGCCCTGACGCACTTGCCACTGGCGTTCGCCGACCGTTACGGTTCCCTGGCCGTCAAAGACCTGAAACACCGAAGATCCGACCTCGCGTCGCGCCAGCGTGCCGGCGCCGCCGCGAATGCGGTGCATTTCGGTGCGCAGGGTGGGCAGCACGTCGCGGCCATTGGTGGGGTTGGTATAGCGCACGGCCGCATGGCCCGGGCTTACCGTGCCCGCATAGCCTTCGTCTTCCAGGGCCAGCTGTTCGCTCAGCGCGCGGTCGGTGTCGACCCAGCGGTAGGCCAGCAGCGGCGAGGAGGGCGTTGACTCGAGTTGCGAGACCGGCCGCAGGCCGGGGTGGCCCCATAACCGCTCAGAGCGCGAGAACTCGGGCGAGATGCGCTCGGCGGGGGGAAGTTCGTCCCGGCCGAATTCGAAGAACGCCGATTCGGAGTAGTGGGCAAAGGGAATGTCCAGACCGTCGATCCACGCCATGGGCTTGTCGGCTGAGTTGTGATGCGCGTGCCAGTTCCAGCCGCCCTGGGGTAGAAAGTCGCCGCGCGACATGCGGATCGAGTCGCCGTTCACGACTGTCCACACCCCTTCACCCTCGACCACAAAGCGGAAGGCGTGTTGGGTGTGGCGGTGTTCAGGGGCGTCTTCGCCGGGCATCAGGTACTGAATGGCGGCCCACAAAGTTGGCGTGGCGTAGGGACGCCCGCCTAATGACGGGTTGGCCAGCGCAATGGCGCGGCGTTCGCCGCCTCGGCCAACCGGCACGATGCGCCCGGCCTCGTCGGCCAGCTTTACCAGCCGGTCCCAGCGCCAGAGGTGCGGGGTGGCCTTGCTGTTGGGCTCGCGCGGCATCAGCCCGCCGATCTCTGTCCAAAGTGGGACCAGCAGCTCTTGTTCAAAACCGCGATACAGCTCTTCCAGTGCGGGCGTGGGCTCGGGCTGGCCGGGTGCGGCCACGGCAGACAGGCGCACGGGAGAAGGAACGGTGTCTATCACATTCATGATGGTCTCTTGTGGTGGGTTGTGATGCGATGCAGTGAATCCAGGGCCGCGTTCTGCAGGCCCCTTGATGCACCCCTTACTCATACTAAAAGTATACAAGCTGCAACGGGTGTCTACCATCGACTGCTTGCGGCTGGGGTTGCGCAAGCCGGTGGCCCGGGCGATGCATCAGCGTGTTTCTATCGATCGCACGCCCCGCAAGCTTCTGGCCGGCAGCCCAACATCTTTGTGCCGGGCAGGTTGAGTACAATCCAACACTTATCGTGACTTTTACCAACAGTTAGCGTCAGATTATCTGTCCATTTGCCACGATTGGCCAGGCATGGGTGGTCTGAGGACGGAGCAACGTTTCAGTGGTAGTTCTAAACCTGCTTGGCCCCTTCCATTTTTCCGTCGACCACAGCGATCACACGTCATTATTCAGCTACGACAAAGTCAAAGTGCTGGCGGCTGTTCTGTGCTTGGCTGATGGCAAAGCCAAGCACCGCGATTCGCTGGCGCAGATGCTCTGGCCCGATTTGTCCCGCGAAAAGGCCCTATCACGCCTGCGTCATGCACTGCATGTGTTGCGCAAGGCGCTGGGCAGTGCGGCGCCTCTTCTGCATACGACGCCGGAAGGGGGGCTCGCGATCCGTGCGGGTGTGATCCAGGTCGATGTTCTGAGCCTGCTCGCAGCGCAGCCGGATGAGGAACCCCTGCTCCGCGAGCGGTTGCGACGCTATGGCGGGCCGTTTCTGGCCGGAATCAAGTATCCGGACCAAGAGGTTTTCGGGGCCTGGCGCCAAAGCTGGGTTGATCGGATCGCCTTGGAGTTGCTGCGGCTGCGCTCACGCTGGGTTGAACTCGCACTGGCGTCGGAGCAGACCGAGACGGCACTGGCCATGAGCAAAGGCTGGGTGCAGCAATCTCCCGAGCAAGAGGCCTATCATCGACTGCTCATCAAGTTGTTGGTCCATGTGGGCGAACGGCAAGCAGCGCTTCAGGCCTATGCGCAGTGCGAACTCGCGCTAAGACAGCATCTGGGCGTCGAACCGAATTCGGAGACCCGCCGTCTGGTTGAGGCTGTCGGGCCGGGATCCCCGGCGTTGCCGGCTCCTGTCGACGCCTTGCGCTACCGAACCGTCGTGACGCTGGCCATTGCGCTCTCTTGGCTGCCACCGAAGGGAAAGGAAGAGGATCTGGACGCGGACCTTGTGCCGGACGAGGCCGTCGCCTATCTGGATTCCTGGCATGAGCAACTGGTCGAGATCGTGCGCCAGCATGGCGCCTGGCTCGGCCAGGCCGGCGGTTCCACGTTGCTGGCACATCTTGGCTTTCGAAACGGGCTATCCGCCCCGGTCACCCGGGCGGTGGAGCTGGCCTGCGCCATTCGGTCCTTGAAGACCCCTGACAGCATCAGCATCGGTCAGGCCTTGCACGTCAGTCTGGCCGTGGTGGACGAGCGCGAGGTCAATGCCAACAGTCTGTTTGGGCAGCTTGTCGTGCCCCTGGCCTGGAAGGCGGTACGGGGCGAGGTCTTGCTCAGTCCGCAAGCTGCCGCACGACTGGCGAACTGGCAAATAGAGCAATGTCGAAGGCGGGACGGCACCTATTTTGTTCTGGGGGAAGGCAAGTGGTTGAACGACCCCTTGTACGGATGCCAGCAGGAATTTGAGCAACTGGTCGGGCAATGGACCCAAAGCCGCAACGGGGGCAAAAGCGCTGTCCAGATCAACGGCCATATGGGCTTGGGCAAATCGCGTCTTGCAGAGGCTTTGATCGCCTACGTTGGTCGCGATGGCGGCCAATTGCTGAAGCTGGATTTCGACCAAAGCGATATGGTGGAGACCCTGGGGGCGTTCCTGGGCGCCGTGCGTCGGCGGGATCACGACCGAGCGGCAACCTTGCGGCCTCGGTTCGTCCAGTGCATGGGCTCATGGTTCGAGTTAGAGGCGGCGCAGATTCAGGAACTGGAAGCTAGGCTTGCAGACCGTGACACTGAGCCCGCTGGCCCGGTGGTGGAAGCGTTTCAGGTGTTGAAGGCGGTCGCAAGCCTGTTCGGGAAGCTACGGCGTCCGTTGCTGGTGGTGCTGGATCATGCTGACAGCCTGACCGAGGAAGCGGCCGCCTGTATGGCCGACGTCTGGAACGATTTACAGGCGCATCCGGCAGGCCTGCTGATGTTGGTGCTCTCGCGCCGGTCTTTGGCCAGCCCGGCATTTTCCGCCGCGCTCCAATTGCGTCCATTGTCGCGGGCCGACGCAGATAAGGCGCTTGCGTTTTATGCGCGCGGCCGACGGCTGACCGCCGACGTACGAAGCCGCATCCGGGAGCGAGGCAGCAGCAATCCCATGTTTATCAAGAACATGGTGCATTTGATGCAATTTGAAATGCCCATTGAGTACCTGCCCGGCGTGGCGGATCAATTGCTGATGGAGCTGGGAAGACTGGATGAGGACAGCCGCCGGGTGCTTTTCCTGGCAGCACTATGGGAGCAGGCCAGCCTACAGGGGATTGCGTTCGCGTGCGAGCTGCCGGCCGACATGGTGGAATCAACGGTCGCCGGCCTGGTGGATCGAGGGCTATTGTTTCCAGTGGTGCCAGGGTCTGTCGGTTGCGAGCCGGTGTTGCGGCAAGCCCTCAAGCGCCTCATCGGCAAAGAAGAGCGAAAAAATCTGTACGCCGGCCTCGCACGCTTCTTGATCCAGGCCGATCAGGCCGAGGACGTCATTGCGGCTTGTTTCACCGACGCTCAAAGTCCACAGGCAGCCCAGTGGTGGCGACGCGCAATCGATGCCGCCTTGCAAGCGGGACAAACGGGGCAAGCCGCAGACCATTTGTCGCAAGTGTTGAGCAGTTTGCAATACATGAGCGACGTCGAGCTGCGTCGCCAGTTCGAGCATGAGAGCTATGTGACGCTGGGGGTGCTGGAAATCAGCCAGGCCGGCCCGGCGGCTGAACCGGTTTCCCAGGCCTATGATCGTGCAGTCAGCCGCAACGCGAGCCCCTCTCAGGAGGACCTGCCGGTCCTCTGGGGGCAATGGGTGATGGAGCACGGTGCCGGCAGGTTGCCGAAGAGTCTGGCCTGCGCCAAGCGGCTGCAGGAATTGGCCCGACGGCTGGGTCAAAGTTCGTGGTATGGCTGGGGCTTATATGCCGAGGCACAGTATCTGTTCTGGAAAGGTCGGCCCCAGCAGTCTGAACTGCTATTGAACGAAGCATTGCTTGCCCAGTCGCAAATGGCGCCGCCGCCTTCGATGGCCAATGCGTTGGGGCATCACTGTGAGGCCCTGCTGTATAGCCAACTGGGACTGTCGCAGGTGCTTCAGGGGCGTTTCGACGAGGGCGAGCACAATGCCCGTCATGCGCTCGAGCTGGCCCGGCAAGGTCAGCCGCGTATCTCGGGGGTCATTGCCAATATTCAGATGCTTAGAATCCTGTATTTGCGAGGCCAATTGGAGACTCTGGCCGCCGGCAGCCAGGCATTGCTGAATGTATTGAAGTCGCAGTTGCCGGGCAGTGTGTGGTGCGCAGTGGTCGAAACGTATGTCCTTTATTGCACGCTGGTGCGGGGTGAAGAAGTGGGATCCGAGCTGGAACGCCTGTCTTCGCTTTTGCCGCAATTTGAAAGCAGCATGCCGCTGGCCATGGATGCGTTCCTGTGCATACTGGCCCGCTGCCATCTGTTCCAAGGCCATCTCGATCGCGCTCGCCAGGCGCTGGACCAGGTATGCGACATTGCCCATGAAAGGGCCTCGTCGCTGCTAATGCCCGAGGTGCAGTGCTTGCGAGGCGACCTGGCCTGGATGCAGTCGGACACGCAGGCGGCTCAGGCCGCCTGGGCGCTGGCCAGCCAGGAAATGGTTCGGTCGGGCCTGTACGTTTATGAAGGCTGGATCCAGCACCGGCGCAAGCGGCTTCCAGACCTTCTTGCTCGCGCGGACTGGATGCAACGCCAGCCCGGCTGGGCTCAGAACTGAATGTTGAAGCCGCCAAAGATCTGCCATTCGGGCACTCCCGCTCCCTTCTTTTCCACCGAGTATTGCGGCTCTATGAACGCGTTGACAGTGGATTTGCTTCCAAGCTTCATCACTTTTCCGATACCCAGGCCTACCGGCACATGGCGAGTGTGTTGCTCCAGGTCGAAAGTCCAGACGGCGCTGGAGCGCAGGTAGTAGCCATTGGGCAGGTTGTAGAACAAGGCCGGCTGGAAGGTCAGCATCCTGACCCTGTCACGATCAGAGTCTCCGGCGAACGATTGCTGGAAGGTCATCAGCCCGCCGGCCAACCCCCATGACCTGTTGGCCACGATGGCCGCGGCGCTGCCGATCTGCCATTTGCCCTGACCCAGGCGATCGTCGGAGGCAGTGGGCATTACCAGCATGGGGCCCATTCCATACGAGAAGTGCTCGCCGGAGCGCATGAAGATGTCCATCAGCGTGATGTCGCCCAGGCCCGACTTGCTGCCCAGCCGGTCATGGTGCAACGAGACGACAGGCACATTCAAGCGCCACAGTTGCGGCAGGCCGAAGGTCTTGTTGGGCAGCACTGCACGCACAACCGTCTGGTTCGCCCAGGCACCGTCGACATTGTGCAGTTTGGGCGCGTAATAGTCGTGCAAGCTCAGGAGTGGGCGCGGGCTGAGTGGGTTGTTGGCATCGTTCTGCGACTGTGCTTGCGCCTGAGCGCTTAGCAGGCAGGCCGTCAGGAGACATAAGGTGATCTTGTGCATATGGATTCTGTGCAATCGGATTCTTCAGTGAAAAACCGAAGGTAGGTTCCAGGCGTTGAAAAAGCATTTAATTGCCGAGTCTTTCGCGCGGGCGTTTTGCTGGCCCGTTTCAATCGGGTTGATCACAATGGCCCGTTTCATTGGTTTTTCACAAGGAGAAGCGCGTCATGGCAAATTCATTTGCAAGGGCCCTGCTGACGGCGGTACTGATAAGCTCGGGGGCCACGAGCGCCATGGCGGCGCCCGCCAGCCAAGCTACGCAAGCACGTCATGAAGAATGGATGCGTACGCTGCCCCTGCATGACACGCAGGACTTCGAGGACGCCCGCCGGGGACTGATCCACAGAGAGCCCAGCCTGCTTATCAAGGGCGAGGCCGGTAATGTCGTGTGGGACCTTGACTCTTACAAAAGCTTCGTCACCCCGGACAGCGATGCGCCCCCCACCGTGCATCCCGGCTTGTGGCGCATGTCGCAGCTGAACCTGCTGGACGGCCTGTACAAGGTGACCGAAAATATTTATCAGGTGCGTGGCTACGACTTGTCCAATATCACGTTCGTGCGGGGTCAAACCGGCTGGATCGTATTTGATGTCGGCACGTCCACCGAGACCGCCGCAGCGGCGTTTGCCCTGATCCGCAAGCATGTGGATTCCGCGCCGATCAAGGCGGTCATATACAGCCATTCCCATATTGATCATTACGCGGGCGTTAAGGGGGTTATTGATCAAAAGGCAGTGGATGCCGGCGAGGTGGAGGTGATTGCGCCCAAAGGTTTCTTTGAGCATGCCATCAGCGAAGGGGTGATAGCGGGCAACGCCATGAAGCGTCGTGCGACCTACATGTACGGCGCCTTCCTGCCTCGCGGACCAGAACATGGTGTGGGCTCGGGCCTGGGCATGACCAATCCCCTGGGAACAATTTCACTGATCGCGCCAACCCGCTCTGTAAGTACGACCGGGGAGACCCTTGTGGTCGACGGAGTCGAGATGGTGATGCAGCTGACGCCGGGCACGGAGGCGCCCGTCGAGATGAACACCTATTTACCTCAGTTCAAGGCGATGTGGATGGCGGAAAACACCACCAACACCATGCACAATATTCTTTCGTTGCGCGGCACCCAGGTACGTGATGCACGGCAATGGGCGCATTACATCAACGAAACCATGGATTTGTTCGGCGACCGTATCGAGGTGAAATTCCAGGCGCACCATTGGCCTGTCTGGGGCAAAGAGCGGGTGCACGACTACCTGACCAAGCAGCGTGATTTGTACAAATACACTCATGATCGTACGGTCAATCTGATGAACAAGGGCTACACCGGCGAAGAAATCGCCGACCTGATCGAGCTGCCCAAATCCTTGCGCGACCATTGGCCCGCGCGCGGCTATTACGGCACGCTGAAACACAACGCCCGCGCCGTGTATCAGTACTACATGGGTTGGTACGATGCGCACCCTTCCAGTCTGGATGTGTTGCCGCCCGAGCAGGCCGCGCATAAGTATGTGGAATACATAGGACGCGACAATCTTTTGAAACGAGCGCAACAGGATTACGAGCAGGGCGAGTATCGTTGGGTCGCCATGGTGCTGAAGCATGCCGTATTTGCCGACCCACAAGACCAACAGGCGCGGCTGCTGCTGGCCGCCGCCTACGAGCAGCTGGGTTATCAGGCCGAATCGGGGCCGTGGCGTTCAATATATTTGCAGGGCGCCCTAGAGCTGCGCCATGGAGCGCCCAATCTGCCCCAGCCGGTGAACAACAATGCAGACATGATTGCCGCACTGACACCCGAAATGCTCTTTGATTTGATGGCGGTGCGTTTGAACGAGGACAAGGCGAAAGACCGTACTTTGGCCGTCGCGTTTCGGCTGACCGACCTCAATCGCACCTACACCGTGACCTTAGGAAATTCCGTGTTGAACTACAGCATCGATTCCGATGTGCCGGCCGAGGCCACAGTCGAGATCACGCAGTCAGACTTCAAGCTTATTCAGGCCAAGGCCCTGGACTGGCAAAGCGCATTGCAATCAGGTCGGGCAAAGATACTGGGCTCCGCCCCCAAGTTAATGGAATTTGCCGGTCTGTTCGAAGAACCTCAGCTATGGTTCAACGTCGTGTCGCCCTAAGCTGCACGATGGCGCTCGAGTGCGGCACGTAGCGGTTAGCCGTACTTGCGCCTGATCATGCCGCCACGTCGTGTCGGGGAGGTGTCTGGCCCGGGTTACGGTCGTCATCGGGCGCAAGGCGTGGCAAGGCAGGCAAACCAAACTTGGCCCTTACTCTTTGGCAGTCCGGGTTCGCAGTGCCGTCTTGCTCCCAGGCGGGAAAGTCTCGGCAGGGAGAAGGACGCTGCTCATATATCGCGCAATGTATCCCCTCGTGCCCGATCTCGCCGCAAAGCGCTACGCAGCGCTGGCCCCCTTCTTCTGTGCCTTTCATGCAGGCGCGTAAGGGACCGATCTGGCTGACAAGGTCAGGCGGCACCGTCCCGCCGTTTTCACCTGCGATTTCGCCACAGTAAAAAGAGACGCGAAAATGCGCGCAGCATGCCCCACAGCTTAGGCATGGATTCGTATGAATGGCGTCGTTAGATGCCGTGTGGCTCCGCAAAATGGGGAACTGAGCCTGCGGTGGGCGACTGCGCTTGTCGTTCATGAGCGTTCGACACGAAAAAGGAGAGTGCGAATTTTACACCGGTGCTCATGTCGCCGACCGAGCGTATGCCGGTCGATACCGGGCTTGCCGCAATCTATCGATTTAGAGATCGGCGCGCGCTATGCGTGCGCGCCATTGGTGTTTTTTTCATAACGAACGCAGCCAGATCCGACAAGACGTTACTATGTGCGCGCGAAATCCCGCGTATTCGACACTTGTTCCGTTATGAAACCCACACAACTGTGCGCCGCGCTGGCGCTTGCCATCGCTCCGCTGTCTGTTTTCGCTCTGGAGCACCGATCTGTCGAAAATACGTCGAGGCGCAGCATTTTTGTGGCGCGCTTTTTCGAGACTGGCGACGGCTCGTTTGACGGTGACAAGGCGTCATTCTGGAGCTGGCAGGGTTACGAGGCATACAAGGACCAGGTTGTCGATGGCCTGAGCTACTGGGCAGAGATCCTGCAGCCCCAGGGCAATAATGACGCGACCATCGTCAATATTGGCACGGTGGATATGCCGGGCAATGCCTATGGGGGGTCGCCCCGGGCAAACGGCGGCCAAAGTGCGTTTACGCAGATGCAGCAAAACTTTTTCGGCCTGTCGCCTGCAACGGGCACGCTGCCTTTGGGCGGGCACGGTTTTTTTGGCCTGGGCCAGGATGACTACGCGCTGGATCCGGCGTTCACGCAAACGCCACTGACCGGAAAAGACAGTGTGTTCCTGACGGCCATACACGAAGTTGCCCATGGGCTGGGCGTTGCCATCAGCGCGGAAGACAGGGGCGCGCTGGATGTCTTTGAGCCGTATTTCGAAAGCCACCTGAACAGCTGGTCGCAGCTGCTGATCGACGATAACGGCAAGCCGGCGCGCGCGGGTCAGAAGATTCTTTGCAATGGCTGCAACCACTCGTACGACCCCGATGCGTTCGATGTGCGCCTGGACCAGGCGAGTCTGGTCGGCCCCAACATCGATCAGGTGCTGGCCGGCGGCCTGCGTGGTGTGCCCGTTAAAGTACGGGACGACGATGGCGACATCGACCCTAACCTCATGAGTCATATCGAGCTTCGAAACAGTGTCATGAGCCACCAGGGATACCGTAACTATACGGGCTTCATGGAAGCTGAACTGGCTGTGCTGCAAGATCTGGGTTACACGATTGACCGGGCCAATTTTTTCGGGCGATCGATTTATGGCGACGGCCTTCACCTGATGAATACCCAAGGTTATTTTGGGCGAAATGCCGCCGGCACACAGTATCTTCCTGGTCAGTACAACCAGGCCACGCTGGGCCTGGGCCTGCATATTTACGGCAGCAACAACCATGTCGGGCAAGCGGTTGATCTGCTGGCGGCCGGGTCGGGAGCGGCGGGTATACGGGTGGATGGCGAGAACAACACAGTTATCGTAGACCCCGGCGTCAACATTCATGCGAATGGCTTGAACGGACAAGGCATACAGTTTGCATACGGTCGCCGGCATACGCTGGTTCACCGAGGCGACATCCAGGCCACCGGCTTGCAGGGAGTGGGCCTGCGTTTTGATTTTGGCACCAATGCGCTCGGCAGCGCAGTCGAGAATCGTGGTTCGTACATACGCAGCGTCGATGGCGTCGATCAACCATTACTGCCCGAGCTCGACGGCCCCCTGGTTCAGCAAGCCGACATTACCGGCCGCGTCGCAGGCCGGCAGGCGGCCATTCTTATTTCCGACAATGCCTACGTCGGACGTATCAATCTGATGCAAGGCGCCCGCATTGAAGGCGACATTGTTTCGCGCTATGCACAACGCGACGACCACAACCAGTTGCGCCTGACCACGCTTTCTTTTGGCCAGGCCGCCGACAGCCTGGGCCGCAGCACCGGCCGGCCCGAGGCGGCATTTCGCCTGAATTACGCCGGCAACATCACTGGCAAAGACAATCTGGCCCTGTCATTTGACGGCGGTGAAACCCGGTTGAACGGCACGTTGCAGGTCTACAGCGCCACCGTCCAGGAAGCGGCCACATTGGGCGGCAATGCCCGTTTCGATCTGGCCACCGGCAGTGCCTTGATCAACGCTGGCACGCTGGCGCCCGGCAACTCCATCGGGCGCATCAGTGTGAACGGAGACTTCCGGCAGACAGCAGCGGGTCGCCTGGTGGCGGAATTCGACGGCAACGGCACCCACGACGTGCTTGCTGTCAGCGGAAATGTTGACCTGGCCGGCACGCTGGAACTGGTGCCTTTGGCCGACTGGTATCAAAGCTCTTGGTCGGTCGACACAAATGCTGTTGTGGAAGCGGCCAGCCGCAGCGGAAATTTCAGCGCCACACAGATCGCTCGTGTATCGCCCACCTTGCGATTTGGCGCCGCGACCTTGGGCGCCGAGCGCTACCGGTTGACGGCCACCCGGGCCGAGAACGCCTACAGCCAATATGGCCGTGACGCCAACCAGCGAGCGGTCGGGAGCGCCCTGTTCAACCTGGCGTCCGCCGGCCCTGCACCAGCGCAAGCACTGTTCCGGGAGCTTGATTTCTCGACAGGGGACGGTTTACAGATACCTGACGCCCTGGCCCAGCTTTCACCGGCCGGCTACAGTGCAGCGATGGCCGCTTCCCTGATGCGTGAGCGTACACTCATGCAAGCTGCTCACGAAGGCCTGAGCCAGAGCACGCGACGCCCCGGCACCGACTGGCAGGGCTACGCCTTGGCGCTCGGCTCAGATGCCGATCAAGACGCTGGTGGTTCCATGGTGGGCTATGACGCCAACCTCTATGGCCTCGTCATTGGAACCGGCCGCAGGCTGGCGTCGGCACCTGAGTTCGCGGTTGGCGCCCAACTTGATATGTCAGAGCTGTCGGTAGAGGTGGATTCCTCTTACCCAGGCACGAGCAAAGCCACCGCGTTCGGTGTTGGTGCCCACGTTCAGTACCGCCCGAGCGCAACGCAGGGCTTTTTTGCTTTCAGCGGCCTGCGCCTTGGCCTTGAGCAGGCCGATATGCGTCGGCAGATTGTCATCGGTAATTACCAGGCGACACATTCGTCCGAGGGGACGGGTCACAGTCTGTCGTTGGGCGTGGGCACAGGCTACCTTTGGTACCTGAACCCGTCGTTCTCGGTAAGGCCATTTGCCACTATGAACTATGCCTTGGTGTCACGGCCCTCGATCGACGAATCGGGCAATGCGGCAACACGCCTTCATCTGGACAGCATGCGCGCAGACGGTTTGCGATCCAGCCTTGGCCTGACGGCGTCCTGGAATCGTTCCCAAGGCGATGGCAGCACCTTGGGCATGCATGTCGACATCAGCTGGAATCGCGAATGGCTGGACCGCAACCTGACTCAAGCTGCGCATTTCGGGATTGCACCCGTAGAGACGACCTTTGATACCCGCAATAGTGTGTTGCCGCGCGACACGATGGGCCTGCGGGCCGGCGTTACGCTGCAGCGCAGCGAGCGGCTATTGATCGGCGCCGATCTAAGCTCACAGTTGGGAAACGGGTATTCGTCGCTGCAGGGGCAAGTGAATCTGCGCTGGACGTTTTAGGGGGCAACGATTGCCGTACCGCCTTTCATGGCGAAAATGTCGTCGTTGAAAACAGCTGGGGTAAGGGCCGGCAGCAAGCGGTACCGCGTTCTACAAGCCCAGCTCTTCAATCAGAGTCTTGTGCTCGGCCGTTTCGCGTCGGATGATGTCGTCGAACTCTTGGGGAGATGTGGTCGTGGGCGTGAAGGACATCTCTTCAAGAGTCCGGCGTACCTGGAGGTCTTCCATGATGTGAGCCACATCGGCCGC
>NZ_DATJBQ010000071.1:0-16413 GCF_035515275.1 Pusillimonas sp.
TTCTGGGCATGAAGGTGTCCGACCAGGCGGCCGATGTTATTGCGTTTTTACGGGGCTCGGCGGGCGGCGACCACCACATGGTGGCCTTTGCCAAAAGCACGCATACGGGCCTGCACCACCTAAGCTTCGAGGTGGCTGACCTGGACGAAATTGAAATCGGCGCGCAAACCCTGCTGCGGGCGGGGTATCGCGATGCCTTTGGTTTGGGCCGCCATATTGGTGGCTCCAATTACTTTCACTACATACGCGACCCCTGGGGCAGCCTGGCCGAATATTTCTGGGACATCGACGTCATTCCCGAAGACGACAGCGATTGGGTACCGCTGGTGGCCGAATCACCCAAAGACGTCATCGCCGTCTGGGCAAGCACACCGCCGCCCGAAGACTTCATTGTCAACTTCGAACAGCCCCCAGCCGCGAGCCCGGCAGAAAGGAGCGCGCCATGAGCCAACCTTCTTCCGAGCAGGCCATGCTGGGCGCCATGCTTAACAAGCCCTTGTATGTGGTGCTTCGCACGCCGGTCGACCTTTCGCGCCTTAACGAGCTGCTGCCCGCCCACCTGGAATGGGCGGTGCAGTGCGAACAGCGCGGCGAGCTCTTCGCTTCAGGCCCCTTTGTACAAGACGGAGCCGCACCCGGTTCGCAGGGAAGCATGTCAATCGTGCGCGCCGACTCAGTGGCCGAAGTGCAGCGCATTATGTCGGGCGACCCCTTCATTCAGCAGGGTGTGTTCACGATCGACATAAAAAAATGGGTGCTGATGGAAGGCGGCTTTACCGTCTCGGTTCGTTTCTCTGATCAATCTTATTTGTTGCGTTAGCAGGCGTTTGTCCATACAGCGGGAAACTTATGAAATATCAGTTGTTCACTTATCAGGCGGCAGGCGAGGCACGTCCGGGCATCGCGGTTCAGGGCGTCTTGTACGATCTTCAAAAAGCGCTGGGCGACACGAGCGGCGGGTGGGAGTGTCTGGATCAGATGCTGCCCGAATGGCCCAAAGCCTCGGCCACCTTGCGCAGCTTGGCCGAGCGCATCGGCACTGATCCTGCCGCATTCAAGGCCGGCGCGCTGGCCGAGCCCCAATTTTTGGCGCCGCTGACGCACTGCGGCGTGGTGTACGCGGCCGGGGCAAATTACCGCGATCACGTCCAGGCCATGGCCCGGGCCATGAACATGAAGCTCGAGGTCGACCCAAAAAGCCAGGGCCTGGACCCGTGGCATTTCATCAAGGCCGGGCAGGCCACGCTGGCTGCGCACAAGCAGGACGTGGCCATGCCCGAGCACACCGCCAAGCTCGACTGGGAGGCCGAACTGGCGGTGGTCATCGGCCGCCGCGCGTCGCGCGTGTCGGTGGAGCAGGCCCTGGATCACGTGGCGGGCTATTCATGCGCCAACGACCTGTCAGCGCGCGACAACCTCAAGCGTGACGCCGTGGACGCCGGTTCGCCCTTCAAGTTCGACTGGATCGGACACAAGTGCTTTACGGGGTCTTGTCCGATTGGGCCCTTTATTACGCCGGCCGAGTTCGTGCCTACCCCCGAAGACCTGGACATAAAGCTTTGGCTTAACGACGAGATCAAGCAAAACTCCAACACCAGCAACCACTTGTACAGCGTGGCCGAGCAGATCAGCTACCTCAGCCATCGGCTCGATCTAATGCCGGGCGACATTCTCCTTACGGGCACGCCCGCAGGCGTTGGAATGGAGTCGGGCGTATTTTTGAAGCGTGGCGATGTCATGCGGGTTTGCATTGAAGGGCTGGGCGAGCTCGAAACCCGCATTGTCTAAGCCATAAGGCAGGCACTAAACACGACTCAATAAACCGGAGACAAATCATGATCAGAAAATTCCCCCTGGCGGCTTTGACCCTGGCGCTTGCCGGCGCATTGCCCGCTGTGGCGCAGGCAGATATAAAAGTAGGTTTTCTGGCAACGCTTTCGGGCCCTTCAGCTGCCGTGGGTCAAGACCAGCTCGACGGTTTCAAGCTGGCGCTTGAGCAGTTGGACGGCAAGCTGGGCGGTCAGCCCGCACAGCTTATTGTCGAAGACGACCACCAAAAACCCGACACCGCCCTAAGCAGCGCAACCCGGCTGCTTGAGCAAGAAAAGGTCGACGTAGTGGCTGGGCTTACGTTCGCCCACGTACTGATGGCATTGCAAAATAAAATTGCCGAAACCGACGTACCTTTCATCGGCACCGTAGCCGGCCCTTCGCCCACTGCCGGAAAACTCTGCAAGCCCAATCTGTTCATTACTTCCTGGCAAAGCGACACGCCGGCCGAGGCCATGGGCAAGTACTTGCAAGACCAGCAAGTCAAGCGGGTCAGCCTGTTGACCCCCAATTTTGTCGGCGGCAAAGACAAGCTGGCCGGCTTCAAAAAGACATACAGCGGTCAGGTGGTTGATGAAATCTACACGCCCCTGAACCAGCTGGATTTTTCAGCAGAGCTGACTCAGGTTACTTCGTCGAACCCGGATGCGGTCTTTATGTTCTATCCGGGCGCCCTGGCCATTAGTTTTGTGAGGCAGTATCGTCAGGCGGGCCTGGCCGACAAATATCCCTTGTATTCGGCCAACTCTATCGAAGGGGCCGGCGTGGCGGCCATGGGCGACGCGGTATTCGGCTCGATTGTGGTCGATACCTGGACGCCGGGCATACAAAGCCAGAAGTCACAAGACTTTGTGGCTGCCTACCAAGAAAAGTACGGGCGCCTGCCTTCGGCATATGCCGCGTTCACTTACGACGCAGCCATGCTATTGAACGCAGCGGTGGCGGCGGTGGATGGCAATGTCTCCGACAAGAAAGCGTTTAATCAGGCCATCAAGAACGCCAAGTTCGAATCACTGCGGGGCGACTTCCGCTTTGGTAAAAACAATTACCCGGTGCAAAGCTACCATGTGTTCCAGATCGTCAAGGGCGACGGCGGCAAGGCTGAATTCAAGACACTTGCCAAAGACGTGCTTAAGGACCAGGCTGATTCGTTTGCACACGAGTGCGCCATGAGCTGAGGCAATGGTCGTACGGTGCTGATGCAGGTTTGAAGCCCTGGTGCGCAGGTAGCGCGCCGGGCTTGGTAACCAGGCCTGCCTTTAAACCGCCTGGGTCACCAACCGGATGCCCGGCATTATTTCGGCGGCCAGTTCGGGGTTTTTGGTGGCGTACTCGACGTTGCTCAGGGCAATGGTTATGTGCTCTTCGCCCAAGGCCTGGGCGCGTGTGCCCTGGCCCCGCTCTATGGCCTGCACCAAGGCATGGTGCTGCAGCTGGGCCTGTTGCATGGCGCGGGTGCCTTCTTCGTGCGACGACTGCATGGGCAGCATGGCGCTGGGTGCGGCAAAGGGCTGTCCGTTCAGCATTTCCATCATGCGTTGCAAGGTGCGGTTGCCGCTGCCTTCAAGTATCAGGCCATGAAAGCGCGCATTAATTTCGACATACGCGGCGTAGTCGTCAAAGCTCATTTGCGGCTTGTTGACGGCCTCGTCGGCTTCGTCAAGGCATTCGTGCAGCTGGCGCAATAACTGTCGTGTGGGCCCGCTTTCGGCCAGTAGCCGCGCGGCATAGCCTTCGAGCACGCCACGCGTCTGAATGGCGTGGGCAACCTCGGCATTAGTAAAGCCGCGCATACGATAACCGCCGCTGGACAAGGCTTCGATCAGACCTTCGTACTCCAGCGTGGTGAGCGCAAGGCGAACAGGGGTGCGCGAGGCCTCGAGCCGTTCGGCGAGGGGGATTTCAGCCAACCGCTCGCCCGGGGCAAATGCGCCTTTCAGGATAAGGTCGCGTAATTGAATCAGTACTCGCGATTGCTGCGATTCGACGATAGGTTTCATGGCGACTCCAGTAGCTGGCATTGATTCTACTGCAGTGCATGCATTGTATGCAATGAAGGTCTGGCGCCCTAGTGTTTTCCCTAGTACTCAAAACTCGACAGGGCGTTGCGGATCGGGTTGGTGGCGGGTAGGTAAAATACTTAAGTTATTGATTGATAGTAATAATTTGAGTTATTGCTGTTGCTGACTGAAGCGGTGGGGGCAAACGCCAAAGCGTGCTTTGACCTTGCCGCTCATTTGACATATCGCCGGCAAATCGTAAGACTGTATGCAATCAACGTTGCGCTCTTGCCGTGGTCTCGTCTGCAAGAGTCGGCTTTTCCTTCATGCAGCTCCACTACGCGAGGAACCCTCATGCTTACTGCAGAACAGAACGATTTCATCACCCGGGTCGGCCCCGACGCTCCGGCAGGCAAACTCTTGCGCCGTTACTGGCAGCCGGTGGCGCTGGCTGAAGAATTGGACGGAGAGCGTCCTCTGAAGGCGGTGAAGCTGCTGGGCCAGGACATGGTCTTGTTCCGCGACGAAGACGGCCAGTTGGGCCTGCTCGATCGCGACTGTCCGCACCGGGGCGCTGACCTGGCTTTTGGTCGCCTCGAGCACGGCGGCATCCGCTGTGCTTTTCACGGCTGGCTGTTCAACGTCAAGGGCCAGTGCGTCGAGACGCCGGCCGAGCCCGCCAACAGCAAGTTTCATACGACCATTCAACAGGGCGCCTACCCGGTTGTAGAGCGCAGCGGCGTCATCTTTGCCTATCTGGGCCAGGGCGAGCCGCCCGCTTTTCCCGACATGGACTGTTTTGTGGCGCCCAACACCCACACCTTTGCATTCAAGGGCCTGTGGGAGTGCAACTGGCTGCAGGCGCTCGAGGTGGGTATTGACCCGGCCCATGCTTCGTATCTGCACCGATTCTTCGAGGACGAAGACCCGTCGGCCAGTTACGGCAAACAGTTTCGCAGCGCGTCGAACGACTCGGAAATGCCCATTACCAAGGTGCTGCGCGAGTACGGCCGCCCGACCATCAATGTCGAACCCACCAACTACGGCATGCGCATGACCTCGTTGCGCGAGCTGAGCGAAGAGTTCACCCACGTCCGGGTCACCAACCTGGTTTTCCCTCAGGCCATTGTCATTCCCATGAGCTCTGAAATGACCATTTCGCAGTGGCACGTGCCCATCGACGACACCCACTGCTACTGGTACGCCATATTCACCAGCTTCACCGAGCCGGTCAACAAAGAGCAGATGCGCGCCCAGCGTCTTGAGCTGTACGAGCTGCCCGGCTACACGTCGCGCAAGAACCGCAGCAACAACTACGGTTTTGATGCCGGCGAGCAAATGACCGAAACCTATACCGGCATGGGTCATGATATTAACGTTCACGATCAGTGGGCGGTTGAGTCGCAAGGCGCCATACAAGACCGTACCCGCGAACACCTGGCGGCCAGCGACAAGTGCATCTATACCTATCGCCGCATGCTGACCAAGGCCATCGAAAGCACGCTGGCCGGCGAAGACAAGGCCCTGATGCTGCTTAACGATGAAGAGGCCCGCGACGTTACCGGACCGGCCTCGATTGACGGCATCGGACGACGCAACGAAGAAAAAACCTACTGGGTCGAAGCTGATCTGAAGCGTCGCCAGGAATCCGATTGGGCATCTGCGCGGTTAAGCGCTTAAGGACGAACATGGGAAGTTTTGTCGAGCGGTTCGACACATGGACGCCCGAGCAGGCGCGCCAGGCCGACGAGCTGGTGCGCCGGCTTGAGTCCGGCGAAGTGGACGTCGTGCGTTTTGGTTTTCCCGACCAGCACGGCATCTTGCGCGGCAAGACGCTGGTGGCTTCCGAAGCCATCGGCGCTTTGCGCGGCGGGGTCAACATGACCACCACGCTGTTTGCCAAAGACACCTCGCACCTTACGGTGTTTCCGGTGTTTTCGGCCGGCGGAGGGTTCGACTTTGACGGCATGCAGGGCGGCGCCGACTTCGTCATGGTGGCCGACCCCGGCACTTTCCGTATCTTGCCCTGGTCGCCCCGCACCGGTTGGGTGCTGTGCGACGCCTACATGACAGACGGTCGTCCGGCGCCCCTGGCCACGCGCAGCATATTGCGGCGCGCCCTGGCCGGGCTTGAAGATCGCGGCCTGAAGCTGGTGGCGGGCCTGGAAGTCGAATTTCATGTGTTCAAGGTCGACGACCCGCGCATGGGGCTGAACGACGGCAGCCAGCCTGGGCAGCCGGGCATGCCGCCCGAAGTGTCCTTGCTGACGCATGGTTATCAGTACCTGACCGAGCAGCGTTACGACGCCAGCGAAGACCTGATGGAGCTGTTGCGCACCACCATGCAGGGTTTGAACCTGCCGGTGCACTCGATGGAGATCGAGTTCGGCCCCAGCCAGTTCGAGCTTACATTCGGGCCGATGCCGGGCATGATGGCGGCCGACGCCATGGTGCTGGTACGCAGCGCGGTCAAGCAGGTGTGCCAGCGTCATGGCTACCACGCCACCTTCATGTGCCGTCCGCGCATTCCGCACGTCATGTCCAGCGGCTGGCATTTGCACCAGTCGCTGTGCGACACGGCCACGGGACGCAATGTGTTCATTCCCGACCAAGAAGGGCAGGACCTTTCCGAATTGGGCACCCAATACCTGGCCGGATTGCTGGCCCATGCAACCGGGGCCGCGGCGCTTTCTACGCCCACCATCAACGGGTATAGACGCTACCGTTCGTTCTCGCTGGCACCCGATCGGGCCAGTTGGGGACGCGACAACCGGGGCGCCATGCTGCGTGTGCTGGGCGGCGCAGGCCAGGCGGCAACACGTATCGAAAACCGGGTGGGCGAGCCCAATGCCAACCCCTACCTGTACGTGGCTTCGCAGGTTTTTTCGGGGCTGGACGGCATTGAACGAAAGCTGGTGCCCGGCCCCAGCGCCGACGTGCCTTACGAAGACCCCAGCGAGCCCTTGCCCCGCTCGCTCTCTGACGCCTTGCGCGCCCTGCGCCAAGACGAATACCTGTGCAAGCAATTGACGCCGATGTTCGTCAATTACTACTGCCACATCAAAGAGGCTGAACTTTCGCGCTTCAATCAGGCGGTGACTGAATGGGAGCATCGCGAGTATTTCAGCCTGTTCTGACCCGCCTCAGCCAAACGCAGAATTGAAGGTTGAGGTTCAACCTTCAATTTTCCGGCAGGCGGTCTTTCTTTCTTCTCGACACGGCTTTGGTGTCGTTCGCATTGTCATAGGCGTTTACCGCTTAAGGAGGCTTCCATTCAATGAAACCCGTCGCGATTTTCCAGCACACTCACGTTGGGCAGCCCGGCGCTGTCATTACGGTCTTGCAGGAGCTGGGTATCCCCTGGGTGCTGGTGCCGGTCATGGACGGCGCTGCTATCCCCGAAGATCCGTCCGAATTCAGCGGGCTGATCTTCATGGGCGGCTCCATGGGTGTCAACGATGGCCTGGCCTGGATCGAAGACGAAATCGCCCTTATCGACAAGGCCAGGCAACTGGACATTCCGGTGGCGGGGCACTGCCTGGGCGGCCAGGTCATGGCGGCGGCCTTCGGCAGCAAGGTATCGCAGGGCCCGTCCATGGAAATCGGTTGGCAGCCCATCGGCCTTAGCACAGCGCCCGAAGCGCAAGAATGGTTCGGCGCAGGCACCGACGAGGTTTTTCAATGGCACGCAGACGAGTTCGAGCTGCCTCCGGGCGCCGTGCGTCTGGCGTCCAGCCCGCACTACGCCAACCAGGCTTTCGTGATGGACAACCGCCACCTGGCCATGCAGTTCCATTTGGAAATGACCCCCGAACTGGTGGGTGTTTATATGGATGCCAACGGCAAGGTGCTGGATCGTCAACTGGCCAACGGGGCGCCGGCGGTCAATACACGCGACGAAATCGCAGACCGTCTGGAGCAGCGCACGGCGGGCATGCACGCCGTGTTGCGCAAGGCCTATGGTCGCTGGATCAAGGGCCTGAAAGACTAAGCTCGGCAAACGCGCGGGCATGGGGGTTTGGCGTGAGGGTGATTGTGGGTATTGTGCGCGCGCCCCGGCGGCGCTAGCATGGCTTACTTCACTAAAACTGATCGCCCATCAGCGCCGCTTCGGCGCGCAGGGCGACGCCTCTCGGAGACACCATGGCCGCGCACGCCCAAGAATTGCAAGCGCCTACCGTCAAGCTGCTGATTGACGGCCGGTTCGTTGAATCTCGTACCCAGCAATGGCGCGATGTCGTCAACCCTGCCACGCAGCAGGTCCTGGCGCGCGTACCGTTTGCCACGCCCGATGAGATCGAAAGCGCCGTGGCTTCGGCCAAGGCGGCCTTTCGCGAATGGCGCAAAACGCCCATCGGCACTCGTGCGCGTATTTTTCTTAAGTATCAGCATCTTATCCGCGAGAACATGAAAGAACTCGCCGCTCTGCTTACCGCCGAGCAAGGCAAGACGCTGGCCGACGCCGAAGGCGACGTGTTCCGCGGCCTCGAGGTGGTAGAGCACGCGGCGGCCATTGGCAATTTGCAATTGGGCGAGCTGGCCAACAACGTGGCAGGCGGGGTCGACACTTACACTATCTTGCAGCCGCTGGGAGTATGCGCCGGCATCACGCCCTTTAATTTCCCTGCCATGATTCCGCTCTGGATGTTTCCCATGGCTATTGCCACCGGTAATACCTTTGTGCTCAAACCCTCCGAGCAAGACCCCATGGTTACGATGCGCCTGGCCGAGCTGGCGCTCGAGGCGGGTATTCCGCCCGGGGTGCTGAACGTGGTGCACGGGGGCGAAGACGCAGTCAATGCTTTGTGCGACCACCCGGACATCAAGGCGATTTCTTTTGTGGGCTCCACCAAGGTGGGCACGCATGTATACCAGCGCGCTTCGCTGGCGGGTAAGCGGGCTCAGTGCATGATGGGCGCTAAAAACCACGCGGTGGTACTGCCCGACGCACATAAAGAACAAACGCTCAATAATCTGGTCGGCGCGGCGTTTGGGGCGGCGGGCCAGCGCTGCATGGCGCTGTCGGTGGCCATTCTGGTGGGCGAGGCGCGTAACTGGGTGCCCGATCTTGTGGCCAAGGCGCGCACCTTGAAGGTAGGCGCGGGCGATCAGCCGGGCGTCGATGTGGGGCCTTTGATTTCACCTGCGGCGCTGGCACGGGTTGAAGGGCTGATCGAACGGGGCGTGGCCGACGGCGCAACGCTTGAGCTTGATGGCCGGGGCATTAAGGTGCCGGGAAATGAAAAGGGCAATTTTGTGGGGCCGACTATATTTTCGGGGGTTAAGCCGGGCAACGCCGTGTACGACCAAGAGGTCTTCGGCCCGGTGCTGTCGATCATGAGCGCCGAGACGCTTGATGAGGCGATAGCCATGGTCAATGCGAACCCTAACGGCAACGGCACGGCTGTGTTCACGCAGTCCGGGGCGGCTGCGCGTACGTTTCAGGAAGAGATCGACGTGGGCCAGGTGGGTATCAATCTGCCCATTCCGGTGCCGGTGCCGCTATTTTCCTTCTCTGGCTCGCGGGCGTCGAAGCTGGGGGATCTGGGGCCTTACGGCAAGCAGGTGGTGCTGTTTTATACGCAGGCCAAGACGGTTACCGCCCGGTGGTTTGAGGATGATGTTGTGGGCGGGGTTAATACGACAATTAGCCTTAAGTAGGTCGCTATATAGAATCGTACCCACGACTCCTTGGTTCGTAGCCAAGTACTTAATCCAGCGTAGCTACAGCCGTCGCTCGTCCTCTCGGTTTGTCCTGTGTTGCTGAAGGCCCAACGGCTTTGTTCGCTTGATGTGCAGGTTGTTTTAAATGGGTAAGGGTGGGTTTGGGTTCTAAAACGCCGCCGGTGGTGGGGTGGGTAAAACGGGGCGGAGCTCTGCGGTCTGGCTTCGCCAGACTACCCGCGTTTCAGGCCTTGGCGCGGGCGTCGGCAGAACTCGCCCTTTAGCCGCTACGCGGCTACGGAGCTCAGACAGGCTGCCGCCGACACCCCCCGCGCCAAGGCCCGAAACGCGGCGCTCGCAACGCCCCGTTTTACCCACCCCACCGCCGGCGGCTTGTGCTGAGGTGTTTTGGGGCACCCTGAGTCACGCGGTGGTTTGAATTACTCGAATGAGAATACGCGCCTGCTGCGCTAGCCCGCCAAAGCACTTAGTTTGCCTATCCTTCCAACAGCCCTCAACAAGAGGTGCCGGGGTGGTCACAGCTATTACGGGCCTTCTGCAGCGCCGAATTTGCCGGGGGTGGGCGGGGGGTTTCGGCGACAGCCTGTCTGAGCTCCGTAGCCGCGTAGCGGCTAAAGGGCGAGTTCTGCCGCCGCCCGCCCACCCCCGGCAAATTCGGGTAGTTCGGCAAAGCCGAACCGCATGCAGCGGCCCGTAATAGCTGTGGCCACCCCGGCACCGTCTTAAGAACTCAAACTCCGACCACACATGAGCAAGACACGGGGTAATCGAAGCTGGGCGATAACCAAATGGGTGCAATAGCAAAAGGATGCAATAGCAAAAGGATGCAATAGCAAAAAATTGCGATCGCCTATTTGCCCTCCACCAGCCGGATCTCAGCCACTAGGTCATCCACAGCCGCCAGCATGAAATCAATAGACGCCTGATCCACCAGCCGTCCGTCCTTCACCTTTTCGTTCGCATGATTGATAACCACCTGCGCCCTATTCAAAGGGCGCGACAAACACGCCGTAAGCGTTTCGCGTATTTGAACCTGCGCCCGAACCCCGCCCGCAAAGCTGGGCGATGTCGTCATGATCAGCGCCGGCTTGCCCTTTAACGGCGATGCCATGCTGGGGCGCGAAGCCCAGTCCAGCGCGTTCTTCAGCACCCCCGAAATACCGTAGTTGTATTCCGGCGAACACACGACCAGCCCCTGGCAGTCGGCAATGGCCTGCTTCAGCTTGCGCACCTCGGCGGGGCAAAGCTCGCCGTCCTGGTCGCCGTTATAGGGCGGAATGTCGTGCAGGGGGAAGAGCGTCATCTGCACAGGTGCGGGCAGCGATTCGGCCAGCGTCTTGATCGTTGCCAGGCTGTTGGACGCCTTGCGCAGGCTGCCGCATAGGCCAAGCAGCTTGATCGGTGCGGGGGTGGTCATGCGAACTGCCTCCGTAAATGCTGTAAAAAGGGGTGCACCGACTATAAACAAAAAATATATTTTTGTGGCCGCCGACACGCCCGCAGCCGATCGGTGATTCCCCTAGTTGTCGCATGCCGCTTACCCTACACGTAAACGTGTCGACAAACATGGCGGATTCAGCGGTTGGCCGGGCCGCGCTGGGGCGGGCCAGGCGGCGCACCTTTGAAAAGTCGCCCCGCCGAATCGGGTCAACCCCATCTCATGGCGCTGCGTTCGCTAAACGCTGGCGCTTTGCGCCGTGCCAGAGTATCTTTAAGCTTCAAAGGAGACAAAACATGAATACAGAAGCCGACGCCGAGCGGCAATTAATGGACGCAGACGACGAGCGTTGCCGCGCCATGTTGGCCCACGACCTTGATGCCTTGCGCATGCTGTTGGCCGACGACGTGGTGTACACACATTCGTCGGCCGTGGTCGACACCAAAGAAAGTTATCTGAACACCTTAAGCCAGGGAAACATCCGCTACCTGGCGTCGCAGCGCAAAAGCGCGCATGTTCGGCTATACGGCCAAGTGGCAATCATGCATGGTCATGTCACCATGCAAATCGAACATCAGGGCCACAAAAAAGACCTCAACAACCTGTACCAAGCCGTGTGGGTTCAGCGCGCCGGGCGCTGGCAACTGGTCTCGTGGGCCTCTACCGTTATTCCGCCCCAAGCCAAAACTATGTAACCCCAGTCTCGTTTCGTTGCCCCGCCGTCCTTTATGGCAGGGCGCGTACGATATATAAATAAAGTGAACGCTCAAGAACAACGTTCACGCATAGGAGACCCGTGTATGAATGCCGCAGCAGTGTCCGAGCCCGCCACCAACGTCAACGCGCCTGAGTGGGTCAGGCATTCCGCCCTGAAGCAATGGGTAGGCCGTGTCGCCGAACTCACCCAGCCGGATCGCATCGAATGGTGCGACGGGTCGCAGCAAGAGTACGACAGGTTGTGCAATTTGATGGTCGACGCGGGCACCTTGCGCCGGCTCAATCCTGAAAAACGGCCCAACTCTTACCTGGCCTGGTCCGACCCTTCCGATGTGGCAAGGGTCGAAGACCGCACTTTCATTTGTTCCGAGCACGAAGCCGATGCCGGACCCACCAATAACTGGATGGATCCTGCCCAGATGCGCGAAACGCTGAATGGGTTGTTTGCCGGCTGCATGCGTGGGCGCACCATGTATGTCATACCGTTTTCGATGGGGCCGCTGGGTTCGCCCATTGCGCACATTGGCGTTGAGCTTACTGATTCGCCCTACGTGGTGGCCAATATGCGCATCATGACGCGCATGGGTCGCAAGGTGTACGACGTATTGGGGCCCAATGGTGCTTTTGTGCCCTGCGTACACTCGGTTGGTGCGCCATTGAAGCCAGGCCAACAAGACGTTGCCTGGCCTTGCAACGACACCAAGTACATTGTTCATTACCCTGAAACGCGCGAGATCTGGTCATTTGGTTCGGGTTATGGCGGTAATGCGCTGCTGGGCAAAAAATGTCTGGCCTTGCGTATTGCGTCCAGCATGGGGCGCGACGAAGGCTGGCTGGCCGAGCACATGCTGATTCTTGGCGTTACTTCGCCCCAAGGTAAAAAAATGCATGTGGCAGCCGCGTTTCCGTCGGCCTGCGGCAAAACCAACTTTGCCATGCTGATACCGCCCAAGGCGCTGTCCGACTGGAAGGTCACCACCATTGGCGATGACATTGCCTGGATCAAGCCGGGCAAAGACGGCCGCCTGTATGCCATCAACCCCGAGGCCGGCTATTTTGGCGTGGCGCCGGGCACAAACGAAAAAACCAACTACAACTGCATGGCCTCGCTGCGCGAGAACGTGTTGTTTACCAACGTGGCGCTAACCGACGACGGCGACGTCTGGTGGGAGGGCATGGGCCCGCCGCCCCAGCATTGCACCGATTGGCAGGGCAATAGCTGGACGCCCGACTGCGGTCGCAAGGCGGCGCACCCCAATGCGCGGTTTACGGTGGCGGCCGACCAGAACCCGGTCATCGACCCCGAGTGGAACAACCCCGACGGCGTGGCCATTGATGCCTTCATCTTTGGTGGCAGGCGCTCGGACACCGTGCCCTTGGTAACCGAGGCGCGTAACTGGGCCGAAGGCGTTTACATGGCGGCAACGCAAGGATCTGAAACCACGGCTGCAGCCACTGGCAAGCAGGGCGTGGTGCGCCGCGACCCCTTTGCCATGTTGCCGTTTTGCGGTTACAGCATGGGCTCCTACTTTGCGCATTGGCTCGAGCTGGGCAAGCGGCTCGAAAGATCCGGGGCTGGCCTGCCGGGCATTTTCTGCGTCAACTGGTTCCAGACCGATGCCAACGGAAAATTCATATGGCCCGGCTTTGGCGAGAACATGCGGGTGCTCAAATGGATGCTCGAGCGCATCGACGGCTCTGCCCAGGGGCAAGAAAACCTCTTTGGCGTATCGCCGCGCTACGAAGACATTTCCTGGGAGGGGCTGGACTTTACCCATGAACAGTTCCAGGCCATTACCGCCATCGACACTCAGGCCTGGCGTACCGAGCTTGATCTGCATGGCGAGCTTTTTGACAAGCTGCGCGAGCATCTGCCCGCCGAGCTCGTTGCCTTGCAAACGCGGCTTAGTGCGCGGTTATAAACGTTGTATTCAAACGGGGCGCCTGGCGCCCCGTTTGTTTTGCACTTAAGCTTGCCCGGCAACGACGCTTACGCGCATACCAGGTCTTTGGGCATCTGCCCCGACAGCACCTGGATCAGGTTGTCGGCGGCCCGGCGTTCTATTTCCAGGCGCACCCGGGCCACGGCAGAACCAATATGCGGGGTCAGCACGGTTTTGTCAGATGCCAGCAGAGCCGGATGCACGGTGTGCGGCCGGTTCGGCAAAAGCCAGTCTTCTGATTCGTACACGTCGGCCGCGTATGCGCCAATAATGCCGTGCTCCAAAGCCTGGGCAATGGCCGCTTCTTGAACCACCGAGCCCCGGCCGATATTCACGACCACAAGCCCCGGCTTTGCGTTGGACAGCATCGCTTCGTCGACCAGATGATAGGTGTCGTCGTTTAACGGTACGGCCAGAATCAGATAGTCGGCACGGGAAACGGCTTCGGCAAGGCCTGCCGGCGTGGCCCGGGGGTCGGTATTATGCGGGTCAACCCCCAGAATTTCGGCGCAGCCGAAGCCCGCCAACCGGCTGATAATGGCCTGCCCAACGGCCCCAAGGCCCACCACGGCAACAACCGATTGATGCAGCCCTACGCCGTACAGAATGGGCCGCCATCCGGCGTACTGGCCGGTACGCATCACCTGGTCGCCGCGCCGGACGTTTCGGGCCGCCGCGACGGCCAGGCCGATGGCGAGTTCGGCGGTGGGCTCGGTGAGCAGGTCGGGCACGAAGCTGATAACCACTCCGGCAGCCGCGCAAGCGGCCAGATCGAAGTTGTCGTAGCCCTTCAAGGCGCAGGAAATGGTTTTCAGCCGCGGTGCATGACGCAGTGCTTCGGCGTCGATGCTGTCGGGCATGAAAGCCATTAGTGCGTCGGCCGCTGCAATATGCTGAAGAAACTCAGCGCGGCTCCAGGGCTCGGGCCCGGGGTTCATAACGACCTCGCCTACACTTTCCAGGGCGTGCAGGACCTCGGGGTGAATGGGTTGGGTAATAACAATTTTTGCTTGCATGGTCTTGTTCTTAAACTTACTTTAGGCGTTTGCGCAGCATGCCGCCGATGCTATCGACAACAAGCACACAGGCCAGTATCGACAACAGAATCGCCGAGACCTCGTCATACTTGATCAGACGCAGGGCCGCCATCAGTTCAAAGCCTATGCCACCGGCCCCGACGATGCCCAGCACCGCCGACGCACGAAAATGGTATTCCCAGCGATAAATCGTAATGTCGGCCAACTGTGGCAGAACCTGCGGCAATACCGCGTGGGTAATGATCTGAAAACGGCTCGCGCCCGCAGCGGCGGCGGCCTCCATGGGCTTGGGGTCGGCATGCTCTATGGCCTCGGCGTAGAACTTGCCGACCATGCCGGCAGAGTGCAGCGCCAGGGCCAGTACACCGGGCAATGCGCCGAACCCCACCACCGCCACGAAAATAATTCCCAGAATAATTTCGGGCACTGACCGAAACGCGGCCAGAACGGTGCGAATCAGCCGCCCAAGTACGGGGTGCGGGGTGGTGTTTGGAGCGGCAAGCAAAGCCAGAGGCAGCGAGAGCACCACGGTCAGTGCCGTACCCGCCACCGACATGGCCAGTGTGTCACGCAGCGGCAACAGCCAATGCTGCCACCGCTCAAAGTTGGGCGGAATCATTTCAGAGCCCAGCTGTTTCATGGCAGGCGCGCCTTCGATAAAGCGCTGCACATCAAAGAAGCCGGTAATGCCCAAAGCGACGAGACACACGACAACAATAACTGCCACCAGAAGCAGCTGCCGCTGATTGCGCAGCCGGTCAGTGTTCAGCTGTTCGGCGTATTTCAAGGTTCCGGTGGTCACTTCATTGTCCCGATGTCAAGATTGAGCACTTCGGCGGTCTCACGCAAAACGTCGTAGGCCTGGTCGTTAGTGGGCGCAAAAGACTGCACTCGGAAGCTCTTCAGTACTTCCGGGTCTTTCATGTTCAGAAACGCGCTGCGTATGGCTTCTTTCAGTTCGGGTTTCAGGTTGGCCTGCATCACCATGGGGTAGTTTGGAATGGGGGCGCTCAAGTCCAGCTCGACAATCTTTGATCCGTCCACGGTTCCCTTCTCGATCAGGTTGTCCAGAATCGGCTTGGACAAGGCGCCCGCCGGCACCTGTCCCACTTGCACGGCTCGGGCCACGGCATCATGCGTACCCAGGTGAACGGGGCGGTAGTCTTTTTCGCCGTCCAGGCCGGCGGTTTTCAGAATATGCGCGCGGGGGGCCAGATGGCTGGAAGTCGAGGCCTGATCCCCGAAACCGAAGTTCTGCCCGCGAATGTCCTTCAGGCTTTTGACCGGGCCTTCGGCGTTGGCGATAAGTACCGCTTGATACGAGGGCAGGCCACGCTCTACGCCGACTGCAAAGGGTTCGATGGACGGCGCTTTCGACTTGGCCAGTACATATGAAAAAGGCCCGAAGTAGGCAATCTCGATACGGCCGAAGCGCATGGCCTCGATCATCGACGAATAGTCTGTGGTGACGATGATTTCAATGTCTTTGTTCAGTGCTTTTGCCAGGTACTGCTTCAGCGGCTGGGCATTTTGTATGAGTGTTGCGGCGTTCTCATCGGGCAGCAAAGCCACGCGCAGGCGCGAGGGGTCTTTGGCATGCGAAATGGAACCGAATGGCAGCAGAACGGAAAACAGACCCACGACCGAGGTCTTGATAAGTTGACGGCGTGTAAACATTCAGAAACTCCAGAAATCAGGCTGCGCAAAGCGCGGGAACATCAGATGCAGATACCGGCCGGGCAGCCGGGGAAGAGGTATAAAGC
>NZ_DATJBQ010000072.1:0-3603 GCF_035515275.1 Pusillimonas sp.
TCTTCGCCCTCTTCGTCGACCAGGCCGTCGACGACCTCGTCGATTTGGGCGTGACCGTCGCGCACGCGCTGCACATAGGCCAAAATTTCGTTGACCGTGGTGGGGCACGCAGCAATGGCCATGACCATATGCTTAAGACCGTCTTCGATGCGCTTGGCGATTTCGATTTCGCCCTCGCGGGTAAGCAGCTCGACCGTACCCATTTCGCGCATATACATGCGAACCGGGTCAGTGGTGCGTCCGAAGTCGGAGTCAACGGTGGTTAGTGCAGCCTCGGCCTCATCTTCGACGTCGTCATCGTTGGAGGCAACGGGGGCGTTGTCATTCAGAAGCAGCGACTCGGCGTCAGGTGCTTGGTCGTAGACCGAGATGCCCATGTCACTGAATGTGCTGATAATGCCGTCAATCGCTTCGGCGTCGACCAGGTCGTCGGGCAGGTGGTCGTTGATTTCACCGTAGGTAAGATAACCACGCTCTTTGCCCAGCTTGATCAGCACCTTAAGGCGATTACGACGGGCCTCTTGCTCTTCGGGTGTCATCTGGCTGCGGGCAGGCACGTCTTTGTCGCCTTTGCCGCGCTTGCCACGTTTGGCCACCGGTTTGAAATCAGGGATCACCTCGGCTTCGTTGTCGAGGTCGTCATCGGTGAAGTTGGCTGCGTCGTTGTTGGCCGATTTAGCCGGACGGCCCGGGCGGCGACCGGTCGAAGCGGGGCGCCCCGGCTTGGCCGCTTTTTTGGCAGCGGTCTTGCTTGCGGTTTTAGTGGCAGTGGTTGCCGCCGTCTTGGCAGCAGTTTTCTTGACCGCCGTTTTTTTAGCGGCAGCCGTTTTTACCGCCGCTTTCTTTACTGCGGCTGTTTTGGCAGGTGCCTTCTTGGCCGCCACCTTGGCATCTGCAGCCGAATCAGCCGCAACCTTTACCGAGGTTTTGGCGGCGCTTTTTGTTGCAGCAGCCGTTCGGGTTTTTGCAGCTTCCTGCTCTGCTACCAACGGGGTCTTACCAGTGGCTTGGGTCATAGTCGCTTCCGTAAGTGCAAATGTGCGCGGGGCTCCGCGCCCGCATTGCATGGCAAAACTACTCTCGCAACGCAACAGTTCAACCGCAAAAGCCCGACTTTTTGCTTGGCGCCCAATAATGAAGAATCCTTGTCTGGTATGAGTGCAAGGCAATGGGGGCAACCAGCTAAAAAACCACACTTTTGCGCAATGATCTGGCGATCGATGCGAAACTCTTTATTTTACAACACTCAGTGCCTGGAAGCACTGTTTAGCAGGGCCAGCCTGCGCGTCAATTTCTGATACCGCAGGCGTGAGGCTTCATCGCGAAGCCCGCCCGCAATCAATTCAGACTGCTCGGCCTTGATGGCATCGAGTTCAATGCGATGCATCGCATCGTTCCACTCGGTCCAGGGGTCGGGCAGATCGTCCTGTTCGAGCAGTTCTTTACTTAGACTACTTAGCACCTGCGCCAGTTCCTCGGCCGGGTCGGCAGCCTGCAGCAACGCGCCCACATGGCGAGCGCCGCTGGTGTGCGCCAGCGCAATCACGTCTCGTACCAGTACCAAATGGGGGCTATGTTCGAGAATTTCAAGCTGCTGGTCACCCAAGCGGTCAACCAGCTCGGGGTGGGCAAGCAGCAGGCGCAACAGGCGCTTGGCGATGGGCGTTACCGCCCGCGACTTTTGAGCGCGCGTTGAACGGCTCGCAGCGGGAACCGGGTCATGATCAAGCGGCCCGCTCCAGGGCTCGTCAGGCGCAAAACCAGCCGGAATATCATCCATGAACCCCGGCGGCTCGGAATGTGTCGAAACAACCGGCATCGCGCCACTGGGCGGCGCAACGGGCACATCGGGCACGGCCTGCAGCATGCTTGCAAGCTCTTCCGGTGTCAGTCGCACCAGCTTTGCAAACTCACGCTCGATCTGCATGCGCAGTGTGCCGGGGGGAATCATGGACAACAAGGGCTTGGCTTCATGCACACAGGCAGCACGTCCTTCGGCTTCGTCCATGGCATGATGCGAGGCAAGTTCGTCAAGCATGAAGCGCGACAAGGGGTCGGCTTCTGCCAGCGCAGCACGAAATGCTTCGGCCCCAAACTCGCGCACGTAAGAGTCGGGGTCGTGCTCTTGCGGCAAAAACAAAAAACGTATCGAGGCGTCGTCGCGCAAGAGCGGCAAGCATACTTGCAAGGCGCGCCAGGCGGCTCGGCGTCCGGCCTTGTCGCCGTCAAAGCTGAACACCACCTTGTTGCTCAATCGAAGCAGCTTTTGCACGTGCTCGGGTGTGGTGGCCGTGCCCAACGTTGCAACGGCGTTCTCAACGCCTTGCTGGGCCAGGCCCACGACGTCCATATAGCCTTCAACTACGAGCACACACGCCTCGGCGCGAACCGCCGCACGCGCCTCCCACAAGCCGTAAAGCTCGCGCCCCTTCGAGAACAAGGTGGTCTCGGGGGAGTTGAGGTACTTGGGTTCGCCAGGGGCGATCAGGCGTCCGCCAAAACCAATGATGTTTCCGCGCGTATTGCGTATGGGAAACATGATTCGCTCACGGAAGCGGTCGTAGCGACGACCGTCGTCGGCCTCGATGACCAGACCGGATTCCACCAGCAAAGGGTCTTCGTAGTTGGAGAACACCGCCGCCAAGCCACGACGATCGCTGCCCGTCCATCCCAGACCAAAACGTGCTGCGATTTGTCCGCTAAGACCGCGTTTCTTCAGGTACGAAACCGCAGCCGGCGAACCTTTAAGGCTGCTTTGATAATGCGCATGCGCCGCATCCAGAATTCGCTGGTGCTGCGAGACTTCTTCTTTACGGCGTTGAGAGGCCGCCCGCTGAGCCGGGCTGCGCGACTCTTCGGGCACCACCATGCCGACCGAGCCGGCAAGGCTGCGAACCGCCTCGGGAAAACTGGCCCCGGTGTGTTCGATGAGGAAGGAAATGGCACTGCCATGCGCGCCGCAACCAAAGCAGTGATAAAACTGCTTGGTAGGACTGACAGTAAAAGACGGGCTTTTTTCGTTGTGAAACGGACATAGGCCAAGCAGGTTGGCCCCACCCTTGCGCAACTGCACATAGCGCCCGACGACGTCGACTACATCAACCCGGGCAAGAAGCTCTTGAACAAAGGACTCTGGTATCAATACAGGCGCGGGGGCAGCTGTTGACTACGGATACGCTTGTAATGACGCTTGACCGCAGCAGCGTGCTTGCGCTTGCGCTCGGCGGTGGGCTTCTCGTAGAACTCGCGCGAACGCAGCTCGGTCAAAAGGCCGTTTTTTTCAATGGTGCGCTTAAAGCGGCGCAGCGCAGCTTCAAAAGGCTCGTTTTCTTTAAGACGAACAGTAGGCATGTATCGATAAGCCTCGTAAAAAGGGGTGGCAAAATGCGTAAAGCATTAAATTCTACCACGAAACCCGATGTTTCACGAGCCCAAGCCACTTAAGGGCGCTTAGCGCATTAAACTACTGCGAATTACGCTTGCCTTTGCGCATCCAGGCTTCAAGTTGGTGGGGACGCAAGCTGTCGTAGTCTTCGAAGGGCTGGTGAATCCAGGGGTTGGTGGGAAGCTTCTCGACGTAGTAGTCGGGCGTAGCCCGGGCAT
>NZ_DATJBQ010000073.1:0-8880 GCF_035515275.1 Pusillimonas sp.
CTATGTGCTTGAAGGGGGGCTCGATGCCTGGAAGAAGGCCGGTCTGCCGGTCGTGGTCGACACCTCCCAACCGCTCGAACTGCAACGTCAGGTACAGATTGCCGCCGGCTCGATGATCGTGCTGGGTACCGTGCTTGGCGCAACGGTGTCGCCCTGGTTTTACTTGTTGGCCGGCTTCGTGGGCGCCGGGCTCGTGTTTGCGGGCGTGTCGGGTTTTTGCGGCTTGGCCCGCGTACTGATGAAAATGCCCTGGAATCGCCGCACGCTTGCGACATAAGAACTTCCGTCGCGTCGCACACAAACACCAAAGCAAAAAAAGCCTCAAGACGATTGCGTCTTGAGGCTTTTTGCTTTGCTTTCGCAAACTACATATTGTCGGCCAACACGTTGATGATACGTTTGGCCGTGTCGGACTGGTCAACCTGACCGGCTTGGTCCAGCACGCTGACCACCGAAGCCCCACCCTGCTCGGCTACGTGGATGCGATAAACCTGAGCCTCGGCCGTACCCTTACTGCCGAACATGCGACCAAAGAAATTGGGCTGTTCGATTTTGCGGCCGGTGTCGGTGTCAAGATAGCGCACGTAATAATCGCCCGCCGAACGGTCGCGGTCGTCGACCGAGAACCCGGCACTATCAATGGCCACGCCTACCCGGCGCCAGGCGCGATCAAATGACTCATTCAAGTGCAATGAGGCCTGATCTTCGACGGGGCGCTGAACCTGCACACCCTTATTGGCCTCGGCCTGAGTAACAAGGCTTTGGGCACGATTGATATCAGTACCCAGGAACACCATGAGGCGGGCCAGCATGGCTGCGTTCAGGCCCGGGTCTTCTTTGCCTTCGATCCATTTGAAGCCGGAATTATCGGCCGTGCCGGTTTCGACCATGTGGTCGTGGCTGATGTAGACTTCGGTAGCGCCGTTTACGCGCTCGAGACGGGTACGGAAACGCTCGCGCTCGCCGCTGTCGAACACCGAATCAAGAATGCCGCCCAGCGCGCTCTTGATCCAGCCTTCGGGAACCTTGGCGCGGTTTTCGGCCCAATCGGTTTCGATCAGGCCGGCGCGGGCGTTTTGCGAATAAATGGTAAAGCCTTGCTCGCCCCAGAAGTCGATAATTTTGGGGTAGACGTCTTCGGCGGGCTGATCGACGACCAGCCAGCGGATATTACCGTCGCGCATGACGCGAACATGATCGCTGGTAGGCAAAACATTGCTTGTAGCACCCGCTGCCTGTTGCTGCTGAGCGCTTTCTGCATACTGGCTGTATGTGGCTGTGCCTTCGGGGGCTCGGTAATGAGCACTGCCGCTTGCCTGAGTAAGATCGGGTGGAATGCTGAGCGGGTTGCCGGCACTGGGCACGGTGCTGCGATAATCGACGGATTCTTCACGGCCCATCAATTGGTTCCATTGCGAGCAGCCCGACAACACCACCAGGCCCAGGCCGGCGGCCAGGGCGGTATAGCGTTTACTTATACGCATATTTGTCATTTTCAAATCAAGCCCACGTTCTTCAACGAGCCGCGCACGACTTCGTGGAAACGTTCGTCCAGGGTAGTTAAGGGTAAGCGATAGCCCAAGTTTGACAGCCCCATTTCTGAAACGGCCCACTTGACGGGAATCGGGTTGGATTCAATAAACAGCACCTTGTTAAGGTCGGAAAGGCGGCCGTTTAACTGGCGCACACGTTGTATGTCTGCGGCCAGTGCAGCCATGCAAAGTTCATGCATCAGCCGGGGAGCCACATTGGCGGTCACCGAGATATTGCCTTGGCCGCCAAGCAAGATAAGGGCGGCCGCCGTGGCGTCGTCGCCGCTGAACACCTGGAAGCTTTCGGGCTTGCGATGCAGCAACCAACCGGCGCGGGCCATATCGCCCGTGGCGTCCTTGAGCCCGATGATGCCGGGAACCTGAGCCAGGCGAAGTATGGTTTCGTTGGATAGGTCGGCGACCGTGCGACCCGGCACATTATAAAGAATGACGGGCAGGTCGACAGCTTCGGCCGAGGTTTTGAAGTGTTGATACAGGCCTTCTTGGCTGGGCTTGTTGTAGTACGGCACAACCGACAAGCCCGCTTGTGCGCCCACACGCTTGGCATACTGGGAAAGCTCGATGGCTTCGTCGGTAGAGTTACCGCCTATGCCGGCGATGACCGGCAGGCGCCCGGCCGAGTGCTCGACGGCCACACGGATAAGCTCGGCGTGCTCTTCCATGCTGACTGTGGGCGACTCGCCAGAAGTGCCAACAACCACCAACGCATCGGTGCCTTCTGAGGCATGCCAATCGATGAGCTTTTTATAGGCATCGAAATCGAGGCTGCCATCGGGGTGCATGGGGGTGACCAGGGCAACCATGCTGCCCTGAAAGGTGGGAATCGCGCTGTTTGTACTGGCCATGATAAAAAAAGAAATAGCTCCGTCGGGAGGCCCCCGGGCGCAAGTGGCCCGAATTAACTCTAACGTGCAAGTTTACCGGATAAACCGTCTGGGCATACTAGGGATTTAGGCAGTTTTTTACCAGAACCAATTAACAATGGTCTGGCCCAAGGCGAGCAAGGGGGTTAAAAGCGCCCACAACACCCCGGTAAGCATAAGCACAATAAGGATCAGCAGGCCGTAAGGCTCGAGTTTGGCGTATTTGAAGGCCAGGCTCGACGGAAGCAGGCTAAACACAATGCGCCCGCCGTCGAGCGGCGGCAAAGGGAACAAATTAAGGGCCATAAGCACCAGATTGATCTGAATGCCCGCAATCGCCATCAGTGCCCAAAAGCTGTCGGGAGCCACGCCGTTGCCATGAAGCAGACGTAAAGATATCGTCCACAACACCGCCATGACCAGATTGGACGCCGGCCCCGCCAGCGCTACCCAGAGCATGTCGCGCTTGGGGTTGCGCAACCGGCCCCAATCGACGGGCACAGGCTTGGCCCAGCCAAACAACACGCCCGCACCCCCCAACAGTTTGGTGGAAAACAACAAAAACAGTGGCACCGCAATGGTTCCGATAGGGTCGACGTGCCTGATGGGGTTCAGGCTTATTCGCCCTGCCTCATAGGCGGTGGGGTCGCCGAACATGCGGGCGACATAGCCATGAGCGGCCTCGTGCAGGGTGATGCCGAACAACACCGGCAACGCGTAGACCGCGATGGTTTGTATCAGTGAATCCATAGGGGCGCAATGAAAGGCGACGGGCACGGATGCCCGGCGCTATGGCAGAGGGGATGATTCATTAGAGGAAGGAAATGACCGGAAAGTTCGTTAGTCGAGCCCCAGCGTCGCCGGATCGCCCCCACCGCGCCTCGTGACCACAGGCTCGGAACCGCTAAGGTCGATAACCGTAGTGGGAGTGAGCGGACAGGCCCCACCGTCGATCACTGCGGCCAACTGATGGCCGTAGCGTTGCAGTATCTGCTGGGCGTCGTTAAGCGGGACGTCTTCGCCTTCGGGAATAAGCGTGGTGGAAATTAACGGCGATTCGGCCGCATCGAGCAGGTCGAGCGTGACTTTGTGGTCGGGCACCCGTATGCCGATGGTTTTGCGCGACGGATGAGACACCCGGCGCGGCACCTCGCGAGTAGCCTCAAGAATGAAGGTCCAGGGGCCGGGGGTGGCAAGCTTTAAAAAACGGTACTGCCGATTGTCGACACGGGCGAAATGGCCGATTTCAGCCAGGTCGCGGCACAAAAGCGTAAGGTGATGGCGTTCGTCGAGCCCACGCAACTGGCGCAGGGCGTCGGCAGCGCTTTTGTCGTCGAGGCGAGCCACCACCGCGTAGCTGGAGTCGGTTGGAACAGCCACCAAGCCACCGTCGGCCAAAAGCTGGCCGGCTTGTTTCAGAAGACGCGACTGGGGATTCTGGGGGTGTACAACGAAATATTGAGCCATGAAACGTATCCTAACACTGGAAGGTTAAAGTCGGACTCAGGTTGCCAGTACCGCGCAGGGAAAATCGGCGAATAATTCACGAACCATCAGGCCACCATTCTGGAACTTATGTATGCCGCCGGTGAACACGTTTTTCATGCAATGGCCGGGCAACTCCGGCACCATGATACCGGTCTCATCCCAGTAAGTCATATCCATTTTCAAGCCGGTTTTTTCATCAGACTTCAATGCAGACGCACACAAGCGCGGCACGGCCACCAGTACGGCCGCTTCGCCAAGGACACGCATGAACGCGATGACATGCTCGCTACGCGGCCCGATGACCTCTAGCGGAACATAGTCACCCAGTGCAAAAACCGCCGATTGGCGGCTGCGCAAGGCGAGCAGACGCTTTATCAGCGCCTGTTTCAGCCTGCCGCTTTGCCAGCTTCTTAACTGAACGGCCAGGCTCGCGTCTGGGGGCATGGATGCCGCGGCATGTTCCCGCAAAGCATGATCCACCGCACGTCTGTTGTCAGGGTCTACCAGACTGTGATCCCACCATTCTGCGCCCTGGTATTGGTCTGGTATGCCCGGAACGGTCAGGCGCAAGGTCGTCTGAGCCAAACCGTTTATGGCGCCGGCCGCTGCAATACCATGCACGAAGTCATGAAACGAGCGCAGCAAGCCAGACCGAGGGTCATGCCCCATGCGCGGCGGCTCAGTGCGCTCACCGCCCGAATCGAATGCGAGCGCATTGGCCGCCAAGGGGCTCCAGCCGAGCAGCTCATAAATATATTGAGCGCAGCCGGCCTCGTAGGGCAGGTTGGGGTCGAACCAGCTGGAGCTTTGCTTGGCCTCGCGTAGGGCCTTGCGCTGCCAATCAACCATTCGCCGAGCAAAGGCGGCTAGCGCTTCTACATCGTCGATCTTAAGACTCAGCGGCCATGCGCCGACCAGTGCCTGCCAGAGCATGTAGCGCTCGGCCCGCCCCTGTGGCGTGTTGAACTCGCCTGCGACCGGTTTCCACGCACTCCACCCCTGACAAGCCTTTGCCCATTCTGCAGGCTGCTGGCTAAGCACTGCCAGCCGGGCGCGCGCGTCTTCTCCGCGCTTGTGGTCATGGGTACCCGTGGCCACCAGCCCCGCGGGAAACCGGACGGACCGTATAAAGTTGCAGGTATGAAAATCAATGAGTGAGACTGCCGGCACCGTAGGGTCCGAGCCCACGTCGTTGCGCCACAACATCGGCCCGTAACGATAGAACACCGTGTCTTCGATCGATTTGGCGGCCAAGGGCGGGGTCAATTGCTGGAAGCGGCGAACCACTTCATCGCGTCGATCACTATTCATTAATAGAGTCACAATCAAGTCGAGCAACCCGCCCTCGTGGCTATCGGGGTTCAATTGAGCGAGCGCACTTGAAGCGGCCTGGGCAATAAACACCTCGTCCCACGACACCTTTGCGTCGCCCTCATCCAGATAGGTCCGATAGACAGAAAACTCGGCCAGCAACGCTTCCAGCACAGGGCCCAGCGTTTCTTGCGCAACATCGTCGAAACCAGCCCGGCGCTTGATAGCCTGGCACACCGCGTTGAGCAGCGCATTTCTTTCCGCAACGAAATGGCGGCGCAGCAGGGTGAGTCTGGCTTCTCGTACGAATGCTTCGGCGCTCTTTGGGTTTTTGGTCAGGTCGCGCCAAAGTTGAACCAGATGCCGGCTGCCGCTGGGACTGTGCAGTACACCGCCCACCTGATCCATGAAGTCGTAGCCGGTCGTACCATCGACCTGCCATCTTTCATCCAGCGTTTCGTGGCTTGCCAGAATTTTTTCGATCACCAGCCATGGCTCGCCACCGTCAAATGTGTCGAGGGGCCGTCGCTCGCGCATCGCCTGCCGCAGGCTCGCGCAATACGACAAAGGCCGGGCCAGTCCATCTACGTGATCGATACGCAGGCCGTCGACCACCCCTTGCTCGTAGAGCCTGAGCGGCAGTTGATGCACCGCATCAAACACCTGGGGCTGCTCGACGCGCACCCCAATAAGCCCGCTGATCTCAAAAAAACGCCGCCAATTGATGCGGTCTGCCGCGCGGTGCCATTCACACAGACGATAGTGCTGACGTTCGAGCAGCTCGTGCAAACGTCGACGCCCTTCAATGGATGTCGGGTCATAATCGGCCAATACGGCCGCCGCGCTGCGCCCTTCTGTAAAAAAAGTGCCTTTCGCCAACGGAAAAGGCGATTCGCCGGCTTGAATGAAATAGCTGTTTGCCTTGGCGTCGTGAACCAGACGTAAAACGCCCTGCTGCAAACTGGTGTCATAGTTCTGGCCCAGAAACGGAGCAAGCACCTTGCCATGCAAGGACACATCGGCCGGATGCCAATCAATATCAAACCAGCCTGCATACGGGCTTTGTTGCCCCTGCGCCAGCGTGTCCCACCACCATTTGTTTGTCGCATGTGTGGCCATATGATTGGGAACGATGTCCAGCAAGACACCCATGCCTCGCTCGCGCAACGATTCAGACAAAGCCAGCAACGCCGATTCGCCGCCCAACTCGGGGTTGACCCGGCTATGGTCGACGACATCGTAGCCATGCGTAGAACCCGCCACTGCGCACGAAATCGGCGAAAGATAAAAATGGCTGAAACCCATCGCGTGGTAGTAGGGCACTTGCTCGCGTGCGTCGTTCAACGTGAATGCAGCATGCAGTTGCAAGCGCACTGTGGCTCTGGCCCGGCTCATTGTCTGCCCCTGACTGCGCGAATCTCGTCGAGTGCTTTTTGCGCTGTGCTGCCCAACAGTAAATGGTTCACATCCATGGGCAGCAAACGCAACCAGTTGGGATGCGAAGGCCCCAGGGCCGGGCCAGACCCGGGCAGGTTGGGCTGCTCGGTCAATGCAAGTATGTCTTCCATCGGAAAGACGCACAAACTCGCGGGGCCGGACGCCACCCATCCTATTATCCGGGCCACCGGTGCCTTGTCCTCGACCGACACCTGGGCCGATGCGGCTCGGGCCAACAGGCGTTTGTCGTGCTCGCGCCGGGCGCGTGCCGCCTCGCCCGCCTGCGAATCGATACGACCCAGCCTTTGCAGCCAATCAATGTCTTTTGCCTGCCACCACCCCGCAACGGTAGGCAGATCGTGCGTGGTAGTGGTCGCCATGGACCACGCCGGCCATTTATGCACGGGTTTGAAGCCGCGGGTGGGCGTATCGTCACGTTCGAACCACAAGACGCTAGTGCCCAGCACCCCCTTCTCTTGCAGTTGGGCATCGAACCCCGGCGGTACCGTACCCAGGTTTTCACCGACCACAACTGCCCTGTGTCGCTGGGACTCCAGGGCCAACAAACCCAACAGGTCGGCAAGGGGATAACGCAAAAATGCCCCTTGTGTGGCCGACATGCCTTGCGGCACCAACCACATTCGCGCCAGCCCCAACACGTGGTCAATGCGCACACCCCCCGCATGCGTCAGTGCGCTACGCAATGTCGCAAGAAAAGGGCCGAACCCGCTGGCCCGCAAGGCCCTGGGCGAGAAAGCCGTCAGCCCCCAGTCTTGGCCTTCAGAGTAGTAAAGGTCGGGCGCAGCCCCTACGGTGGCGCCCCGCAAAAAGCTTTGCTGTGCGCTCCAGGCCTGGCTTCCACGGGCATCCGTGCCTATGGCCAGGTCGGTAATCAGTCCAATGGCCATGCCCCCGGCCTTGGCTGCGTGCTGAGCCTTGCGCATGCCTTCATCGGCAAGCCACTGCAGGAAGGCATGAAACCGCAACACATGGCCGTGCTGTCGGGCAAAGGCCTGCGCAGCCGCTGCCGCCGGGTCGCGCATCGGGGCCGGCCAGTCCTGCCACCCGCTCTGCGCACCCAGCGTCGGCGCATAATGCGCATGCAGCGCCTCGTACAAACAGTGATTTTGCAGCGCTTCGCCGCCCCGCCGCCAAAACGCGTCGAAGGCCTGACGCACACCGGGCGCCGCATTCGATTCGAATTGACTGAACAACTGCCTTGCAATGGCCATTCTGGCGTGCTGCACCGCAGGCCAGTCGATCAGCAAGGCGGAACCTTGAGCTGACGGGGTTGTTACGGCGTTTCGTTCTGCCGAAGACAAGGAAGCCAACGCAGCACACAGGGCGTCTTCTCCAAGCGCGGCCACATCAATGTAGGCGGTGTTCAGAAAAAGACGGCTTGACGGCGCATAGGGGCTGTAGCGGGAAGGATCGGCACTGAACAGGGCATGCACCGGGCTGATGGCCAGCGCGCTTGCCCCTTGCTGTCCCGCGCTTAGGGCAAGTTGCTCGAGCGCCCCGTAATCGCCCGCAGCACGGGCGTTTTCAAGCATCGCATCGTCGACCCGCCCCGGCCGACGATGCAGGCTATATACCTGGGCCGCCAGGCCCCACGGAGCGCCCGCTTGGTGTGCGCCAGAAGGCGGGACACAGGCACGCGGCGTCACCGCCAGAATCAGCCGACGCCCGCCGATTGATAGTTGATGATAGCCGGTGACACTGACCGGTTCCAGCCGAGCGCCACCCTTCTCGGCGTGCTGCGCATGCCCTTCCCGACCTCCGGCACCCGACTCATACTCCAGGCGGTAACGAGTGGATCCGTCGTGTTCGAACACAATGGGCTGATCCGCCTCGACCACGATCATTCTGCCCTCGTCATGCAAGGCCTCCTCGTGAAGCCGACGCAGGCTGCACTCTACCCGCACGCCGTTACCACACTCCAGCCCCATGGCATTGAGCAATGCCTCAAGGGTTTCATCCGCCACCGCGCGACAGCGACCGTGTACGTCTATCCATTCGGCGGCCAGACCGACCGCCTGAGCTAGACGATGCAGCGGCGAATCAGGCGATGAGCTCATGCTGACCCTCCGAAGGCGTCTCTAGCAGTGCAATGACACAATGACCGGGAAGGCAGCCTTTGCTGCGCAGAGCGTCAATGTCGTCGCCTTCCAGGCCTGGACCCTGAAAAATAATGTCCTGCACCAAGAGCTGTGACAGCTCGGCGCATA
>NZ_DATJBQ010000074.1:0-40523 GCF_035515275.1 Pusillimonas sp.
TTTCGAGCTGACGCGCCATGACCGATATACTGTTTTAATAAACAGTATATCAGTTGCGCCGATTGAACCGCTTAAAAAGCCTGGCCGGGCACCGCCAACGGCAACCTATTCAATATTCTGGGCCTGCTCACGCATCTGTTCGATCAGCAGTTTCAGGTCGATGGCGGCGCGCGTAACCTCGATGCCGCCGGCTTTCGAGCCCAGGGTGTTGGCTTCGCGGTTCATTTCCTGGAACAGAAAGTCAAGCCGTTTGCCGATGCTTCCCGTAGAGGCCTTGGCGCTGCTTGCTGCTGCTGCTTTTTCGCCCGGTGTCGGCTGCTTCGGTTGTGCGCCAGGTTCTTCTGCAGGCGCCTTCTGGCCAAGCAAATGCTGCAGTTCACTGATGTGCGAACGCAGACGGGAAAGCTCTTCGGCGACATCGATACGCATTGAAAACAAAGAGGTTTCCTGGGCAATGCGGGCGGAAAGCTCTTCGCCGCTAATATTGGCCAACCCGCCGGGGCTGGCGGCCTCCAGGGCGTCGCGTAGTTTGGCGGCCAGTTTCTGCCGATGCTCTTCCAGCAGCTGCGGCAAACGGGCCTCAACCTCTTTGGCGATGTCGACAACACCGCGCGAGCACTCGAGCATCATCTCGGCCAGGCGGGCACCCTCGCGCTCGCGATTGGACTGAAGTTCGATCAATGCCTGGTTGCTTGCCTCGACACATAGTGCACTCCAGGCCTTGGGGTCGGGAGCTTCGTCTGAGCCGCTCGCGCCCTTGAACAGCTCGGGCAGCGAAGGCGCGCGGGTATCGGGCATGAAGCTGCGCACGCGCTGGAGCTGCTCGGCCATGCGTTGCAGATACTCGTCGGTCAGGGCCTGTTCGGCATTGGCGGCGGCGCGAATGAAGTTTGCCCTGAGCTCGATCTTTCCACGCCTCAGATGCTTGCTGATCTGTTCGCGCAGGGGGGTCTCCGCCAGGCGTAAATCGTCGGGCAAACGCAGGCTAAGATCCAGATAGCGGCTATTGACCGTACGGATTTCGACGGTAACGCTGCCCAGGTTGGATTCGGCCCGGGCTGCGCCGAACGCGGTCATGCTGCGTATCATGAATGGGTATCCTGCATAATATTGGTAGTGCCCTCTATTATTGCCCATAGACGGCAAGTCTTATTTTTATCTCCAGGAGTTCTCTTGTCTTCCAGCACCCAAAGTACCAACCCACGACCGTCCGGCCGTCTGCCTGACCAGTTGCGGCCTGTTTCCCTGGAAACGGGCTATACCCGCCATGCCGAAGGGTCGGTGCTGATAAAAATGGGTGACACCCATGTTTTGTGTAATGCCAGCGTGCTCGACAAAGTGCCGCCGTTCTTAAAGGGCAAGGGGCAGGGCTGGGTCACCGCCGAGTACGGCATGTTGCCGCGCTCCACCCATACGCGCTCCGATCGCGAGGCGGCACGGGGCAAGCAAAGCGGGCGCACACAAGAAATCCAACGTCTGATCGGACGCAGCCTGCGGGCCGTATTCAATCTGGAGGCGCTGGGTGAGCGCACCTTGCATCTGGACTGCGATGTGTTGCAGGCAGACGGGGGCACGCGTTGCGCAAGCATTACGGGCGCATGGTTGGCGGCCGCACTGGCAGTACGCGGCCTGACAAGCGCCGGCTTGCTTGCCGGCAATCCTTTACTTGATCATGTGGCGGCGGTGTCTGTGGGCCTGGTAGGCGGGCAACCCGTACTTGATCTTGATTATCCTGAAGATGCCGGTTGTGGCGCCGACATGAATATCGTCATGACCGGGCAGGGCGGCTTCGTCGAGGTTCAGGGTACCGCCGAAGGCCAAACGTTTGACCGCGCGCAGCTTGATGCGCTGCTGGCTCTGGCCGAGCAAGGCATTGCGGGTCTGATTCAATTGCAAAAACAGGCGTTGTCCGACGCATCATGAAGACCGATCACACTAATCTCACCCCAGCGAACCAGCCTGCCATGTCCAAGGTTGTGCTGGCCTCAAACAACGCCGGCAAGCTCAAAGAGTTTTCCGCCATTTTGGCCGGCGCGGGCATACAGATGGTGCCGCAAGGCGAACTGGGCGTTAGCGAAGCCGACGAACCGTTTGCCACGTTTGTTGAAAACGCGCTGGCCAAGGCGCGCCACGCCAGCCTGCATACGGGGCTGCCCGCCCTGGCCGACGATTCGGGTCTGTGCGTCAATGGCCTGAACGGCGCCCCGGGCGTGTATTCGGCCCGCTATGCGGGCATGAACGGCGGTGAAAAATCCGACGCGGCCAACAACCTTTACCTGCTCAGCAAGCTCAAAGGCCAAACTGATCGGTCGGCTTCGTATGTGGCCGTACTGGTATATGTGCGCAGCGCCGACGACCCCCGGCCGATCATTGCCGAAGGCGTATGGAACGGTTGCATCGCACTTGAACCGGCGGGCAGCAATGGCTTTGGCTATGACCCCTACTTTTACCTGCCCGATCTTGGCATGACCGCCGCCCAGTTGCCGCCTGAAGAAAAAAACCGTCATAGTCATCGCGCTCGTGCACTACGTAAGCTGCTCGACTGCCTGGTGGAACGCCACGAGGCCTAAGTGCAAAAAGTCATACGCATTACACCCGAGGGGGGTGCCAAACGGGCGGCCCCGACACCAGGCGGAATCAGGCTAACGAGCTTGCCGCCCTTATCGTTGTACGTGCACGTACCCTGGTGCGTGCGCAAATGCCCATACTGCGATTTCAACTCGCACGAGTTGCAAGCCGAGCTGCCCGAGGCCGAGTATCTGGCCGCCCTGCGCGCCGATCTTGAGCAAGCGCTGCCACTGATCTGGGGCAGGCAGGTACATACGGTTTTTATTGGCGGTGGCACGCCCAGCCTGCTGTCAGCGGCGGCAGTGGATGAAATGCTGGCCATGTTTCGTGCCTGTCTGAACCTGTGGCCCGATGCCGAAATCACCATGGAGGCCAACCCGGGTACAGTCGAGGCCGCACGCTTTCAGGATTACGCCCGCAGCGGCGTCAATCGCGTGTCCCTAGGCATACAAAGCTTTGACGACGCAGCACTGAAAACCCTGGGCCGCATTCACGACTCGGCACAGGCGCGGCGCGCTATCGACGCTGCGCAAAAGGCGTTCAAACGCGTCAACCTTGACTTGATGTTTGCCTTGCCTGGCCAGACGCTTAAGGGCTGCGAAACCGACCTGCGAACCGCCATGGGCTACGGCACCGAGCATTTGTCTTTATACAACCTGACCCTTGAGCCAAATACGGTATTTGCCAAGTATCCGCCACAAGATCTTCCTGATGAAGACCTGGCGGCGGCAATGCAAGACGAGGTCGCAGAATGGGCACAGCAGGGGGGCTGGCAACGCTACGAAGTTTCCGCTTATGCGCGACAGGGTGCGCGTAGCCGCCACAACCTTAACTACTGGGAGTTCGGCGATTACCTTGGCATTGGTCCGGGTGCACACGGCAAGTTGTCATTCGCCGATCACATCATTCGCCAATCCAGACTGCGCCAGCCGCAGTCATGGATGGCCAAGGCCCGGAACCGTGACGGCAGCCATATTGCCGAAGAGCGAAACGTTACGGCTCAAGAGCTGCCCTTCGAGTTCATGCTCAATGCACTGCGGCTGAAACAGGGCGTCAGCGCTGCCAGTTTCGAAGAGCGCACCGGTTTAAGCCTGGCATCGATCGTGCCTGTATTGAATCGTGCCGCGTCTAAGGGCCTGCTTGAAAACGACCCGTCGCGCATTCAGGCAACGCCGCTTGGCTGGCGTTATCTGAACGATCTTGTATCGATGTTTCTTGATTGAGTGCGCAAAGATTGCACTACAATTTGACCCAAGATGGGGCGCCGCACCAATGAGGGGCGTAACCTCTGTGTTTGAACGCGGTATTTTCCGGCGAACAGGTCGAGCCGACTGACTCCGAGTGCCGAAAAAATTGGCACGAATATTGCGTGATGCCTTGTGTCGTCCTCTTATTGACCTTTACCCAAGCCTGGAGCACCTATGTCCACCGCAGAAGAAATTGTGAAGCTGATCGCTGAGCGCGAAGTTGCCTTTGTGGATTTTCGTTTTACTGACACGCTCGGCCGCGAGCACCACATGACCGTGCCCGGCGCGACCGTCGATGAAGAAAAACTCGAGTCCGGACAAGCCTTCGATGGCTCATCGATTGCCGGATGGAAGGGCATCGAAGCCTCGGACATGCTGTTGATGCCCGATCCCACCACTGCGCGCCTGGACCCGTTTCGCGAGGAAACCACGCTTATTCTCACCTGCGACGTGCTCGAGCCTTCGGACCTTAAAGGCTACGACCGCGACCCACGCTCATTGGCGCGGCGTGCTGAAGCGTATCTGAAGTCCAGCGGCTTGGGCGACACCGCCTACTTTGGCCCCGAACCCGAATTCTTTGTCTTTGACGGCATCACCTGGAACGACGACGCGTCGGGCTGCTTCGTGAAGATCAAATCCGAAGAAGCTTCATGGTCGCGCGGCCTTGATCTTGAAGGCGGCAACATGGGGCATCGCCCTTCGGTCAAGGGCGGTTACGTGCCCGTGCCGCCGGTCGACTCCTTCCACGACATGCGCTCCGAAATGTGCTTGCTGCTTGAACAACAGGGTCTGCCCGTAGAAGTTCACCATCACGAAGTGGCCGGCCCCGGCCAGATGGAAATCGGCACGGTGTTTTCCACACTGGTGCGTCGCGCCGACTGGAACCAAATCCTGAAATACACGGTGCATAACGTGGCTCATGTGTATGGCAAGACGGCCACCTTCATGCCCAAGCCGGTCGTGGGCGATAATGGCTCGGGCATGCACGTGCACCAGTCCATCTGGAAAGACGGCCAGAACCTTTTCGCGGGCAACGGCTATGCAGGCTTGTCGGAATTTGCTTTGTTTTACATCGGCGGCATCATCAAGCACGCACGCGCCCTGAATGCATTGACCAACCCCGCAACCAACTCCTACAAGCGCCTGGTTCCGCATTACGAAGCGCCGGTCAAATTGGCGTATTCGGCGCGCAACCGTTCGGCTTCCATTCGTATTCCTTACGTCAGCAGCCCCAAGGCCCGCCGTGTCGAAGCCCGCTTCCCCGACCCCATGGCCAACCCCTACCTGGCTTTTTCGGCCCTGATGATGGCCGGCCTGGACGGCGTGCAAAACAAGATTCACCCCGGCGATCCGGCCGACAAGAACCTGTACGACCTGCCGCCCGAAGAAGACGCAAAGATTCCGACGGTATGCGCCTCGCTTGAAGAGGCCCTGCAGGCGCTGGACTCCGACCGCGAGTTCCTGACGCGGGGCGGCGTGTTCAGCAACGACATGCTCGATGCCTATATCGAACTCAAAATGGCCGAGGTGACGCGCTTGCGCATGACCACTCACCCGGTCGAGTTCGACATGTACTACAGCCTGTAGCGGGCACGGCGGGCGGGCGTAAGCGATGGACGACATCAGCCACTACGACCTGCTTGCCACCGCCATATTGGCGCTCGACAGTCAGGGTAACGTGATTGAAGCCAATGTTGCGGCTCAAGAGCTCTTTGGGCAGTCGCAGCGCCAACTTGTCGGCTTAAGCGCTTTGTCGCTGTTTTCAACTGACGAAGCGCTTGCGGCACGCTTTGCCGACGCGGTCTGTGGGCGTTATGGCGTGCTTCGGCTCACCACGGCCGCCAAGGGGCCGGCCGGCGAATTCGCATCCAGTCTTACGGTAGCGCCTGTCGACCACGATAAATGGTCGGCACTACTGGAAGTGCGCAGCCTTGACCACCAGGGCGCGCCCGATCGTACCCAGCAACTTAGCAAAGAGCTGCAGGTGCAACGAGAGTCCTTGCGCAATCTGGCTCACGAGGTAAAGAACCCCCTGGGCGGCATACGCGGCGCAGCCCAACTGCTTGAGGCCGAGCTCGGCGCCGGCCCTTTACGGGAATACACCAGTGTCATCGTCAGCGAGGCCGACCGGCTGCGCGTCTTGATCGACCGGCTGATCGCCCCGCAGGGCGACAGCCTGCGAATGCAGCGTTTCAACGTCCACGAAATTTGCGAGCGTGTACATACGTTACTCAAGGCGGAATTCTCACCGCCCATCGAGGTGCTGCGCGACTACGACGCATCGTTGCCCGAGCTGGACGGCGACCGGGAACGACTGCTGCAGGCTTTGCTGAACGTGGCCCGCAATGGGGCTCAAGCCTTGCTCGAGCAGGGGTCTGCGGACAAACCCACACTGACCTTGCGCACTCGTATCGGCCGACAGCTTGTGCTGGCCAGTCGCCCCGTGCGCATGGGCGTGGTCGTTTCGGTCATCGACAATGGGCCGGGCATAGCTGATGCGCTGCGCGACAAGGTGTTTCACCCGCTGGTCACCGGGCGGGCCAGCGGTACCGGCCTGGGCTTGAGCCTAGCCCAGGAGTTTGTTCAACAGCACGGTGGAATCATCGAGTTCGATTCCTGTGTTGGCCACACCGAGTTTCGCCTGATCCTTCCCTTGGAGCCATCATGAACCCGGTTCAGATTGTTAAATCCCATTCCTTTGTCAGGCGGTTCTCAAACCCTATTACGGAGTTGTCATGAAGGCCGTTTGGATAGTCGACGACGACCAGAGCATACGCTGGGTGCTCGAAAAGGCCTTGCAGCGGGCCAACTTGCCGACACGCAGCTTCGTGTCCGCTGCCGATATGCTCGAAGCACTTCAAACAGAAACCCCGTGCGTGCTGGTCACCGACATCCGCATGCCTGGCAAGGACGGGCTGACGCTGTTGCACGAGATCAAGCAGAGCCACCCTCAACTGGCTGTCATTGTCATGACTGCCTACACTGACCTGAGCAGCACAGTGGCTGCGTTTCAGAAGGGCGCCTTCGACTATCTTGCCAAGCCGTTCGACATCAACGAAGCGGTGGCATTGATCCAGCGAGGTATCGACGCCACGACCCAGACAAACCAAAAGGGGCAAACCGAATCGGAATCAGGCGAGCGCCTGATGATGAAATCGGCATCTCCGGCCATGCAAGAGGTCTTTCGCGCTATCGGGCGCCTGGCCATGTCACCGGCCACGGTTCTGATCACGGGCGAGTCGGGCACCGGCAAAGAGCTTATCGCCCGCGCTCTGCACACTCATAGTGCGCGCGCGTCAAAGCCCTTCGTTGCCTTGAACGCTGCAGCCATACCACGTGACCTGCTGGAGGCCGAACTGTTCGGCCACGAAAGAGGGGCATTTACCGGCGCCACGGCCATGCGCCGTGGCCGCTTTGAAGAAGCCGACGGCGGAACCTTGTTTCTGGATGAAATCGGCGACATGCCTTTCGAGTTGCAGACGCGGTTGCTGCGCGTCCTGGCCGAAGGGGGGTTTTATCGGGTGGGTGGGTCACAAACCATTCGGGTCGATGTTCGAATCGTGGCGGCCACGCATCAGCCTCTGGAACAACGGGTTGCCCAAGGGCAGTTCCGCGAAGATCTTTTCCACCGCCTCAACGTCATACGTTTACGGCTGCCTCCATTGCGTGAGCGCAAGCAGGATATCCCAGCGCTGGCCGCGTTATTCTTGCAAAACAGCGCAGAAAAACTGGGTGTGGCGGTACGCCGCCTCACACCGCAGGCCGAGCGCGCACTCATAGACTTTGACTATCCGGGCAACATCCGACAGCTTGAAAACTTCTGTCATTGGCTGACAGTCATGGCTGCCGGGCAGTGGGTGGACGTGACCGACCTGCCTCCGGAAGTCTTTGCCGACACGGGCTCACTGGGCCCACAGTCAAGCGTGGCAGTCACGAATGTGCAAGGAGAAGCGGCCGAACAAGACGATTTTGGCGTGCCGGTATGGACGCAGTTGCTGGCTCAGGATGTCGCCCGGCGGCTTGAGCGAAACGAACCAGCCATTATGTCCACGCTCATGCGCGAATTTGAGGCGACATTGATACAAACCGCTTTAACGCATTCTCGCGGGCGTCGCGCCGAGGCGGCGCAGCGCCTGGGCATTGGCCGAAACACGCTTACGCGCAAGTGTCAGGAACTGAAGATCTGAACCCGCCTTAACCGGCTTCTTCGCCTCGCAAATAGGCTTGTGCGCGTTGCGCCATCAAGGCTTCGCGGCGTATGAAGTCGGCGACGAAAGTACTGGCGGGCGCATGATGCAGACCGTAAGGCGTATCCCACTGTGCGATGACGCCTTTTTGCATGACACCGATACGATCGGCAATGGCAAAGGCTTCGGCCTGGTTGTGCGTGACCAGTAGGGCAGTGTGTTGCGTCGCCTTGAGAATATCGCGTACTTCAAACGCCAAGCGTTCGCGAGTATCAATGTCCAGATTGGAAAACGGCTCGTCCAGCAGCAACAGGTCGGGTTGGGGTGCCAGAGCGCGGGCCAGCGCCACGCGCTGCTGCTGGCCCCCCGACAGTTCGTGAGGATAACGGCGCCCCGTACCTTCGAGCCCTACCAAATGCAACAGATCGTTGACGCGCCGTGCGCGTTCGGCCTTGTCCAGCCGGCGCAGCCCGAAGCCAATATTCTTTTCCACGGTCAGATGCGGAAACAAGGCGTAGTCCTGGAACATCATGCCAACGCCCCGGTGTTCGGGTTCAAGCTGAAATTCCACAGTGGAAAGCACGGTGCCGTCCAGCACAATACGCCCCGCACGCAAGGGTTCGAAGCCGGCAATGGCGCGCAATACCGTAGTCTTGCCGCAGCCCGACGCGCCCAGCAGGCAGCCGATATGACCGCGTTCGAGACCCAAAGAAAGGTTTTCGACCACGCCTTGACGGCCTTGGGGGGTGTCGTAAGCCAGCGTAACGGCTTCAAGTTGCAGGATTTCAGCCATGTAGCGGCAATTTCGGTTCAGAAAACATAGATATGATGCGTGGCGCAAGAGTGCATCCAGGCCTTGATTTTACAAAGATGAGTTCAATGGCCCGATTTTAACTGGTGGCGCGCCAACAAAATGACCGGAAGCAGGCCGACGACGACAATCGCCAGGGCGGCCACGGCACCTTCTTCGTAAGTACCGCGCGCTGCTTCGGCATATAACCAGGTGGCAAGCGTTTCAAAGTTGACCGGGCGCAGCAGCAAGGTGGCCGGCAGCTCTTTCATGGTGTCTACGAAAATAAGCAGCGCTGCGGCGCCAAGGGCCGGTCGCAGCAAGGGTAAATGAACTCGCCGTAAAGTGCCGGCAGGGCTTTCGCCCAAGAGCCGTGATGCTTGCTCGAGAGATCTTGGTATGCGGTCAAGACCCGACTCCAGGCTACCCACCGAGATGGCCAGAAAGCGGATTACATAGGCGCCCACAAGCGCTGCTGTAGACCCCATAAGCAACAGGCCGGGCGGCGTATCGGTAAAAGGGCGCATCAACCAGGCCAGTGCGTTGTCGAGGCCGATGATAGGCAAGAGCATGCCAATGGCCAGTACCGTGCCGGGCAGGGCGTAGCCCACTGTTGCAACACGCGAGCACAGCTTCATGAAGCGGGTCTTGGCGGTATGGGCGCTGCGTACCGCCCAGGTAACCACCAGGGCGGCCGCAACCGTGATCAGCGTGGCGAGCAGGGCAATGCTTACGGTGTTGTAGCCGCTTTGCAGCAACTGAGCCGAAACCCCGCCCGTGGTCTCAAAATGCTTGATGGTTTCGCCAAGCAGGTATAGGGCCGGGGCAACGAAGCCAATAACGATCGGAAACCAGCAAAGTGCCATGACCAAGGCTGCGCGGGCGCCGCTCAAACGCTCGGGTTGCACCGGCCGCATGCGTTGGGTATTGGCATAGCGTTGATGCCGCCGGCCATGCCGTTCGAGCAAAATAAGCATCACGACGATCGCGACCATGGCAAGCGCAATTTGCGCGGCACCGGCAAGGTCAGACCTGGTGATCCACGTGGTATACACCGATACGGTCAGGGTTTGCACGCCCAGAAACTCAGATGCGCCAATGTCGTTGAGGGTCTCGAGCAAGGCCAGGCTGACGCCCACCGCAATGGCCGGACGGGCCAGCGGCAAGGCCACTCGCAAAAATACGCCGCGGCGGGTCTGCCCCAATATGCGTCCGGCTTCGAGCAGGCTGGCTGCCTGAGTAGCGAACATGACCCGCGTGCTTAAGTACACATACGGGTAGAGCACAAAGCCCAACAGAAAAATGGCGCCGGGCAGGGCACGCAAATCGGGCAGGCGGAACTGGCGAGGGCTATCGTAGCCTAGAACGTCGCGTATGAGCCCCTGAACCGGCCCCAACGGATGAAGAATGTCGAGATACGCGAAAGCGACAATATAGGTTGGCACCGCAAGCGGCAGCAATAGGGCCCAAAGCAAAACGCGACGCGTGGGAAAGTCGTATGCGGTGACAAGCCAGGCGCTTCCTGTGCCCAGACAGGCGACCAGTACCCCCACGCCCAGCAATAATGCTGCCGTGTTGCGTAAAGCGCTAGGCAGCACGTGCTGTCCCAGATGTTGCCAATGTTCGAGCGAGCCGCCCAACGCCATCCAGATCAGGGCGCCGATGGGCGCCGCCACGCAAAGCGCAATAAGCGTGGCGCCCAGCCGCCAGGACCATCCGGCAGAAGGGCGCAGCGAGGACGTCCGGCGTTTTGAAGCAGGCGGCGGCGAGGCGGCCTGCGCTTTGTCGGGAAACGTTTTAGTTATCGAAGCCAACTTTGTCCACCAACTCGCTGGCCTGCTTGCGATGCTTTGCTATCTCGGCCAAGGGCAGAGGGTCGACCACCAAGGTACCAAAGCTGGCCACGACCGGATCCAGAGGAACGCCGGCGCGGACGGGATATTCGTAGTTGGCATTGGCATAAAGGGCCTGGGCCGGCTCGGAAACCAGATACTCGAGCAGCTTCACCGCCTGGTTGCGATTGGGTGCGTGGCGAGCCACGGCAGCCCCCGAAATATTGACATGGGTCCCTTTGCTGCTGTCGCTGGCGAAGGTGGGACGCACGACGCGAATCGCTTCGCCCCATTTGCGAGCGTCTGAACCCGGCTCGGCGTTCTTCATGCGGCCTACGTAATAGGCGTTTGCAATACCTACGTCGCAGATGCCGCCCAAAATGTCGCGCGCCACATCGCGGTCGCCTCCGGTGGGCTTGCGCCCCAGGTTGGCCTTGAGGCCTCGCAACCATTGCTCGGTCGCCTCAACGCCGTTATGAGCAATGAACGCTGCGATTAAACCGGTGTTGTACGGGTGCTGCCCCGAGCGTGTGCAGAACTTGCCTTTCCATTTTGGATCGGCCAACGACTCGTATGTCAGTTCCGTGACATCGACCTCGGTCGACACATATGCCACTCGATCGCGCAATGACAGCGAATACCAGTGGCCGTCTGTGCCGCGCAAGTTGGCAGGTATGGTTTCGTTCAATACTTTGGACTCAATGGGCTGAGTCACACCTGCCTGCACCAGATCGATCAGGTTACCGATGTCGACGGTCATGAGTACGTCGGCGGGCGATTTGTCGCCCTCGGCCTTTACGCGCTCGAGGAGCCCGTCTTTGACAAGCACGGTGTTGGCCTTGATACCGGTGTCTTTCGTGAATTGTTCAAGTATCGGCTGAATCAAACCTGGTTCGCGAGTGGTGTACACGGTAACGTCGGCAACCGCATTACCCGCGCAAGCCGCCAGACTTGCCACGACGACGGAACGGAACAACGGCAAAAATTCAAAGCGGGGTGCACGCATGGTAGTTTCCTGTAATGCAAATGATTATCAGCTACATATTTAATGCAGGAAAATATAACAGTTTAGAACAAACGCATCAACTGAATTGACAGCCCGGTCAAGCTGGACCGTTATGTTGGCATCAGGCGCCCCAGGCGTGTCTTGCTTAAAATCAAACGTTTGGGTTCGCGGCCAATTTGGCCGGTTTTTTGGCATGGACGAGCAGAAAATATTGCGCCCGCTATTCTTAAACACCTCTAAATCCCGCATTTCAAAAGAAATTTAACTTAGTGAACACTAAATAGTGTAGAATCGACTCACAGCGGTTCACGTCGATAACCACGCCAAGGGGCTCACGAAATTACACCTTCGTTCCGTTGGCTTTTTTACGAATAAGACTATGGCAGCTTTCAATTCCGAGCAGGTTCTCAGCGTACGTCACTGGAACGACACCCTTTTTTCCTTTACGACCACGCGCGATGCCGCACTGCGCTTTCATAACGGGCATTTCGTCATGCTGGGCCTCGAAATCGAGGGCAAACCCCTGATGCGTGCCTACAGCATTGCCAGTGCCAACTACGAAGAAAACCTCGAATTCCTAAGCATCAAGGTACCGAACGGCCCGCTTACCTCTCGCTTGCAACACTTGCAGGTGGGAGATTCCGTGCTGATCAGTAAAAAGCCGGTCGGCACGCTGGTGGTGGACGACCTGAAACCAGGTAAAAACCTCTATCTGTTCGGTACGGGCACCGGGCTTGCACCATTCATCAGCATCATTAAAGACCCCGAGGTCTACGAGCGCTTTGAAAAAGTGGTGTTGTTGCACGGTGTACGTTATGTCAGCGAGCTGGCCTACGCCGATTTCATCCAGAACGAACTGCCCAATAACGAATACTTCGGCGACGTCGTGCGCGAAAAGCTTATTTATTATCCAACCGTCACGCGCGAGCCTTTCCGCAATACCGGGCGCCTGACGACGGTAATCGAGTCGGGCAAGCTATTCCAGGATATCGGTCTGCCTCCGCTCAATCCCGACACCGATCGCGCCATGCTTTGCGGCAGCCCCGCCATGCTTTCCGACGTCAGCAAGTTGCTCGACGATCGTGGGTTTGTGGTGTCCGCCGGGGTGGGCGAGCCGGGCGATTACGTCATCGAACGCGCGTTCGTTGAAAAATAGTTGCGCACATGCGGCTTCGGCGGGGGTGTTAATTTTTGCTATAGCTGTTTAAACTCTGATAGTCGTTTTATTTTCAACCCACAGAGCGTAGACACCATGGCTAAGCAAATCATTCACACCCAAGCCGCGCCGGCTGCAGTTGGACCATACTCCCAAGCGGTTGTTGCGCCCGCAGGCAAAACGGTCTATTTATCGGGCCAGATCGGGCTTGAGCCCGGTACGGGCGAGCTCGTATCCGAAAACTTCGAAGGGCAGGTAAGGCAGTCATTTGCCAATATGCAGGCCGTCATCGAGCAGGCCGGTGGCACGCTCGAGAACATCGTCAAGCTTACCCTTTACCTGACCGACCTCAGCAAGTTCGCCAGTGCCAACGCCATTATGGCCGACCTCATTCCCGAGCCTTACCCGGCGCGTTCCACCATTGGCGTGGCCAGCCTGCCCAAAGGCGCGCAATTCGAAGTTGAAGCCATTATTGTCGTCTAGCCGCTTGGGCTCAGCCGATATCGAGCCGTTCGATGGCCCCATCCGCTTCCAGGCAACGTAGCAAGTCGGCACCGGCGCACCCGGCGCAGGACGCGCTTAGCGCCGTCCAGCGCCGCTTTTTGCGTCTGGGCCTCGAGCAACAGCAAGATTTCGTCGTTCACTTGCCATTGCGCTACGAAGACGAGACGCGCATTTTGCCCATCGCATCATTGCTGCCGGGCCAAACCGGCCAGGTCGAAGGCGAGATCCTGCACAGCGAGGTTCAGTTTCGGCCGCGTCGCCAGTTGGTCGCAACGCTCGAAGACGGCACAGGCCGACTCGCGTTACGCTGGCTCAACTTTTACCCCAGCCAGCAAAAGCAGGTAGAACGCGGCAAACGCGCGCGAGTGCGTGGCGAAGTACGAAACGGCTTTGCCGGCCTCGAAATGGTTCACCCCCGCGTAACCGTTGCCGGCGGCGAACTGCCAAGTTCTTTAACCCCTGTTTATCCCACCACCGACGGGCTTAGCCAGCCGACCTTGCGTCGCGCCATTGACCACGCCTTGCAACAGGCCGACCTGGGCGACACGCTTACCGAAGAAATACGCCGGCGATACAGGCTGATGCCCTTTGAAGAAGCAATACGAACCTTGCACCACCCGCCGGCAAGCGTGTCATACCACGACCTGGTCGAGCGCGATCACCCTGCATGGCGACGCATAAAGTTCGATGAACTTCTGGCCCAGCAGTTGTCGCTCGCCATGGCGCGAGCGGCACGACTCTTGCAGCGCGCCAGGCTCTGCGAGGCAACCGAACACGGCCTGGTCAAGGCGCTGGCCCGGCGCATACCTTTTGAGCTTACTGCGGCCCAGAAACGCGTCGTGGCCGAAATTTCAGCCGACCTTGCCCGCAGACACCCCATGCACCGTTTGTTGCAAGGCGACGTGGGCAGCGGCAAGACTGTGGTGGCCGCGCTTGCCGCTGCCCAGGTGATTGCGAGCGGAGCCCAGGTGGCCATCATGGCGCCCACCGAAATTCTTGCCGAGCAGCATCACCGCAAGCTTTGCGATTGGCTCGAACCGTTAGGGGTACACGTGTCGTGGCTTGCCGGCAGCCTGGGCAGCAAGGCGCGCAGGCAAAGCTTCGAAGACATCGAGTCAGGCAGGGCGCAATTGGTGGTGGGTACCCAGGCGCTCATTCAAGACAAGGTGGTCTTTGCAGATTTGGGCCTGATCATTCTCGATGAGCAGCACCGTTTCGGTGTGGGCCAGCGCTTGCAGCTAAGCCGAAAGGGCGAGGCCAAGACGAGTGCAGGGGCACTTATTCCACATCAACTGAACATGAGCGCCACACCGATTCCACGCACCTTGGCCATGACTTTCTTCGCTGACCTGGATGTCTCGGTTATTGACGAGCTGCCACCCGGACGCACGCCGGTCATTACCAAGCTTGTCTCCGACGCCAGGCGCGACGAGGTGCTGGCCCATGTTGCGCAAGAGGTACGCTCAGGCCGCCAGGCTTATTGGGTTTGCCCCCTGGTCGAAGAAAGCGAAGCACTGCAGCTGCAGACGGCGGTTGAAACGTACGAGCGTCTGAACCAGGCGCTGCCCGACCTGCGCGTCAGCCTGATCCACGGCAAGTTGAAACCCGCCGAGAAGGCACAGGTCATGGACGCTTTTCGGGCCGGCGAAACCGATCTCCTTGTGGCAACCACGGTGATTGAAGTGGGCGTCGACGTGCCCAATGCCTCTCTCATGATCATCGAGCATGCCGAACGCTTCGGCCTGGCCCAGCTGCATCAGCTACGCGGCCGAGTGGGGCGGGGCGCCGTGCAGTCCATATGCCTGTTGCTATACCAGGCACCGCTGTCTCAAGTGGCCCGGCAACGTTTGCGCGCCATGTACGAAACCAATGACGGGTTCGAAATTGCGCGTCGAGACCTTGAGCAGCGCGGCCCCGGAGAGTTTCTTGGCCTGCGTCAGTCCGGCGCGGCCCTGCTTCGTTTCGCCAGTATCGATGACGACGCCGAATTAACCGCCCAGGCCCAGGAGCTTGCCCGGGAATGGCTTGAGCATGCGCCGAAACAGGCGCAAGCGCACATGCAGCGCTGGATGCGCGGCAAACAGGATTATTTGCGCAGTTAAGCCGCATGCGGCTCTAAGCAAAACCCAAGCACAGGGGCGGGCCATGAACCCGCCGCAACGACACACCAGCGAGTACACCCATGACACTGACCGAACTTAAATACATTGTGGCCGTAGCGCGCGAACGGCATTTTGGACGCGCCGCCGATGCCTGCTTTGTCAGCCAGCCGACCCTCTCCGTGGCGATTCGAAAGCTCGAGGACGAACTGGGCGTGGTGCTGTTCGAGCGGGGTGGGGCGGAAGTGGGCGTGACCCCCATCGGCTTGCGCGTGGTGGCTCAGGCCCAGCGTGTACTTGAAGAAGCCACCAACCTGAAGGAAATCGCACGCCAGGGCCACGACCCGCTTGAAGGTCCTTTAAGGGTCGGGGTCATTTACACCATCGGGCCATACCTGCTGCCCAAGCTGGTACCGGCCCAGATCGACGTGACCCCGCAAATGCCCTTGGTCCTTCAAGAAAACTACACCACGCGCTTGCTGGAACTGCTGCGTCAGGGTGAGATTGATTGCGCCATTGTGGCGCTGCCCATACCCGACGCCGGTCTGATGGTGCAACCCCTTTACGACGAGCCCTTCGTGGTGGCCGTACCCAAGGGTCATCCGTGGGCACAGCTGGAACAGATCAGTTCCAGCGCCTTGAAAGAAGAAACCATGCTGCTTTTGGGCGCCGGCCATTGCTTTCGGGATCAAGTCCTTGAGGTCTGTCCGGAATTGTCTCGCTTTTCGGCGTCCAGCGAAGGCATACAGCGCACCTTCGAGGGCTCTTCGCTTGAAACCATACGCCACATGGTAGCGGCCGGGGTGGGAATAACCGTGTTGCCTGCCAGTGCTATCGGCACCGGCGACCCTAAACATGACCTGCTGGTCTATATTCCCTTTAAAAAACCGGTGCCCGACAGGCGAGTGGTGCTCGTCTGGCGCAAGAGCTTTCCGCGTCCCACCGCTATTCAAGCCTTGATCAGGGCAGTGCACGCCACGGACCTGGGCAGGGTCAATTACCTGGAAGCGCCCACCGACATGGCGACCTGAATTTCGTACAATACGAAGCTTATGAATCAAGAACTCTCACTTACCTTCATCGGCGGGGGCAATATGGCCTCGGCCCTGGCTTCGGGCCTGATCGGCAAACGTTGCGGCGCCTCTGACGTGCACGTCATCGACATCAACCCCGGCCAGCTCGAACATTGGCGCGGAATGGGTGTCAGCACGGCGACGGCGCCCGACGAAACCATGTCCGCGCACCGCATATGGATCTTTGCCGTCAAACCGCAGGTCATGAAAGAAACCGTGGCGCAGTGCAGGCCTTTTTTGCGCCCCGATACGCTGGTCATCAGCATCGCCGCAGGTATTAAAAGCAACACCCTGGCCGGCTGGCTGGGCCAAGAGCAACCCTGGACACGGCTGGTGCGATGCATGCCCAACACCCCGGCGCTGATCGGCGCCGGCGCTTCGGGTCTATTGGCTCTGGCGGGTGTCTCTGAAGACGACAAGGCCGCTGCTCAACTATTGTTCAAGGCAGTGGGCGAGTATGTCTGGGTTGAAAGCGATCAGCAGCTTGATGCCGTAACGGCGTTGTCGGGAAGCGGCCCCGCTTATGTGTTCCTGTTTCTCGAGGCCCTTATCCAGGGCGGTATCGACCTGGGCCTCGATGCAGAACAGGCGCGCAAGCTGGCGTTAGCCACCTTGAACGGCGCCACCCAGTTGGCGGCGTTGTCGCCCGAAAGCCCCGAAACGCTGCGCGAGCGCGTGACATCCAAAGGCGGCACAACCGCCGCTGCCCTATCCATTTTCCAGCAACAGGGCTTTTCCACCCTGGTTCAGCAGGCCATGCGCTCCGCCTACGATCGTGCGGGCGAACTGGCCGTCGAGTTAGCCAAATGAACACCTCCAGCCAAACCGTATTTATTCCCATGACCTTGCGGCAAATGGCCGTTGCCGTGCTGGTCATGTGCGCCATTGTGGTCGGCTCCAATATTCTGGTTCAGTATCCGGTCAACCGCTGGCTGACCTGGGGCGCCCTGACGTATCCCATCGCGTTCCTGGTGGCCGACGTCTTGAATCGTCGCTTCGGGCCCGGCGCAGCCCGGCGTGTGGCGGTGTTCGGGTTTGTGGCCGCGGTGCTTGTGTCATTTTGGGTGGCCACACCTCGCATCGCCCTTGCTTCGGGCCTGGCTTTTTTGTGTGCTCAACTGCTCGACATCTACGTTTTCGACCGCCTGCGCGAGCAGCGCTGGTGGCGGGCGCCGCTTATCGCCGGCGTGGCCGGCGCCACACTCGACACCTTTATTTTCTTCAGTGTGGCCTTTGCCGGTACGTCCGTGCCATGGGTGACCCTGCTCTTCGGTGACCTGGCCATCAAGCTGTTTATCAACGCGACCATGCTGGCGCCGTTCAGAGCCTTTATGTGGAATCTGGCCAAGCCGGCCCTGGCGCAACCGGGTACGGTTCAGCCTGCCAAGCATTAGCCACACCTTTGGGCAGTACCAAAAAAAAGAACCGGTTTCATACCGGTTCTTTTTTGTACTAGCCGTGGGTATTGATCAGGCCAGACCTTGCTTTTTCAGTGCGGCAACGACGCCGGGGTCGGAATCAAGGCGGGTAAGGAAACGTTGAAAGTTCTTCAAGCCCGAGACGTCAAGGTTTTTGAAACGCGTCCATAGACCTATGACGTACAGGTAAGGGTCGGCAATAGAGCGTTTTCCGGTAAGCCAGTCTTTGCCCTCGAGTTGCTTATCGGCGATTCCCAGCAAAAAGCGCACGCGTTCGGCGCACTTGCCAACCAGCATCTTTTGAATTTCCGGGTCTTGGCTGTAAGCCTGGGGGCCGAAAATAATCGAGAAAGTGCGATGCACGTCGGCATTGACGAAGCTTAGCCAGCGACGAACCTCGGCACGTTCGACCCTGTCTGCACCGTGCAGACCGGCTTCGGGATGCAGCTCGTTCAGATATTCAAGAATGGCAACGCTCTGCGTCAGAACCAGGTCGCCATCCACCAGCACGGGCACCGAACCCACGGGGTTCAGCTTCAGAAACTCGGGCTGCTTCAAGGCTTCGCGCTCAACAGCCTCGAGCTCGTAGTCCTGCCCCATCCATTCCATGGCAATTTGGCTGACCAATGGGCATGCGCCCTGCATATAGTAAAGTTTCAACTGCTTCTCCTTGAAGTTGCGGCGCTAAGCCGCGCGGGTTCGTTGCGTGAAATGCTATTTAAGATGGGTGTCCAGAAAATCGGCCATCCGGTGATAAAACTCGAACTTGTTTTCATCGTTATGAAAACCGTGCCCCTCATTGTCCTTTACGAGGTACTCAACGTCGACGCCGCGAGCCTGCAGGGCGGCCACCATCTGGTCGCTTTCGTCTTTATTGACGCGTGGGTCGTGGGCACCCTGAGCAATAAGTAAGGGGGTGATGATTCGTTCGGCGTTCAAGGCGGGGGATGTCGCCTCGAGGCGTTCGCGATCGGCCACTGGGTCGCCCACCATGGTGTGCATTTTTTCGAGCATGGGCTTCCAGTAGGGCGGAATGGTGTTCAGGAACGTAAGCAGATTGGACACCCCTACGTAATCGATCGCCGCAGCGTATAGTGTGGGCGTGTAGGTGATGCCGGCCAAAGTGGCATAGCCGCCATAACTGCCGCCATAAATGGCGATACGGCCTGGGTCGGCAATACATTGATCGATCAGCCAGTGCACCCCATCGGTAATGTCGTCTTGCATCGCCAGACCCCATTGCCCGAAGCTGCTTTGCCAGAACTCGCGTCCGTAGCCGGTAGAGCCACGGAAATTCATTTGAAGCACCGCATAACCGCGATTGGCCAGGAATTGCGCTTCGGGGTTGAAGCCCCAACTGTCGCGGGCCCAGGGGCCCCCATGGGGATTAACGACGCAGGGCAGATCGCGTGCCTCACGCCCCAGCGGCAAGGTCAAATAGCCATGAATGCTCAGGCCGTCGCGGCTTTTATACTGAATGGGCCGCACCGTCGCCATGTGCGCTTCGGGAAGCTCGGGGTTGATGTCGGCAAGCTTGTCCAGCGTGTCGAGCTGCGCGTCGTAGATATAGCGGCTACCGGGTGTGCGGTCGTTATAGGCGGCGATAATAAACTTGCGCTCGTTGCGTGTGCTGCTTTGATAGGCCACTTCGTAGCCGCGCAGATGCTGACGCAAACGTTCATGACGCTTGGCGCTGATCTCGTCAAAAAAATGATACGCCGGTTTGTCGGTTTGATACACCGCTGCGGTCAGCACCTTGCGCAAGCGCGAGTACGCGGCGCCGTCCAGATCGACCTGCTCGGTCTGAAAAACGACTTCTTCTTGCTCGGGCGTGGCCGGGTTGATGCGTACCAACGCAAGCTTGTCCCGGCCCCGATTACTAAGCGCATAGAGCCCCTCGTTGTCAAAATCAAAGAACTGGGGCGCCACCGTGGTACGAAAATCGGTTTGTATCAGGGCACGAAAGCTGTCGTGCTCGTCGTCGCGGTGCATTAGCACTGTATTGAGCCCGTCGCTGGCGACACCCCCGCGAACCCGGCCTGCATGGTCGGTTTGCCAGCCCACAATATTGCCCGGATTTTCGGCGACCAGCTCAAGGTCGCCGCTGCGTACATTGACCCGATACACGTCGAACAATTCGGCATTGCGGCCATTGTGGCTGACCAGCAGGTGATCGGGGTCGTCTTCCAGGTCGTCTTCGATGCCGGCACGAACCCCGGGAAACGGGGTAAGGTCGGTAACCGTGCCTGTGCGAACGTCTACCGCGAGAACGTGAAAGTTCTCGTCGCCGTTGAAGTCTTTTTCGTAGATGACGGTGTGTTCACCCTTCCAGAAATACCCGCTGATATCGCGCTGGGTTTCTGCCGTGACTTGCTTGGCCTTGCCTACAGGCTTGCTGCCTTCCAGCGACTGAACAAATATATTCATGCGCGCGGGCTGCCCGTCGATGGAAACCGGCTCCATGAAACCCAGCATCGAGCCTTCGTCGGACAACCGAAAGAAACCGCGCGGCGGATTGCGGAAAAAAGTTTCGATAGGGTAGATGGGCGGGACAGACTGCGCGGCCGTTTCACCGGGCTGAACAGCATGGCTTTGCAGCCCGAACGGGAAGATTGAAAGCATGAAGGGGCCCTTTAAATCGCTCAGCCATTACTATATCGGCTTGTGAGCACCGTGCAAATGGTCATCCCGACTCGCGCGTTCACCTAACCATCGCGCAGGCAAGCCTGATTTCCTGCCTTTACACAATTCCTTATTGATTGATTGTTGCCTGAACCATGCATGCTCCCGACTTTTCCCTTGCTGGAAAAACCGCACTGATTACCGGCTCGACTCAGGGCCTTGGCTTTGAGATAGCGAAGGCCTACGCGGCCATGGGGGCCATGGTCATCATCAACGGGCGCTCGCCCGAACGCGTTGAACGGGCCGTGCAAGCCATAGCCGGTCAGGGTGGACGCGCGGCGCCCTGGGTGCACGACGTGGCGAACCTTGAACAACAAGAAGGCGTGCTTGAAAAGTTATGTGCCAGCGTCGGCACGCCCGACATTCTTGTCAACAATGTGGGCGTGCGTTTGCGTCAGTCGCTCAGCGAGTCCAGCTTGGCCGACATCCAATCCCTCATGCACGTCGATCTGATCTCAACCATGTATCTGTCGAAACTTTGCGCACAGCGCATGGTGCAAGAACGCCTGAAAGGTCGGATTCTGACACTGACTTCCATCGCCGACCGGGTGGCACGGCCTGGCGATGCCATTTACCCGGTTGCCAAACATGGCTTGGCCGGGCTGGTAAAGGCGTTGGCCGTCGAATTCGGGCCACATGGCATCACCAGCAATGGCATTGCCCCCGGTACTTTTGCCACCGAAAGCAATGTCGAGTTGGCGCGCGACCCGGTGCAAGGTCCTCGCGTCTTGGGCCGCAACCCGCTCGAGCGATGGGCCCAGCCCCGCGAAATCAGCGGTGCCGCGGTATTTCTGGCCTCGCCAGCGGCGTCTTACGTCAACGGCCACATACTGGTCGTCGACGGAGGCTTCTCCATCGCTTTTTAAAGGTTTACTTTAAACTGGTGGTTTTGCCGCTCCCCCTGGCTTCTTTACTTCAACATGAACACTGTTTTTCGTCTGGCCATCAATGGATACGGCCGTATCGGTCGCTGCGTCTTGCGCGCGCTGCATGAATCGTCGTTAAAAGACCGGTTCAGCATTGTGGCCATCAACGAGCCGGCCGATCTGGACACCATGGCGTACCTGACGCGCTTTGATTCCACCCACGGCGTGTTTCCCGCAAGCGTAGGGCAGGGCGAGAATCAACTTATTGTCGACGGGCAGGCCATTGCCGTGACCCATGAAACCGACCCCGAGGCCGTTCCGTGGCGAGACTTCAATCTGGATCTGCTCATTGAGTGTTCGGGGCGGTTCGGCACGCGCGAGCAGCTCCAGCGGTTCGTCAGTGCCGGCGCACCCAGGCTGTTGCTGTCGCACCCGGGCGCAAGCGCCGCCGATGTGGACGCCACGGTGGTGTATGGCATCAACCATCAGCATCTGGCCGGCACCGAAAGCCTGGTGTCCAATGCTTCGTGCACGACCAATGCCATTGTTCCCGTGCTGGATCTGTTGCACAGTACGTTTGGACTGGAGCAGGCTTTCCTGACCACTTTGCATTCGGTCATGAACGACCAGCCGCTTATTGACGGCTACCATAATTCAGACCTGCGTCGAACCCGCTCGGCGATGCAGTCGTTCGTGCCCGTCTCCACTGGCCTGGCCAAGGGCGTCGAACGCCTTTTACCCGAGCTGGCCGGACGCATACAGGCCAAGGCCATACGGGTGCCGACCCTTAACGTATCAGCAATTGATCTCATGTTTCAGGCAGGCAGCGACCTGAGCGTCGAAGGCATCAATGCCTTGATGCAGACTGCCGCGGAACAGGCCAAGGGCCTTATCGCCTACTCTGATCAGCCGCACGCATCCGTCGATTTCAATCACAACGCCCACTCGGCCATTATTGACGGCAGCCAGACGCGGCTGTGCGGTTCGCGCATGGCCAACGTGCTGGTGTGGTTCGACAACGAATGGGGCTTTGCCAACAGGCTGCTCGACGTTGCCGATTTCTGGCGTGGCCTTATTCCAGCGCGCACCGCCTAGCCGAGGCCCCGGACGAAGGCGTATAGTGATAAGCATGTCGGCGAAACTGCGTTCGCCGGCGTATTCCTTGTCAAGCACTTTATCCGGAAAGGAGCCCGCTCATGGTCAGCAAGCGTGTCGAAACCGATTCCATGGGAGCCATCGAAGTACCCTCTGATCGCTACTGGGGCGCCCAGACCCAACGCTCGATACAGAACTTTCCGATCGGCGTCTCGCGGTTCAAATGGCAACCATCGGTCATTCGCGCCTTGGGGATCCTCAAGCGTGCTGCGGCCGAAGCCAACACCGAGCTGGGCGAGCTTCCCGAAAACGTCGGTAAGCTTATTGTGCAGGCTGCCGACGAAGTCATCTCGGGCAAGCTTGACGACCATTTCCCTTTGGTGGTGTTTCAGACGGGTTCCGGCACGCAGTCGAACATGAACGCGAACGAGGTCATATCAAATCGGGCCATCGAGCTGGCCGGGGGTGCCATGGGCAGCAAATCTCCGGTTCACCCTAATGATCACGTCAACCGCGGCCAGTCCTCCAACGACACCTTTCCCACGGCCATGCATATTGCAGTGGCACAAGAGCTCGAACGCGATTTTTTCCCCGCCTTGCGCCAGCTTCATTCGACCCTGGCCGACAAGGCCCGCCAATTTAGCGGTGTCGTCAAGACCGGACGCACCCATTTGCAAGATGCCACGCCCGTAACCCTGGGGCAAGAGATCGGCGCCTGGGTCGAGCAGATTTCGTTCGGCCTGAAGGCGGTAGAAGCGACGCTGCCCGGCATCTACGACCTGGCCATCGGCGGCACGGCAGTGGGTACAGGGCTTAATGCCCATCCGCGCTTTGGCGATACCGCGGCAGCACATATTGCCCAGATTACGGGATTGCCGTTCAAGTCGGCCCAGAACAAATTTTTTGCGCTTTCGGCCCACGACGCCTTGGCCAATTTGTCGTCAGCTCTGCGCCTGCTGGCGGGTGGCCTGTTCAAAATGGCCAACGATGTCCGCTGGCTTGCCAGCGGTCCGCGTTGCGGCATAGGCGAACTGATCATTCCCGACAACGAGCCCGGCTCGTCAATCATGCCGGGTAAGGTCAACCCCACCCAATGCGAGGCGCTGACCATGGTGTGCGCGCAGGTGTTCGGTAACGATGCCGCGGTGGCGTTCTCGGCCACCCAGGGCAATTTTCAGCTTAATGTGTACAAGCCCGTTATGGTGCACAACGTGCTTGAAAGCATCTCGTTGCTGGCCGACGCCAGTCGGGCCTTCAACGACCATTGCGCTGTGGGCATCGAACCCAACACGGCCGTCATTGAAAGCAACCTGCAAAAAAACCTTATGCTGGTTACTGCGCTTAATCGCCATATCGGTTATGACAACGCGGCGGCCATTGCCAAAAAGGCACAAACCGAGGGTACGACGCTGCGCGAAGCCGCGCTTGCGTTGGGCCATGTAACCGCCGAACAGTACGAGCAATGGATCGTACCCATCGACATGACCCATAATTAGACACGGCGCTGTGCCCACTCTGGAGGCAGCCATGAAAGTGAAGGTAGATATTAAACGCGCCTACGAGGCGCCAAGCGGCCACGATGGTTTTCGCATTCTGGTCGATCGCATGTGGCCACGCGGAGTCAAGAAAGACGACCTGCCGTTCGACCTGTGGTGCAAGCAGCTTGCGCCCAGCCCCGCGCTTCGAAAATGGTTCGGCCACAAGCCCGAACGCTGGGAGCGTTTTCGTGCCGAATATCAAAAAGAACTGCATACTGCCGAGCAGGCTCAACGCCTGCGCGAGGTTTTGAAGCATGCTGATTCAAGCCACATCACCTTGCTGTATGGCGCACGCGACACCGAGCACAACCATGCGGTGATTCTTGCCGACGAAATTACCCGCACCGCCAGGCCCTTGCGCAAGCCGGCCGACAAGGCGGCAGTGTCCGCCTGACCGCCTGACCCCACACAAGCATTCGGGGGCCGCAGCTTCGTTCAATGAGACTATACTGACCTGTAGGCGTTCGCGGGGCGCCGACTACCGGAAAGCCGCATGTACCGATCCGCACAACCCGAAACTGCGCTCGCGCGTTGGCTGATTCTGTCATTCATGGCCATCGCCATGGCGATGTTGTTTGCCGGCGCAACCGCCTCTTATGCCAAGAGTCCCGTCGTCGAGTTGCAGCTCGACGGCGTAATCAGTCCGGCATCTTCCGACTTTGTCGTTCGCGGGCTTGAGCGCGCCGCCAAAGACCAGGCTCAGCTCGTCGTCATCACCCTGGACACCCCCGGTGGGCTTGATGCTTCAATGCGCAGCATCGTCAAAGCCATACTTGCCTCTCCTGTTCCGGTGGCAACGTATGTGGCCCCTTCGGGCGCACGCGCCGCCAGTGCGGGCACCTTCATTTTATACGCCAGCCACATCGCCGCCATGGCGCCGGCCAGCAATATCGGCGCCGCCACTCCGGTGCAAATTGGCGGCGCCCAGCCTGACAAAAAGAAACCCGACCAGGGCGACACCGAGCCTTTGGATGCATCAGGGCGTAAAGCACGCAATGACGCGGCCGCCTACATACGAAGCCTGGCTCAACTTCGCGATCGCAATCCTGAATTTGCTGAAAAGGCCGTGCTGGATGCCGCCAGCATGTCAGCGCAAGAAGCCCTGAACGGCAACGTCATCGACGTTGTTGCCAACGACCTGCCCGACCTGTTGCGCAAGGTGGACGGGCGCCGTATCACGCTCCAGAACGGCCTGACAGCAAATCTTCAGACAGCCGACGCCGCAGTCAAGCAGGTTCAGCCCGACTGGCGAACCAAACTGTTATTGCTTATTGCCAACCCGCAAGTGGCCGTTATTTTAATGATGATCGGCGTCTATGGCCTGTTCTACGAGGTCACCAGCCCGGGCCTTGCCGGGCCTGGTGTTGCAGGCCTTATTTGTCTGCTCTTGGCCTTTTATGCCTTTCAGTTGTTACCCGTAAACTGGGCTGGAGTAGGGCTGATCTTTTTGGGTTTAAGTCTGATGGTGGCCGAGGTGTTTTTGCCAAGCTTCGGTATTGCAGGGGCCGGGGGAGTGGCGGCGTTTGTGCTTGGCGGCATCTTTCTGACCGACGGCGACGTGCCTGGTTTCGAGCTGGGTCTGTCTTTTATTGTGGGCTCGGCGTTGTTCAGCGTTGCCTTGCTGCTGGTGATGGGGCGGGTTGCCTTGCGTTCGCACCGAAAGCCTGTGGTCAGTGGCGCCGAATACATGATAGGCCAGAAGGGCAGGGTCACCCACCTGAAAAGCGGCATCGCTTACGCCGAAATTCAAGGCGAACTCTGGCGAGTACGAAGCCACGCCCCACTGCAGCCGGGGCAACCGATACGGGTGGTCTCAATGGATGGACTGACACTCGACGTCGAGCTCATCGAACATGCCGGCAGCGTGCCGCCCGAATCCAATTCCTAACTCATCATTAAGGAAAGCACTTATGTACTTCATTGATTTCGACCTTAACTTTGGCCTGATCGTGCTGGCGATCGCCATCGTGATCATACTGGTCAATACACTAAAGATCCTGCGCGAGTATCAACGAGGTGTCATATTTACCCTGGGGCGATTTACGGGGGTCAAGGGCCCCGGCCTTATTATTGTCATTCCCGGGCTGCAGCAGATGGTACGCGTCGACCTTCGGGTGGTCACCATGGACGTTCCCAGCCAAGATGTTATTTCGCGCGACAACGTATCGGTCAGCGTCAACGCCGTTATTTACTTTAGGGTGGTGGCGCCCGACAAGGCCATTATCCAGGTTGAACGCTACCTGGACGCCACCAGCCAGTTGGCGCAAACCACTTTGCGCGCCGTACTGGGCAAGCACGATCTTGACGACATGCTTTCCGAGCGCGAAAAACTCAATCAAGACATTCAAGTCATACTCGATCAGCAAACAGACGGCTGGGGCATCAAGGTCACCAATGTTGAAATCAAGCATATCGACCTGAATGAAAGCATGATTCGAGCCATCGCCCGCCAGGCCGAGGCCGAACGCGAACGTCGCGCCAAGGTCATTCACGCCGAAGGCGAGAAACAGGCCGCACAGGCGCTGATGGAAGCCGCGCAAACGCTGGCCGAACAGCCCTCGGCCATGCAACTTCGCTATCTGCAAACGCTTACACAGGTGGCCGGTGACAAATCATCGACTTTAGTCTTTCCCGTGCCTGTCGATATGCTTGCCGGCTTTATCGATAAGGCCGGCAAGGGCTTTTCGCCCATCGTTCCGGCAACGCCGTCGCGGCCGACTCCACCGGCCACCGATCCCGATCTTCCGCGTCGTATCGACCCGGTGGCCTAGCCGGCGCAATGAACGCTTGAACCCGGAGCGGGCATGTTTAGTGTGCACACCCCAACTAAAAAACAAAAATTCAGAACAAGCAGTCTGGTGGGCGTCTTACTGTTGTTTTCGACCTTACTGCAAGGCCCGGTCAAGGCTGAAACCCAGATTTATCAAAGCCCGGCCGGGCCTCTTGAAGTCACCACGCTGCTAAAGGGGCTTGAGAATCCCTGGGCAATGGCCTTTTTACCTGACAACCAAGGGATGCTGATTACTGAAAGGCCGGGCCGGTTGCGGTTCTGGTCGCCGCCAAGCGGCTTGACCCCTGCACTCGAAGGCGTGCCGCAGGTTTTCGCCCAGGGCCAGGGAGGCTTGCTCGATGTGGTCCTGGCGCCCGATTTTTTGCAGTCGCGGCGCGTTTACTTATCGTACGCAGAAGGCTCGATACGCAACCCCCGCGAAGGGCCTGCGGGCACAGCAGTGGGATACGGGGTCTTGTCCGACGACAAGCGTCGGCTCCAGAACTTTCAAGTTATTTTCCGTCAACAGCCCAAGCTATCATCCGGCGTGCATTTCGGCTCCCGTCTGGTATTCGATGGTAAAGGCCACTTATACATCGCCCTGGGCGAAAACAACCAACGCCCCACGGCTCAGGATCTGGACAAATTGCAGGGCAAGCTGGTTCGCGTGAATGCCGACGGTAGCGTACCCCAAGACAACCCGTTTGTAGGCCGCGAAGGCGTTGCCCCCGAAATCTGGTCGTACGGTCACCGCAATCAGCAGGGTGCTGCGCTAAATCCGGCAACAGGAGTGGTATGGACCCATGAGCACGGCCCACGCGGCGGAGACGAAATAAATATTCCTCAGGCCGGTAAAAACTACGGCTGGCCGCTGGCGACCCACGGCATCAATTATTCCGGCCTCGCCATTCCTGAGGCCAAGGGCAAATCAGCTCCGGGTACCGAAGCGCCACACTATGTCTGGGAAAAATCACCCGCCATCAGCGGCATGGCATTTTATGATTCCGATCGATTCAAGCCTTGGGCCAACTCGCTTTTCATTGGTGCGTTGGTCGATAAATCGGTCATACGCCTAACACTTGAAGGCGATCGCATTGCAGGGGAAGAGCGCCTGCTCAAGGAGCTGGGGGCACGCATACGCGATGTGCGGCAAGGACCTGACGGCTATCTTTATGTGCTGACCGACGAACGCGACGGCCGCCTCTTGAAAGTAGGGCTGCAGCCCTGAAGACAAGCCCGACAAACTGAAAAGTGTCGGGCCTGCAATGCGCCTACTTGACCAAAGTAACCGGAATGTCGGTCAGGCTGAGCACCTTGGTGGCGACCGACCCCAACAACAAGCCCGAGATCCGGCCCAAGCCGCGGGTACCCATTACCAGATGATCGCAGCCGTGCTTCTGGGCATAGTCAACAATGCTTTCGGCAACTGAGCCCACCACCACTTCAAACTCTGCTTTCGCCGTCGACCGAGCCAGAAGCTCGCGTGCACCGACCAGGCACTTCTCGCCTTCTTCTTGGTAGTATTCGTCGAGAATCTCTGCCGATATAAAGCGCTTGACGTTGCCTGATGCAATGGGCGGCTGCACTGTGATGACACGCAGTGAAGTGCCGCTGCGCCCTTCGGTGATGGCCAGGGCTGCTTTCAGAGCGTTAAGCGATGATTCCGAACCGTCGATGGGAACAAGTACTGTATTCATGTGAAAGACACCTGATAAAAGCGATTGAATCCGCGTCAGCCGGCACGGATGAGGTTTCAAGCGCTTATCTTAAACCAAAGTATGTACTGCTTTGGGTGAGCACGCCGATTTAAAACGGCAGATGCACTTATGCAGCACTATGATCATCAACGCTTTCGTATAGTTTGCGCAGCAAATCGATGAGGGTGTCGCGCTCTTGCCTCGACAGTGCATGGGCAGCTTGCTCTTCAATCTGCAGCGCGGTGGCCTCAGCCTGCTCGCACAGGCTTTTACCGGCGGGCGTCAACGAAAACGACTGAATGCGGCCGTCGTGCGGGCTGCGACGACGCATAATCAGCTTGCGTGCCTGCAACCTTTCAAGCACCGGTGCCAGATTTGGCGGCGCTACCCCTATGCCTTGAGCAACCTGCTTTTGGCTGATGCCCGGGTTGACGCTAAGCAGGCTCAAGACGGCAAAGTCGGCCGGCCGCAATTTGAAAGATGCCATTCTTACGTCTGAGAAGGGCTGTACGCGAATGAAAGCACGGCGACAGTGATAGCCGAGCAGCTGCTGCATCAGCGGCGGCTTCAAGCCAGGCGCAGGCTGTTCGACCTGCGCCTGTGCGGCGGTAGTGGCTTGAGTTGCCAGTTCTGCCGAAGCCATTTCAGGATTCGGCGGTGGTTGCATTGAGTCGGGCCGCAAAATCGACATACCAGGCCATGCTTTCCGGGTTGGCCATGGCGTCGGGGCTGGCGACGTTCTGAACGCTTGCGCCCAGAAGCAGCTTGCGTACAGGCAGTTCCATTTTTTTGCCGCTGAGGGTGCGGGGAATCTGCCGCACGCCGATCACTTCGTTGGGCACATGGCGCGCCGACGCCTTGGTTCGTATTTGCTCTTTGATGCGCGCGATCAGCGCCTGGTCCAGTTCGACGCCTTCGGCGAGCACCACAAACAAGGGCATGTACGAAGGCCGGCCCAGGTACTCGAGGTCGACCACCATGCTGTCGCGCACTTCGGGCAGCTCTTCGACCACACGATAGATTTCGGCCGTGCCCATGCGTATGCCGTAACGATTGATGGTGGTGTCGGAACGACCATAAATAACGGCTGTACCTTCGGGACTGAAGCGTATCCAGTCGCCGTGGCGCCAATAGCCCGGAAAAGTTTCAAAGTAGCTTTCAAGATAACGCTTGTTGCCGGGGTCATTCCAGAAAAAAAGCGGCATCGAGGGCATGGGTTTGGTAATGACCAGTTCGCCAACCTCGTTGACCACAGGCCTTCCGTCGTCGGTGAACGAGTAGGCGGCAACCCCCAGTTCTCGGCATTGAATCTCGCCGGCCGTTACGGGTAGGTTCGGCGCACAGGCGACAAAGCCCGAGGCAATATCGGTACCGCCACTGATGGAGGCCAGCCATAAATCACGCTTGACGTGCTTGTAGACCCATTCGTAAGCATCAAGCGGCAAGGGGGAGCCGGTAGAGTTTATGGCCCGCAGCGCCTTGAAATCGCCTTCACGGGCGGGCTCAACGCCGTCTTTCTTGCACTGCACCAAGAACGCGGCGCCGCAACCAAAATGAGTGACTCCGTGGTCATTGATGAATTTCCACAACGAGCGCGCATCGGGATAGGTGGGGTTGCCGTCGTACAGGACCACGGTTGCTCCCGTCAACAGTCCGCCCACCATCAGGTTCCAGACTATCCAGCCGGTGCTGCCCAGGAACATGAAGCGGTCGCCGCTGCGCACGTCGTGTTGCAACTGCATGGTCTTGAGGTGAGTAAGCACAATACCACCGTGCCCATGCACCATGGCCTTGGGCATGCCGGTTGTGCCGGACGAATAGACAATCCAAAGCGGATGGTCGAAGGGCAGCCGCTCGTAGTGCAAGGGTGCAGGCTGTGAAAGGGCCTCGTGCCACGTTACATACCCGCGCCAGGCCGGAGTGGGGCCCTGGGCGGGGCCGCCCACATGGACGACATGCTCGATCGAAGGCAGCTCGGCAAGCAGTTCGGAAACGACCTGATCGCGTTCATGGACCTTGCCGTTATAGCGGTAGCTGTCTACAGCAAACATGACCTTGGGCTCGATCTGACGAAAGCGGTCGACCACCACCGACACACCCATTTCAGGCGAGCAACTTGACCATATCGCCCCAATGCTGGCGCAAGCCAGAAAAGCCACCACGGTTTCAGGCAGGTTGGGCATGTACGAAACGACGCGGTCGCCGGGCTCTACGCCCGCCTTGCGCAAGTATGCCGCCAGGGCGCCGGTCGCTTCCTGCAACGATTGCCAGGAAACCTCGCGCAAATCGCGGCCTTCGCTGCGTGCAAGCAGGGCCGGGCGGTTGGTGTCCGCGTTGCGGAACACATGTTCTGCGTAGTTGAGCTTTACGTCAGGAAACCATCGAGCCCCTGGCATGGCGGTATCGGCCAGCACCGTGCTTGGGTCGCCGTCGGCCTGAATATTGAAGAAGCGCCATACGGCAGACCAGAACTCGTCGAGCTCGTCGACCGACCATTGCCACAGCGCGGCGTAGTCATCAAAACTTTTGCCGTGCTCATCCTTCAGATACTGGGTGAAATGTGCCAGGCGGCTTTCGTTGATCTGCGGTGTTGTGGGTTGCCACAGTACTTCGCCTTGCTCAATGGTCATGCCAAACCCTCTCGATTTCGTTTGCGTAGAACAATTTACTTATGATACATAAGTAAATGGCTCGGCAATCACGCAAGACGACTAGGGATAACCATGTCTTCTGCTTAAAGAACACGCAGCGCTGTTACAAACTGCATTTCTTTTAACCATTGAACCGCAAAGGCTGACGCACACTACAGTTTGATGGCGTGACCAAGACTTATCAGCATAGTTATGCACAGACTTTGTGGATAATTCACAAAACGCTTCCGAAAAATTTGGCGATTCAGGGGCAGGCCTTGCCGATCATCGTTGGGGTCGCGCAGCAGCTCAGATGACAAAGGCGGCGTAGGCAATTAAGCCGGCTTCGCAAGTTTTTGCAAAACCGGCTGAACTGCCTACGCCGCCTGAACGGAAAAGCTTGCCTGATCACCGATCAGGTCGCCGGCACCGCCAAGATTAACTGGACGGCGCCTGTAAAGACTTAGCTGCTGAGCTTAAGTGGGCCTTTCATGACTGCCCAGTGACCCGGGAAGGAACAAAAAAACATGTACTCTTCGCCTTCTTTGAGCTTGCTGACGTCGAAGGTAACCGAGCTTTCTTGGCCGCCGCCGATCATGTCAGTATGCGCGATGACGCGATCGTCGCCAGCTTTAAGGTAGCCGTTGGCAGCGCCTGCAGCCATGCCGTCGGTGGCCGTGGCCTGCATGTCGGCCGATTTGGTCAGCACCCAGTTATGCCCCATGGCGGCGACCGGCAGCTTGCCCACGTGCTTCAGGTGCACCGTGTACTTTTCGCAGGATTTGTCGACTGTCATTTCTTTGAGGTTGAACTGCATAGCATCGTTGCCTTCGATGGTGGCTTCGCAGTTGGCGGCCATGGCCGGCAGGGCGGCAGCAGACAGAAGGGCGGCAAACGCAAATTTAGCAAACATATCAAGCTCCGTTTGAATGATGAACCAGCAAAATAAGATCGGCCTTGGCTTTAAATGCCAAAGCGGCGGCCGAGCCGTATGAGCTCATTCTACCCTTACTATGTCCTAAGGCCCTCGCGCCGTATCAAACACAATGTAAAAAACAATGTAAAAAGCCCGCCTTGAAGGCGGGCCAGACAAGACAGACTGGTCTTGTAGGCGCGCCATCCCGGCGCGCCCATGCCGTGTGTGTTCGGCTTATTGCTTTTTATTGAATGTTGTTATTGACTATTATTATTGACTGTTCTTAGTGTTTATTTGCCGACCTTTTCGAGGTCGATTAGGGCCCAGTCGCCGTCTTTGACGGTAATTAGGACTCGACCACGCGCGTCCATACCGAAGTGATCGGTAGGGGTCATGTTGTAAATGCCGTGGGTGGCCACAACCTCTTTTGCGCTTTCGATGGTGTCGCGCAGTGCAGCGCGGAATTCGGCTGTGCCCGGTTTACCTGCCTTAAGAGCCGAAGGGACTGCATTCTGGAACAACAGGAAGGCGTCATAGAACTGCGCGCCAAACGCCGAGAGCGAACCCTTGCCGTATTTGGCCTCGTAGCGCTCGGTGTAATCAAGGCCCAGTTTCTTGGAAGGGTGGCTGTCGGGCAACTGATGAGCCACTACGACCGGACCCACGGGCATGACGGTGCCCTCGACCGCCTTGCCACCGACACGAATGAACTCTTTGGTGGCGGTACCGTGGGTTTGATAGATCTGGCCCTTGAAGCCTCGATCTTGCAGCGTAACCTGAGGCAGAACTGACGGCGTGCCCGAAGCGACCACCAGCACGGCGTCAGGCTTGGCGGCGACGATCTTGACCGCTTGGCCGGTAACGCTGGTGTCGTTGCGATTGAAACGCTCGACGGCTGTAAGCTTGATGCCTGCGGCCTCGGTGGCTTTTTTCATGGCAGTAAGCCAGCTTTCACCGTAGGCATCGGTGTAGCCGATGAAGCCCAGGGTTTTGACCCCGGTTGCCTTCATGTGCGAGATCAGGCCGTCGGCCATGACGTCGTAATGCTGAGGCGCACGAAACACCCATTTGTTCTTGTCTTCAGGCAGCTCGACAGGCGCGACGGTAATCAGCGGGGTTTTGGACTCGTTGGCGATTTCGGCCATGGCTGCGCTGGGCGGTGTGGATGACGAGCCAAGGATGATGTCTACCTTGTCTTCAGCAACCAGCTTGCGTGCGTTACGGCCGGCCTGAGTGGCATCGGTGGCATCATCAAGGACGATGTAATTGACCTTCTCGCCTTCGATCGTGGTGGGCAGCAAGGGCACCGTGTTTCGTTCAGGAATACCCAGGGCCGCTGCGGGCCCTGTCGTGGACAACGAAATGCCCACGTTAATGTCTGCTTGCGCCGGTACGGCAAAGATAGCCAGCGAGCCGGCGGTCAGGGCTGCCGCGAACGTCAGTTTACGAGTCATGCTTCCTCCAGAGGTGCGTCTTATTTTTGTTGCAATGGTTCTGATTCACGCCAAATAGTTCAGGCGCCAGAAGCGACTCTACGCGCCTGCCCATCACCGGTCAAGACGTTTCGTTACAAATTGGGGTTAACCATTCCTGGGGGGGGAGTAAAGAAGGGTTGTTACTGGTGCATGCCGGGCGCAGACGCTACTCATGACATGCAGGCCGGCACAACCAGCAATGGCAAGCCCGTAAGTACTACCGCTCCTGCTGCGAAAAGGTCCAGCAAAAAGGTCAGCCGCCATGAAAATCGAGACTGATGGCCCCCCTTGGCGCCAACCGCCCGCCGACACCGTTGACTGCGCACAGCCAGCACGATGGTTATGGCCAGCAGTGCCAGCCACAATACGACCAGCCCTGCGCTGACCGCCGCAGTATCCGCCTGTGTGGGAGCGTGCAAACAAGCTACTGCATGGCCTACATATAACAGCAGGAATGCAATCGCCCACACGATGAATCCCGCGATGACCCGCCACAGCGTGGGGCCCGTCTGGTAGGCCGGCTCGCCGGGGCCAAAAACGCGTTTCATGTCGAACCACCCAAAGAAAGCATGAGCACGGTCAGCCCAAGGCCGCTTAGTCCGGTAAAGGCCACCCATAACGACTGCACGCGCAACTCTTCACCACCCACGGCATTTTTGTGCACCACGCCTCGCGCCATCGCATACAGGGACATGATCAGGCTCACCCCTAAATGAATGCTCATGTAGACAAGAACGACGAGCATCAGGGCGGTATAAGCGTGTTGGCTCGGCGAGCCGAGCCGCGCAATCAAGACACCGACGACCACGAGCGCTGCAACCGCGCATGCAAGACGCGCTGCCTGCCACATGATCAGCGCTGTTCTTTTCGACGCCACAACAGCCGTGAGGCATAAGCCGATCAACGCTGCCACCAACACCCCATGCGCAAGCGCGTCAAAACCCAGCCGCTCGGGTGGGGGCCAGTGAGGTGCGTACAGGCTCAGGAACAGGCAGCCGAACATCAGGGAGCCGAGCAGGGCGGCATCGGCTGCCAATGAACAAGCCATGCCCCACCATCCCGGAGAGCCGCTTGCCGCCCAATGGCCCGGCAGATCGACGCCCGGCTCGGCATCTACTCGGGCCGGGAACCCTTTCGGCGCCAGCTGCCACACCCACACCACAAACAGCGATACGGTAACGAAGGCGGCGACCATCGCCAGCGCATAGGTCTTAAATAGCAGGGACAAGAAAAACACGCCCGTTGCCAGGCCCCCATACAAGGGTACCCAGGTGGGCCCCGGCAGATGGATGACGCTACGAGGATCACCTGTCAATACATCGACGCTCAAGGTCTGGCGCGTGGGCGGCGGGTAAGTGGCCAGCCAGCCTTCGCCCCGCCTAATCTGAGCGCTGATTTGGGGCGTGTCCCAAACGGGGTAGCGGCTGTTGACTTCGGGGATACTTATAAAGTTGTAAGAGGGCGGCGGCATGGACAGGGTCCATTCCAGCGTGCCCGCCTGCCAGGGATTCCGGCGCGCCAAATTGCCTTTGCGTGCATGCAGCACAATATCCAGTAAAAACATGCCAAAGCCAATCGCCTGTACGAATCCACCCACACTGCTCAGCAGGTTCAACAGGTCCCACCCCAGCTCTTCTGAATACGTAAAAATGCGCCGCGGCATGCCCAGCAGGCCGGTCAGGTGCATGGGCAGAAAAGTAAGATTGAACCCAATGAAAACAAACCAGAAGCCTGCCGCCCCCATCCGGGCCGCGGGCATTCTTCCGCTAAGCAGGGGCATCCAGTAGTAGGCGGCCGCCATCAACGGAAACACCGCCCCGCCTATTAATACATAGTGCATGTGCGCGACCACAAAATGCGTGTCATGCACTTGAACATTGAACGGAATCAGGGCCACCATCACACCCGTCAGCCCGCCCAGGACAAAAATAAACAGGAAACCGCCCAGATAAAGCATGGGCAAACGCAAGCGCACCTGCCCGTTCCACAGCGTAGCGATCCATGAAAAAAACTGTATGGCTGTGGGAATGGCGACCAGCATGCTGGCCGCAGAAAAGAACGCCAGGCTTAACTGGGGAATACCGACCGTGAACATATGGTGAACCCACAGGCCGAAACTCAGGAAACCCATGGCCACCACGCTGTTTATCACCCAGACATGACCCACCAGCGGATGCCGCGCAAACGTGGGGATCATGGTCGACACCAGGCCGGCGGCCGGCAGAAAAATAATATAGACCTCGGGGTGGCCGAACATCCAGAACAAGTGTTGCCACAGCAAGTTGTCGCCACCCAGATCGACGGTAAAAAAAGGCAGGCCAAAGGCGCGCTCAAGCTCGAGCAATATGCTGCCAAGTATCAGTGGGGGAAAGCCCACCAGTATCATGCCGGCGGTAATCAGCATGTACCAGGCAAAGATGGGCATGCGTGCCAGGCTCATTCCGGGCGCGCGCATTTTGAGGATGGTCGCGATCAGCTCCACCGCCCCACACAACGCCGAAATCTCGGCAAAGGTGATGCCTATCAGCCAGATATCGCTATTGATGCCCGGGGTGTACCGGCTGCCCGCCAACGGTGTGTACATGAACCATCCGCCCGAAGGGGCCAGACCCAGCGCCATGCCCCCCAACAAAATACAGCCACCGAACAAGTAGCACCACCAGGCATAAGCCCCTAGGCGCGGAAACGCCAGATCGCGCGAACCCAGCATCTTGGGAAGCAGATAAAATGCAAATCCTTCAAGCATGGGGATGGCGAACATGAACATCATCAGCGTGCCATGCATGGTAAAGATCTGGCTGTAGAGCTCGCTATCCAGGAATCCACTGTGCGACGTGGCCAATTGCGCCCGTATCAGCATGGCCAGCACGCCGCCGACCAGAAAAAAACAGAGCGCGGCCACCATGAAGCGCCGCCCCATGGCCGTATGGTTGACGGCCGACAAGCTGCGCCATCCCGGGGGAGAGCGCCAGTGCGCATCCAGGGCCCGATGCCGGGCGTCGGTATCGGGGCTGTCATTCATGGTGTTTGATCCTGGTCTGTGGGCAATGCCGCCAGCACCTGCTCAAGGTCGTCGGGCTCGTGCGCAATCAGCTGGAAACGCATGGCGGCATGGCCGGCACCGCAATACTCGGCACACTGGCCTTCGTAGGTCCCGGGCTGATCAGCGGTATACACCAGCCGGTTCACGCGACCGGGAATGGCGTCCATTTTCCCGCCCAGCCTGGGCACCCAAAAGCTGTGAATCACATCGACGGCACGCAGCTCGATCAAGGTAGGGATTCCGGCCGGAATATGTATGACGTTTGTCGAGCGCTTCGTTCGATCGGGGGCATCGGGGTAGGCCGCTTCCCATCGCCATTGCCTGGCGGTAACCTGCACATGGTATTGCGGCTCGGGCACTTCGGGGCCCGACAGATGGGCGTACACCAGCAGCGCAGCAATGACACCTGCCGGAAACAGCACACCGCCGCCCAACAGCAGCCACCGGGCATGAGCAGGGCTCCCCCCCGAGCGGGCCCGAACGGCCACGAGCACCAGCGCAAGCATGAACAGCACGATCACCAGGCTGCCCCACGCCATCGCGTACCACACGGTTGCGACATGAGCGGCTTGCGCGGTACCGGGGTTCAGTGTGGACAATGGCGTCGGGCCGCAACCGGCCACCAGCAACAGGCTTCCCGCGGCCGGCGGCGAGACCCACCGACGAAGGCACGCCACTTGCTTGCCCCGCCAAGCCCGTTCACCCGTCCATACTGAAAGAGCTCGCCCAATGATGCGATTTCGGCTGCGCAAGCCTGAGAAGAAACAATCCCAAACGGCGGTTGCCCTGGGCAGCCACCCCATCCACCCCATGGTGGTGCCGTTTCCGATTGCATTCCTAATAAGCGCCCTGGCATGCGACGCGGCCTTTTTATTTACGTTCGATGCTTTCTGGGCCCGGCTCTCACTTTGGCTATTGGGCGCGGGCACCTTCATGGGAATCGTGGCGGGGCTGATCGGCGCGGCCGAGCTATTGATAATCCGTTCAATAAGGCGCCGCGCGGCCGCCTGGAGCCATTTCGTTGTGGCCGTGATGCTGTTGTCGGTCGCCTTTCTTAATTGGTTCATGCGCTTGCCCGACCCGGTCGCCGCCATCTATCCGTGGGGTTTGAGTCTATCCACGCTAGGTTTGCTGCTGGTGTCGGTGGCCGGTTGGCTGGGTGGCAAGCTGGTGTTTGAGGAACGGGTAGGCGTAAAAGAGGCTTGACGGCGACAGACGGAACGGCGAGCGAGAATCGGATCGCCGGCTTGGCCAGTACCAGCCACAGCACACACGGAAACAGAATAATCGGCAGGCCAATGCGCGCCAGGCGCGACACAGCATTGGCGCGCTCGGCGCGATGGCTTTGCTTTGCAAGAATGATTCCGCATCGGGCATGGATCACCGCGAGCGCCGCAACAAACAACAACTTCACCGCAAACCACGGGGCCGTCACATCGCGCAAGGGGATCAGGGCGGTGCCGCTGACAATGGCTGCAATGGCAAAAGGCGAGGCGACCCATAAGTAGATTCGGCGCACCATGCCGTGCAGGCGCAGATATGCGGGGTTGGACAAGCGCGGGCTGTGCCCAGCCATGAGTATCGGCAGGTAGATCAGAGACGCACTCCAGAAAATAACTGCGACGATGTGCAAGCCTTTGACCCAGGCCATCCGACCTCCAATTAACCAAACTTATGCGTACCTGTCTGAGTCGCCGCAGGCAAGCCTCATGCCCACCGTTTTTCCGAAACGGGTTCAAGCCGGCCTCGGCCTATCAGACGTTTTTCCTATTGCATTTTTTTCTTGCAGTTCAGCTTAGATCTGTTACGCTTTTTCGGAATTTGAGAGATTCCCTCGATACAGCCGTTACCGTGTTGTCGCTCTGCACCGGAGAATAAAATTGAATAAAGCAGTCTCAGCCACACTCGCGGCCGGCATCGCCGCGCTTGCGCTTACCGCGTGCGGGGGCTCATCGTCCGATACCGCCCAAGGACCGAATATATTGTTCGTCATCATGGACGACGTCGGTATCGACCAGATGAAGGTGTTTGGCTATGGAGGCGCCGTAGGTCCGGACATGCGAAACATCGACACCGTCGCCCGGGCGGGGGTGCGTTTCCGCAACACCTGGTCAATGCCCGAGTGCTCGCCGGGGCGTGCCTCATTTTTTGTAGGTCGCTTCCCCCATCGTACCGGCATTCATCAGGCAATCGGGCCTCAGGACCTGGCCAATTCGCAGCTGTCGCCGTTCGATGCCACCACACCCAAAGTGCTGAAGCAGGCCGGCTACGAAAGCGCCATGTTTGGTAAGTTTCACCTGGCCGGCCCCGAAAACAACCAGGCAGGCAACCTTACGCCCAGCGTGTTGGGTTGGGACCACTTCTATGGCTGGGTGGGCGGGCTGCCCGGCTCCATCGACAAAACGGCCGGGGGGGTGGATGCTGCCGGACTCTCCAGCTGCGGGTTTACGACGGGCACAGCCACAGTGGGAGACCGTGGCGCCTGTTATCAGCCTGACGGCAGTTGCAGCGTCATTACGCGCAACTCGCTCCAGGATGATGCGCCGGGCCTGCAGTGCCTGGACTCCGGGGGCATTCTGGTCCCGAGTGCAAGCTGCGTTTCGCCTACCCCCGCTTTGGCATTCAACCGCGAAAACGCCTACTACGTGTCGCCGCTGGTCATCATCAACAACGGCCAGCTTGAAGAAGTGCCGCTGACCGACTCGCGAGCCCGGGGCTATCGAACCACCATAGAAACCGACGCAGCCATTGAATGGATCAACTCGCGCCCCGCCGATAAGCCCTGGATGGCGACCGTCAGCTACAGCGCTGCCCACACCCCATGGCAGCAACCACCTAAAAGGCTGCTGCAGGGCGATGTTGGTCCACTTGATAAGTTGAGCTGCACCGACGACGGCGCGCTAAGTCCAATCGGCGTCCGGGTTATTCAGGACCGCATGACCGAAGCACTGGACACCGAATTCGGCCGCTTGCTGGTCGAAACGAAAATGGCCACGTACAACAGTGACGGCAGCCTGAATTACGATCCCAAGGCATCAAACACCGTCATTGTCATCGTCGGCGACAACGGTTCGCTGGCCACCGCCGTAAAACTGCCCTTTGACCCATCGCGGGCCAAGGGTAGCGCCTATCAGACAGGGGTTTGGGACCCTCTGATCATTGCCGGTCCCCAAGTGGTTCAGCCTGATCGCGAAGTCGACCACATGGTCAATATGGTTGATTTGTTCCAGTTCTTCGGCGAGGTGGCCGGTATCGATGTGCACCAGGCGGTGCCACGCACTGTGGATTCTGTTGGCATCCAGCCCTACCTGACCAACCCGGGTCAAGGCAGCCTGCGCACCATCAACTTCACCATGGGCGGCTTGAACCTGCAGGCCAACGGCGGTCGCAACGGGCCCTGCGTCATTGATACGGCCTGCACCGTCATACCTACGTCGCAGAGCGTGTGTGAAGACAACCTGGGCGTATGGTGGGGGGCCGGCTATACCGATAGCTCGGTCATCAAGAATGGCGGGGCCGGTTACAAGAGCTGCGCCGACGTCAATGAAGCGCGTTACAACGCCAGTCCGCGTCAGGACAAGTTAAATCTCATTCCGGAGTCTTCGGTAGCGGTGCGCAACGAGCGCTATAAGCTGGTGCGCAACGTCAGCGAACACTACGTGGACGGAAAATTCGTCACGCTGAAAACCGAAGAATTGTTCGAGGTCAATCAAGCTGTGCCTACACCATTGCTCGATAAAGACAAAACAAATTTGGATTGGACGACGAACGCGCAGATTAAAGCCGTGTACGACGACCTTAGCCAGAAGCTCGACCGCATCCTGGCCTCGAACCCCGAATGCCCCGGCGACGGCAACATGGACGGCGTAGTCGACTCGCAAGACCTTGATCATTGGGCTCGCATCGCCCGCGACTGGGGCTTGTCAAGCGT
>NZ_DATJBQ010000075.1:0-16563 GCF_035515275.1 Pusillimonas sp.
TCTGGCAGCATCTGAAACGGTACCGGTCTCGGGTGTGTTAACCGATGCTACCTTGGGAGCCGTGCTTCAGGCACTGCCCAGCCGTCTGCATAAAGAGCCCGATCTGGTGCTGGCGACCGGCGATATTGCCGACACGGGTCATAGAGCAGCCTACGAACGTTTTCTTAAACATATGCGGCGTTTGCGCTCACCGGTTTACGGGCTGCCCGGAAACCACGACCATGCCGGCACATTTTTCAAAATTTGCAAGGGCATGGCGCCAAAATGGATAGACATTGCGGGCTGGCGTATTGTGCTGCTTGATTCCAGTTTGCCGGGCCAGGACGCGGGGCGACTAAGTAAGCGTGCGCTCGACGGCCTAAGCATGGCGCTAGACGGCACCACGGGTCCGGTATTGGTCGTTGTGCATCACCATCCTGTCCCGGTACATAGTTCATGGCTCGACGAATTCATGCTGATGGATTCGGCGTCTTTTTTTGAATGCATGGCGCCGCACCCACAGGTGCAGGCAGTGCTGTGCGGGCATGTGCATCAAGAGCACGAATACTGGTTTCAGCGTGACGCTAAACGGTACAAGACGGCACTACCGCCCATACAGGTGCTGGCATCGCCTTCTACGGCGTTTCAGTTCGCACCGCGCAGCAAAGAGTTTCAGCTAGATGCCCTGGGCCCCGGCTTTCGCTGGATGCTACTGCACCCGAATGGCAGGCTGGAGACGGGGGTGGAGTACTTGAACAAGATTTGAAATTCTGGAGGCGCAACTCGGAATCGAACCGGGGTACACGGATTTGCAATCCGCTGCATAACCACTCTGCCATTGCGCCGTATCACTTAACCGCTTTGTTCTTAAGGTTTTTATAAGCGTGTTGAGCTAAGCCTGCCATTATACACTATCTAAACTTGCTGCTATTGCAAGCCACAGTCAAAGATACAATCCAAGGTTTCATCCATGCATAGTAGGCGGGCACGATGGGTCAGACCGAATCAACACTGAACGTTTCCAGCACTTCTTCCGACTGGAAGGGCGTGGCCTTATCCAATTTCCAGCTTTCTCCATTTTCCATTGACGGTAAGCTTTTCGCGTCCATCGAAGGCTTCATACAGGGCATCAAGTTTCCCGAAGATGACCCCAGGCGCGAGCAGGCTTTTGTGTCCAGCGGTTGGGACGCAAAGCATCTGGGCGACACGGCTGATCGCAGCGGTGCGTATTGGGAGGGAAAAAAGCTGGCTTATGGTTCAACCGAACACCATGAGCTGATCGCAAAAGCCATTCGCGCGCGTATTGTTCAGAATGCGGGCCTTGCGCAAGTATTGATGTCTACCGCCGGAAGCACCTTGATTCACCGAGTGGGCAACGAGCCCGAGTCGCCCCTTACCTCGCTGCCGGCCACGGTGTTTTGTCGCATTCTTACCGAGCTTCGCGACGAGCTGCTTGCCAAAGCATAAGTTGTTTTTTGCTCGTCGCCGGTTTACCGTTGATTCATGCCATGCTTGGTGTGGGCAACGGAAGGGTTGTCATGGGGCAGGGCGTAAGTGGCTAACATATAAAAAACAATACAACTTGTTGATATATAAGGTGTCTGCTTGAAAAACTCCACGGCTTCAGCGGCTGAGACGCTCGATCCGCTTGTGCATGCAGCCTGGGCGCGCGCCAATGCTTCCTTGTCGCCTATGTCCAGCCTGCTTGCGTGGATAGACTGGGCCTCTCATTTGGCGGTCTCGCCCGGCAAGCGGCTTGATCTATGGCAATTGGCGCTCACCCAGGCAAACGAGCACATCGCCAATCTGGCTCCCCGGCAACAGGGCTCCCAAGACTCATCCACCAAGCCTGATGGGCGCTTTGCGGATCCGGCCTGGGATCAATGGCCGTTTTCTGTTTGGCGCCAACATTTTCTTGACAGCCAGCGGTGGTGGGAGCAAGCAACCCAAGGCGTCAAGGGGGTTGATCCGCACCATCAGAATTTGGTGGCGTTCTGGGCGCGCCAGTGGCTCGACATGCTTTCGCCCGGCAACCTGCCATTTACCAACCCGGTGGTATGGCGGCGTACCCGCGAGGAAGGGGGTGTGAACCTGATACGCGGGCTGACCTACATGCTTGAAGACATGCAGCGCGTGCTTACCGATCAGCCCCAGCACGGCACCGAGAACTTCGTGGTTGGGCGCGACGTTGCTGTCACGCCCGGCAAGGTCGTGTTCAAGAATGAACTGATGGAGCTGATTCAGTACGCGCCGACCACTGAAACGGTGCATGCTGAGCCGATACTCGTGGTTCCTGCGTGGATCATGAAGTACTACATTCTGGATCTTTCGCCTCATAACTCCCTGATCAAGTACATGGTCGACCAGGGCTATACCGTGTTTTGCATCTCATGGGTCAACCCCGGTCCCGAACTGCGCGACATGGGCATGGACGACTATCTTGAGCTTGGTTTTCGCGCTGCGCTCAATGCCGTCAATGCCATTGTTCCGAATCGCAAGGTGCATGCCACCGGCTATTGTCTGGGCGGCACCTTGCTTGCCAGTGGGGCGGCTGCCATGGCGCGCGACGGCGAAACCGAGCGGTTGGCGTCGCTAACGCTTTTTGCAGCGCAAACCGATTTCAGCGAACCGGGCGAGTTGGGTTTGTTCATTGACGAAAGCCAGGTCACCCTGCTTGAAGCCCAAATGAACCGGGCGGGTTGCTTGCGGGCCGAGCAGATGGCCGGCGCCTTTCAGATGCTGCGCTCTTACGACCTGTTGTGGTCGCGGCTGGTTAACGAGTACCTGCTCGGCGAGCGCCGCTCAATGTTCGACCTTATGGCCTGGAACGCCGATGCCACGCGCATGCCGGCCAAAATGCACTCGCAATACCTGAGGCGCCTGTTTCTTAACGACGAGCTCAGCGAGGGGCGCTATCAGGTAGATGGACGAGCCGTGTCGTTGGGTGATCTGGCCTGGCCGGTATTTGCAGTGGGTACGTTGACCGATCACGTAGCCCCCTGGCGATCTGTCTACAGGCTTAGCCACCTTACCAGCGCCGAGCTTACTTTTGTGCTGACCAGCGGCGGACATAATGCCGGCATCGTCAGCGAACCGGGGCGGCCTCGCCGAAATTACCGAATTCACACGCGTCCCGAAGGCGGGCTGTACCTGCCACCTGAAGAATGGGCCGAGTATGCCGATCACAAAGACGGCTCGTGGTGGCCCGAGTGGGATGCATGGCTAAGCCGGCGTTCCAGTGCGCAGGTCAAGCCGCCCCGCATGGGTGCGCCCAGCAAGGGCTACAAAGTTCTGGGCGACGCGCCGGGTGTTTATGTCACTCAAAAGTAAAAAAGGAGCCCAGGTCGTGACAATTCAACGTACTGCGCTGGTAACCGGCGGGTTTGGCACGCTGGGCTTGGCCATAGCGCGCGCTTTGCAGGATGCCGGCCATAAGGTGCTACTTACTTATTTCCAGGGGCACGGCGACGTTTCCGGCGACTATGCTCAGGGCTGGTTAAAGCAACAAGCCGTCGAAGGCTACGAGTTTGAGGCGTATCCGGTTGATGTGGCAGATTACGCCTCTACCCAGGCGCTGGCCGATCGTCTCCAGGCCGATGGCCACGAGGTGGATATTCTCGTCAACAACGCCGGTATTACCCGCGACGCTACGCTGCGTAAGCTCAGTAAAGAAAACTGGGACGCGGTTTTGCGAACCAACCTGGATTCGGCCTACAACATGACCAAGCCGTTCATCGACGGCCTGCTCGAGCGCGGTTGGGGCCGCATTGTCAACATTTCTTCGGTTAACGGTTCAAAGGGCCAGTTTGGGCAAACCAACTACTCCGCCGCCAAGGCGGGGCTTCACGGGTTTACCAAGTCGTTGGCGCTGGAAGTGGCGCGTAAGGGCATTACCGTCAACACTATTTCGCCGGGGTATCTGAACACGCCCATGGTGGCCGAAGTACCCAAAGACATACTCGAATCGCAGATTATTCCGCAGATTCCCATTGGCCGTCTGGGCGAACCGGCCGAGGTGGCCGACTTGGTCGTGTATGTGGTCAGCGAGAACGCCGCCTTTCTGACCGGCAGCAATTTGGCGATCAATGGTGGCCAGCATTTGTATTGAATAACTGAATGGAAAACTCCTTGAGCAATACGTTTCCAACTGGTTTGTTGCGCAACCGGCCCTTTGACGAAATCTCGATCGCAGACAGCGCAAGCATCGAAAGAACACTAACACCCGAAGACATTCAGCTATTTGCCATACTTTCGGGCGACGTCAACCCGCAGCATATCGACCCTGAGTTTGCGGCCTCTACCGAGCTGAACGACGTCATCGCCCACGGCATGTGGGGCGCAAGCCTTATTTCGGGCGTGCTGGGTACTCGCTTGCCGGGGCCGGGCGCCACGTATCGCGCTCAAACCCTAAGGTTTTGCGCACCCGTGCGGGTGGGCGACACCTTGACCATCAGCGTTACGGTCACCGGCCTTGATCCGGCAACCAAGCAGGTGGTGCTTGCCTGCCGTTGCGTCAACCAGCATGGCCAGACCGCGATTGAGGGCGAAGCCACTGTAATTGCCGCAACCCAGCAGATCGAGCGCGCCAGTGCAACGTTGCCAGAGGTGCGGCTTTACTCCGGTGGAGGCTTGCAGCGCCTGCTCGATCGGGTCAAGAGCCTGGGCACCATTCGCATGGCGGTGGTTCACCCATGCGACCTTCTGAGCCTGTCGGGTGCGCTGGAGGCGCACAGGGCGGGGCTGATCGAGCCTGTGCTGGTGGCGCCCAAGGCCAAACTTTTGGCCACTGCGGCCGACGCCGGGCTGGATATTGCCGGCCTCGAAATCGAAGACGTGCCGCACAGTCATGCGGCGGCCGAGCGTGCCGCGCAAATGGCGGGCAAAGGCGAGGTCGATGCCTTGATGAAAGGCAGCCTTCACACCGATGAACTGCTTAGGGCGGTGTTGAATCCCAAGGCCTGCCTGCGTACCAAGCGGCGTCTTAGCCATTGCTATCTGATGCAGACTCCGGCTTACCCGCGGCCTTTCATTATCAGCGATGCGGCCATCAACATCGCACCGACGCTTGCTGAAAAGGCCGACATCGTTCGCAACGCGATTGAGCTTTCCCATGCCATAGGCGTGGCCGAGCCACGTGTGGCCATTCTGGCGGCGGTGGAAACGGTCAATCCCGACATGCCGGCAACGCTTGATGCGGCAGCCCTATGCAAAATGGCCGAACGAGGCCAGATCACCGGCGCGTTGCTCGACGGCCCCCTGGCGTTCGACAACGCAGTGTCCATTTCTGCCGCACGTGTCAAAGGCATACGGTCGGAAGTGGCCGGTCATGCGGACATTCTGGTGGTGCCCGACCTGGAAAGTGGCAATATGCTGGCCAAGCAGCTTGAGTTCATGGGCGACGCCGCCACCGCTGGGGTTGTGATGGGCGCCAAGGTGCCCATTGTGCTGACCAGCCGCGCTGATTCACGCGAAACACGCATGGCTTCTTGCGCCATTGCGCTGTTGTTGTCGCGTCATTTCCAGACCTCCCCCCCATGACCCCAGCCGACCGTTACGCCACCCAGGGCGACTTGATCCTTGTTCTTAATTGCGGTTCATCCAGCGTCAAGTTCGCGGTGTTTGATGCAGGCCGCACCCCGTTGCCGCGCCGGCCGGTATGGAACGGCAAGGTGCAGGGCATAGGCGACAAGGCGCCCACCTTCGGTGAAACCGGCGTGGATCCGGCGCCGGTTTCGCTGGATGCAAACAAGCCCTACCATGCTGCGCTTCAACACATATTGGCACGGGTTAACGCGCGCCTGGGAGATCGAAAGCTGGCTGCCATCGGTCATCGTGTCGTGCACGGCGGTACCAAGTACTTTCAGCCGGTTCGGGTCGATGCCTCAGTATTGGCCGACCTGAAAAGTTATATACCCCTGGCGCCGCTACACCAGCCGTTTGCCATCGAGGCGATTGAGTCGATACTTGCCTCTAACGCCGGCACGCCTCAGGTTGCCTGCTTCGACACCGCTTTTCACAGCACTTTGCCTGATGTCGAAAAGATGTTGCCGCTGCCGTGGGACGCCTGGCAACGCGGCTTGCGGCGCTATGGTTTTCATGGCCTTTCGTATCATTACATGTCCATCGCCCTGGCCGAGCGCCATGGCGATCTGGCCAGAGGGCGTGTCATTGTGGCGCACCTGGGCAGTGGTGCCAGCCTGTGTGCCATGCAGAACCTTGAAAGCGTGGCAACCACCATGGGTTTTTCGTCGCTCGACGGTCTGATGATGGGTACCCGTACGGGCGCGCTCGACCCGGGAGCCGTGCTGTATCTGATGGAGATCGAAAAGCTCACCCTCGAACAGGTGGGGCAGGTGCTGTATTACGAGTCGGGTTTGCTGGGCGTGTCGGGCCTGTCGTCCGAGCCCAGGGTGCTGCTGCAGGCCGAGTCGCGCACCGACGACACCGGTAAGCGCGCACGCGCCGCACTCGATTTATATGTGCGCCGCATCGTCCGCGAGATCGGTGCCATGGTGTTCGCCATGGGGGGGCTCGATCTATTGGTGTTCACGGCCGGCGTCGGCGAACACAGCGCACCGATTCGAGAACGCATTTGTCGTCAGTTGGGTTTTCTTGGCCTGACCCTGGATGACGCGGCCAACGCGGCTGACGCGCCCGTAATTTCGGCGGCCAATAGCCACGTCGCGGTTGGGGTCGAGCCCACCAACGAAGAGTGGATCGTCGCCCGACAGTGCGTTGATCAATTATTGGGCGGCTTGATGTAGCCGCCCTGCCAGCATATGGAAGGCGCCCTTTTTAATTAGCGTTTTCGTGCACGTCCTGAGTCAGCTTCATGCTGCAAAAGTTCGGCCCACACATCGAGCAGAACCGTGCAGACTTCATTGAGTCCTTGGGTAGGGTCTCGTCATGGAACGCTTGCGCTGTTTCGGGGTCGAGGCCCAGATTGAACTGGTCTTCCCAACGAAACTCAAAGCGTGCCTTCGACAAGGCATTATCGCGAATGGCCGCGCCGGGCGTACCCTTTGCCAGGTCAGCGGCATGCGCGGCGATCTTGTAGGTAATGATGCCTGTCTTCACGTCCTGCTTGTTGGGCAGGCCCAGGTGCTCTTTGGGCGTTACGTAGCAAAGCATGGCCGTGCCGTGCCAGGCGATCATGGCCGCGCCGATACCCGACGTAATATGGTCGTAGCCGGGGGCGATGTCGGTGGTAAGCGGCCCTAAAGTGTAGAAGGGCGCCTCGTGGCAGTGCTCAAGCTGGAGGTCCATGTTTTGCTTGATCAGGTGCATGGGCACGTGGCCGGGGCCTTCGATCATGGTTTGAACGTCGTGCTTCCACGCAATTTGCGTCAGTTCGCCCAGGGTGCGTAACTCGGCGAACTGGGCCTCGTCGTTGGCGTCGTGGCCCGAGCCGGGTCGCAGGCCGTCTCCCAAAGAAAAGCTTACGTCGTAGGCCCGCATAATTTCGCAGATTTCTTCAAAGCGCTCATACAGAAAGCTTTCGCGTCCGTGGGCCTGGCACCACTTTGCCATGATGGATCCGCCGCGTGAAACAATGCCGGTCAGGCGCCGAGTGGTCAGCTCGATGAATTCGCGCCGTACACCGGCATGAATCGTGAAGTAGTCCACGCCTTGCTCGGCCTGTTCCACCAGCGTGTCCCGGAAGATCTCCCACGTCAGAGCCTCGGCATGGCCGTCCACTTTTTCCAGCGCCTGGTAAATCGGCACCGTCCCGATGGGTACCGGCGAGTTGCGCAGTATCCATTCGCGGGTTTCGTGGATGTTTTTTCCGGTCGACAGATCCATAACCGTATCACCGCCCCAGCGTGTCGCCCAGGTCATCTTCTCGACCTCTTCCTGAATGCTGGACCCCAGGGCCGAGTTGCCGATGTTGGCATTGACCTTCACCAGGAAGTTGCGGCCGATGATCATCGGTTCTGATTCCGGGTGATTGATGTTGGCGGGAATGATCGCTCGGCCGCGCGCCACTTCGTCGCGAACGAATTCCGGCGTAACCGAAGGTGGAATGGCGGCGCCGAATGATTGCCCCTCGTGCTGGCGCAGCAGGCGTTGCGCGGCGCGCTCGCCTTCCGGGCCGGCAGCCGCCAGGGCGGCAATGTATTGCTCGCGGCGCAAGTTTTCCCGTATGGCCACAAACTCCATCTCGGGGGTGACTATGCCGCGACGCGCATAGTGCATCTGCGTCACGCACTGTCCAGGCAGCGCGCGACGAGGCGGCCTGGTGCGAGTAAACCGTATGGCGTCCAGGCGTTCGTCGCTTTCGCGTTGCCGGCCATATTGGCTGCTGATGCCGTCGAGCCTGGCGGTATCGCCGCGTTCCGCGATCCATTGCTCACGCAGGGGCGGCAGGCCTTGGGTCAGGTCTATCGTCACATTCGGGTCGGTGTACGGCCCGCTGGTGTCGTATACCGTAATCGGCGGGTTGGGCTGGCCGCCCAGCGCAGCAGGGGTGTCGTCTTGCGAAATCTCGCGAAACGGCACTTTCAGATCGGGCCTGGACCCGGTCTGATAAACCTTGCGGGAACGGGGCAGGTGCGTGAGGTCGGCGCAGGTCATGGCCGTATCACGGGCGGGAAAGATGGTGTGGGTTTTCAAAGGTGAGCTCCAAAAGGGTTATGGAGCCGATAGGGATCTATCTCGTGAAGCTGACGACGCGAAGTCGATTGAAGAATAACGAGCACGCTCCCAGCATCGGCGTTATCCGTACTGGTACGAAGGGTTTTTCTCAACCCACCGGCCTGTCGACCGGCAAGTACCCCTGCGTGCTGCGTAGTATATCGAAGTTAACTGGTTTCGGGCTTCGTAGTGCGCTTGAGCCGCAGTTCGACCGCGTGCTCTGCGCCAACAGCGCGCGCCCGCAACTGGCCACAGCCGCCGTCCACATCCTGCCCTGCGCTATTCCTCACCTTAGTCAGCACACCACGGCTCTGCAGATAGTGAACGATCTCGCGGATGCGTTCGGAATCGGGGCGCCGGTAGTCATCCCCTTCGAGACTATTGAAGGGAATGACATTGAGCACGCCGTACTTGCCCTTGAGCAGACGCACTGCTGCATCGAGTTCGTCGTCGCCGTCGTTGATGCCTTTGAGCAGTGTCCATTGATACTGGATCGGATAGTCGGTGTCGCGAGCGTATCTCTCGCCAAGTTCGATTAGTTCTTCCGGCGAAATTCTCGGTGCGCGGGGCAGCAGGTGTTCACGCAGTTCGGCTTTGGTCGTGTGCAACGACAGCGCCAGTGCAGGCTTGACGCGTTGTTGCGGCAGGGCTTCGAACACGCGCAGGTCGCCCACGGTGGAGACCACGAGATTCTTGTGGCCGATATTGCCTTCGGTGCCGAGCAGGTCGATTGCTTCCAGCACGTTGTCGAGATTGTGCGCCGGTTCACCCATGCCCATGAAGACGACTTTCTTCACCGCGCGCAGACGCCGCGCCAGCACGACCTGGGCGAGGATTTCCATGCTCGTGACTTGGCGGATCAGGCCGCTCCTGCCGGTCATACAAAAGCGGCATCCGACCGCGCAGCCGACCTGGGTGGAGACGCAGAGCCCGTCGCGCGGCAACAGCACGCTTTCCATCAGCTGCCCGTCAGCGAGTTCGATGAGTAAGCGAGAACCGTCGTTGCTGGCATGTTCGGAGCGGACGCGGGCCAGGCCGTTCAGTTCTGCCGTCAAGGCAGGCACGGCGTCGCGCAGCGCGAGAGGTAGAAAGTGCTCGGAGCTCCGTCGTCGCGTGCCGATGTCGAGCGCTTGCCCTCTTAGCCAGGCGCGCACGACCCGGCCACGATGGACGGGCAGGGCGCCGTGAGCGGCGAGACGTTGGTCGAAGTCGGAGAAGCGCATGGGGGGGCGAATTTTACTCTACGCCTTGGAGCAGGCTGTCGAAGAGTAAATGGTCTAGTTGGCGGGTACCGCCGAGATTTCGAAGGTCGATAATTGCCGCATAGTCTCTTATCCGCCCAGCATCTGCAGCAACGCCTTTGCGGCGGGCTCGGATGATGCTGGATTCTGACCGGTTATGAGTAGGCCGTCGCAGACAACGTACGGCTGCCAGTCACCGCCATTGCTGTAATTGCTGCCGTTCTTTTTCAGCATGTCTTCCACCAGAAACGGCACCACTTTGGTCAGGCCGACGGCCTCTTCCTCGGTATTGGTAAAACCGGTGACCGACTTGCCTTGGACCAACGGTTTACCATCGGCCGACTTTACGTGGCGCAGCACGCCGGGAGCGTGGCATACGGCAGCGACTGGCTTGCCGGCGGCCAGCGTGGCTTCAATCAGCGCGATCGATGTGGCGTCTTCGGCCAGATCCCACAGCGGACCGTGGCCGCCCGGATAGAACACTGCGTCGAAGTCGGCGGCCGAGACATCCTTCAGCTTCTGCGTGCCGGCGAGTACGGCCTGAGCCGCAGGGTCATCCTTGAAACGGCGAGTGGCATCGGTCTGCGCCGATGGGTCGTCGCTGTTCGGATCCAGCGGTGGCTGTCCGCCATGCGGCGAGGCCACTGTGATCTGCGCGCCAGCGTCCTGGAACACGTAGTAAGGCGCGACGAATTCCTCCAGCCAGAAACCCGTTTTCTTGCCGGTGTCGCCCAGCTGATCGTGCGACGTGAGAATCATCAGAATTTTCATGAGGTATCTTATTTGAATGGTGGATGGGGAAGCGAGGGGGCTTGCCGGCGAGGCCTCATGCGCTGGCGACGCGCAGCTTCAGCTTACCAAAGTTGCGGCCGTTGAGCATGCCAATGAATGTAACCGGTGATAGACTTTTATCGACCAAGCTTAATAAGGCACCCAACGGAGTCGACTCCATGAAGCCACGCATTACTGTCATTACTATCGGCGTGACCGATCTTGAAGCTTCATTGCGTTTCTATCGTGATGGGCTGGGTTTTCCCACGCAGGGCATTGTGGGCAAAGAGTTCGAGCATGGGGCTGTTGTGTTTATTGATCTGCAGCCCGGTCTTCGCCTGGCGCTTTGGCCCCGGTCGAGCATCGCCCATGACACCGGCCTTGTCGCCGGCGCTGGTAATCCCACTGAAATGACCTTGGGTCACAACGTGTCGTCAAAAGCTGAAGTTGATGAAGTGATGGCCGAAGCCAAGTCGGCCGGGGCTGTTATTGTCAAACCGGCGCACGATACGTTCTGGGGCGGGTACTCGGGCTACTTCCTTGATCCAGACGGGCACCTATGGGAAGTTGTCTGGAATCCGCAGTGGTCCGAGGCAACCGAATAACGGGCAGCACAGGCCCGAATGCTTACTCGCTAAGCGTAGTCACAACCCCGCCGTACGAAAAAAAAACTGCCAAACGAAAAAAGGCCCAAACAAAAGTTTGGGCCTTTTTAAGGAATTTGGAGCGGGAAACGAGTCTCGAACTCGCGACCTCAACCTTGGCAAGGTTGCGCTCTACCAACTGAGCTATTCCCGCATTTGGTAAGCAAAAGATTATATCTTGCTTTTTTGGCATTTGCAAATCACGTTGGTGTTTGAAACCACCTTGGTGCTTGCCTTGCGCTAGCGCTTGCAACTGCCTTGTGTCTTCCCCGTTACCAGGAAAGAGCGTAACTATAGCATATTTTTTTAAGTGTGCAACTGCGCGCGAAGGGATTCGGGTTGCTTGTTGCTTCGGCTGTGGTGCCGGCGACCATGGAAAGCTGCTTTCGTCGTTTATTATCTTCGACATTCAAACTCTGCTCACTGACATTTCTCAATGCTGTCCATCACCAAAGACGAAAGTCTCGTTTCCTTCAACACCATGGGTCTGCCCAGCAGGGCGGCGGCGCTGGTTCGGTATGTTGATGCCTCGCAGTTGCCGCGGCTCACCGAAACGGTGGGTCAATACCGCAAGGCATTCGTATTGGGGGGCGGCAGCAATGTCATTCTTGAACCTCAGGTATCGGGTTTGGTCGTCAAGGTGGAAACGGCAGGCATCAGGCTGTTGCACGAACAAGGCGATGAGCTGATCGTCGAGGCGCAGGGTGGCGAGAACTGGCATGCGTTTGTCTCGCACTGTGTCGCTCAAGGCTGGTACGGGCTAGAGAACCTTGCGCTGATTCCGGGCACGGTGGGTGCCGCGCCGGTGCAGAACATCGGCGCCTACGGGGTAGAGCTGGATCAGCGTTTCCATAGCCTGTTGGCCTGGAATCTGCGCGAAGGCCGCATGGTGGAAATGGCCCCGGCCGATTGTGGCTTTGCATATCGCGACAGCGTGTTTAAACGTGCCGAGGCGGGGCAGTGGCTGATTGTGGCGCTGCGGCTGCGTTTGTCGCGGGCGTGGCAGCCGGTGCTTGATTATCCGGCGCTGGCCGGGCACCCGTTGGTAAGCGACAGGGCTGCGGTAACGCCGCAGCGGGTGTATGACGCAGTGTGCGATATTCGCCGCAGCAAATTGCCGGATCCGGCCATATTGGGCAATGCAGGCAGTTTCTTCAAGAACCCCGTGGTCAGCGCGGCCGACTATCAGCGCCTTCGTGCAGCGTATCCCTCGGTGGTGGCTTACCCGCAAGAAAGCGGGGCGTACAAGCTGGCGGCGGGCTGGCTGATTGATCAGGCCGGCTGGAAAGGCCGGCGCATGGGGCCCGCGGGGGTGCACGACAAGCAGGCGTTGGTCCTGGTGAATTACGGCGGCGCAACGGCCGACGACATCAATCAACTGGCCCAAAGCGTCCGGAACGACGTTCAGGCGCGCTTTGGCGTATTGCTGGAGCAGGAGCCCGTGGCAGTGCGTTGACCGCGTGTGGTGTCGTTATTGCGTTGCACTGCGTTGGTACCAGGAAACGGATCGGGGCCGTGCAAATGCAGGGCCCCGGTTTCTGTTCAGGTCGACAGCACGTCTTGCATGTCGAACAAGCCAAACTCTTTGCGAGCCAGATAGCGAGCCGCCCGCAGGCTGCCTTGCGCGTAAGTGGCGCGGCTGCTTGAGCGGTGGGTGATCTCAATGCGCTCGCCGTCGCCGCAAAAATACACGGTGTGGTCGCCCACAATATCGCCGCCGCGCACCACCGAAAACCCGATTCGGCCGTTCTCGCGTGCGCCGGTGTGCCCGTGGCGGGCCCAGTCGGCGATGTCGTCGAGCTTTTCGCCCCAGGCGTTGGCCACGGTCTCGCCCATGGCCAGGGCGGTGCCCGAGGGGGCGTCGACCTTGTTGCGGTGATGGGCCTCGAACACTTCGACGTCGTAGCCGTTGTTGAGCAGCTTGGCGGCGACGTCGAGCAGTTTTAACGTGGCGTTGACGCCCACGCTCATGTTAGGCGCAAAAACAATGGCTGTTTTTTGGCCGGCGGCCTGAATGGCCTGCTTGCCGGCTTCGTCGAAACCCGTGGTGCCGATGACGCATTTGACGCCCAGCCCCGCGCACACCTGAAGGTGGTTCAGCGTGCCTTCGGGTCGGGTGAAGTCAATCAGGCAGTCGGCGTCTTTCAGGGCTTCGAGGTTGTCGGTAACCAGCACGCCGGTGTCGCGCCCCAGAAAGGCGCCGGCATCCTGGCCCAGGGCAACGGAGCCGGCGCGGTCAAGCGCCACGGTAAGCTTGAGGTCGTCGGCGCCAAGCACCGCCTCGATCAGCATGCGGCCCATGCGGCCATCGGCGCCTGCTATTGCTATGCGCATGTGATTGATTCCTTAACGTAACGGTTGCGGACCGGGCTCGTTGGGTGTGCTGCCCGATTCAAGCACCGACGGGGTATCGAGCCCCACCGGCGCTGCCTGGACGTCTTCGCTAGACGAAGCCGGCTGAGCCTGATCGCCCGCAGCGGGTTGGCCTGCACCGCTTTGGTCGGCAGGCGTGTCGGTGCCGGGGGTCTGGAACGGCTGGTAGTCGGGTTGCTTGTCGCCTTCCCAACGCACTAGCTGGTCATTCTCGAACCAGACGGTAAAGCGACGCTCTTCGGCCTCGCCGTAGCCCGGCTTGTTGTAGTACGGGTAATCCCAGCGGTTGGCATGGAACACGTCTTTCAGCGTGGGCGTACCCAGTACGTAGCGCACCTGCTCGCGGGTCATGCCTTGCTCAAGGCGCGCCACCTGTTCAGCCGTAACCCAGTTGCCTTGCTGGATGTCGGCGCGGTAGGGGAAACCCCATTTGGTGCTGCCGCAAGCAGATAAGGCCGCTGCCAGAACGCAGACGGCCACGCCGTTGCGCAAATTTAAAGCCAATGGTTTTGCAATCGTCAGCACGAAGCGCCCCTGTTATTCAAGTCGAATAAAACCGTTATCATAAAGGCAGAACAACAAACGCGTCTTAGCGTCCGTCCGGGTGGGTAGCCCTTGCGGGCTCCTGCCGGGTCACCTTCATTTTTCTGCCAGAGCTATTTTATCCATGAACGACCAGAATGAATTGAAGAATATGGGTCTGAAGGCGACGTTCCCGCGCCTGAAGATCCTGGATATTTTTCGTAAAGCCGATCACCGGCACCAAAGCGCAGAAGACGTCTACCGTGCCCTTATCAACGAAGACGTAGACATTGGCCTGGCCACGGTCTACCGTGTGCTGACCCAGTTTGAACAGGCCGGCATATTGGTGCGCAGCCAGTTCGACGGCGGCAAGGCCGTGTTTGAGCTCAACGACGGCGACCATCACGACCACCTGATTTGCACCAATTGCGGCAAGGTGGTTGAGTTTGCCGATTCAGACATTGAAAAGCGCCAGCATAAAATCGCCAAAGATCAGGGGTTTGTGCTTGAAAGCCATACCATGCTGCTTTATGGCATTTGCCCTGATTGCAACCCCAAGGGCAAGGTAGCGTAAGCGGCCGCCCTTACAGCATATACACCCCAAAGGTCGAACGCTCGACCTTTGGGGTGTTTTGTTATGGGCCTACAAGGCAAGCATTTCGCGTGCGTGCTTGCGGGTGGTGTCGGTGATTTTCAGGCCGCCCAGCATACGCGCGATTTCATCGATGCGCCCAGTATCGCCAAGCAACTGAATTTGCGACACCGTGGCGCCCTCGTCGGTGGCCTTGCGAACTTCGTAATGGTGGTTGCCACAGGCCGCCACCTGGGGCAGGTGGGTAACGCACAGCACCTGATGGCGCCCGCCCAGTTCGCGAAGCAGGCGTCCGACCACTTCGGCCACGGCACCGCCCACCCCCGTGTCGACTTCGTCAAAAATAAGCGTGGGCACCTGCGCCGCCTGGCTGGCAATAACCGACAGCGCTAAGGAAAGTCGTGCCAGTTCGCCGCCCGAAGCCACCTTGCCCAGAGGGCGCGGCGTAACGCCCGCGTGGCCGGCAACTAGAAACTCGATGGTTTCGTTGCCATGTGCCGAAGGGGCGGCGCTTTGCAGCGAGACTTCAAAACGGCCCCCTTGCATGGCTAGCGTCTGCATGGCCTCGGTCACCTGAGCGGCCAGTTTGGCTGCCGTCTTTTTGCGGGCCGCGCTTAACTGCTTTGCGTGCTGCTGATAGGCAGCCTGTGCCTGGCGCGCCTGCTCGGCAAGGGCGTCGAGGTTGCCGGCCATGTCGGTTTCGGCCAGTTGTGCCTGCAGGGTTTCAAGCAAGGCCGGAAGCTCGTCGGGTTCGACCTTGAACTGGCGGGCGGCTTCGAACATGGCAGACAGCCTTTGCTCGGCTTGGGCAAGGGAGTCGGGGTCGAGCTCGAGGCGGTCGAGGTAGCTGTTAAGGTCGGAGACGGCTTCGGCGGCGGCAATGCGGGCCGATTCAAGTGCGTCGCAAATGCTTTGCAAGTGGGGGTCGTGCCGCAGCAGGGGGCGTAGTTGATGCGCGGCTGCACTGAGAAAATGCTGTGCCGAGGCTTCGTCGCTGTCGAGCGCCGACAGGGCCTGGGTTGCGCCGTCGAGCAGCGCCTGGGCGTGGGCCAGCCGGCTGTGGTTGGCACTAAGGGTTTGCCATTCGTTCTTGCCGGGGTTCAGGCGTTGAAGCTCTTGAATCTGCCACTGAAGGCGTTCGCGCTCTTGTTGCAGGGTTTCGTGGCTGCTGCGGGCTTTTTCAAGTGTTTTTTCAGCGTGCTGCCATCGCTGCCAGGCCTGCTGGGTTTCGTGGGCGCATTGGTGGTGCCCCCCCTGGGCGTCGAGCATGTCGCGCTGGCTGGCGGGTTTGGAGAGGCTCTGGTGGGCGTGTTGGCCGTGAATATCGACCAGGGCTTCGCCCCACTGGCGTAATTGTGTCAGTGTTGCCGGAATGCCGTTGATATAGGCGCGGCTGCGCCCCTGGTTGTCGATGACCCGGCGCAGCACCAAGGGGTCTTCGGGGTCGAGGTCTTGCTCAGCCAGGGCTTGGCCGAGTTCGGGGGGAACCTCGAACACGGCGCTGATGTCGGTGCGCGTTGCGCCTTCGCGAATGGCGGCTGCATCGCCGCGTGTGCCTAGCGCCAGCGAAAGGGCGTCGATGAGTATGGATTTTCCGGCGCCGGTTTCACCTGAAAAAACCGTAAAGCCTGAATCAAACTGGATTTCGGCCTGGTCGACGATGACGAAGTCATGGATGTGTAGGCTGCGCAGCATGGGGTTTACTCGATTTCGTCGGTAAGCTGAGGCATGAGGTTCCAGTGCAGTTTGCGCCGGAGCGTTGAAAATATGCTGTAGCCGGCCGGATGCACGAACTGTAACGTGTGAC
>NZ_DATJBQ010000076.1:0-11600 GCF_035515275.1 Pusillimonas sp.
CTTTAATGAAGTTTGCTTGGCGCAAAGGCCGATGGGCGTTTGTGCTTTGTTATAAGACGCGGCGACCAGGCGGCTGAACTGGGCGTGCCCGGCTGCTGCGGGCATGCCCACGGCACGCACCGAGCCTTGCAGCATCAACACGGCGCCGTTTATGACGCCCTGATCGCACAAGCGTTCAGCATAGGCGGCCGCCTGATCAAGTGCCGCATCAATGGCCGCCTTAGGCAACGCACCGACCTCTACGGTAACCAGGCGCGCACCCAGGTCGGTATCGTCTTTCAGGGTGTTGGCGGGCGCTCGCCGCACAGCGGAGTGCTGGACATTGACCTGGTTGGCCACCAAGGTGGCGGCCACATCGGCTTTCGCCGCGTCGGCCGCCAACACCGTGACGCTGTCGGCAATGCCCAGGCTGAAGCTGCGGCCGCGCCATCCGCTGGTGGCAATGCCACGCACAGGCATCGTCGCGTCGATGGTGAAGCTGCCGTCAAGGTCAATGGCATCGCCCTGATAACGAGCGAGATCGGAAAACAAGCCCACCTTGTAGTGGGATCTGGGGCCCAGATGCAGCGCGATGTCGCCGCCGTTGTTGATGTAGGCGCGCTCGATACCCGGGCTCGAGAAAAAGCCAATCAGCTCGTCGGCGACCGAGCCCGCTACGGCGGCCATTGGGGTCACAAATACCTGAGAGGCATAAGGGCGGCAAGCAAGCAGCATACGCGTGGCAACCCGCCCCTGCGACAGGGCGTCGGGCCCCGCAGGTTTACGCAACACGGGCAACTCGGCAACCAGCTCGGAAAGCACGCCTGTAAAGCGCTGCCACGCTTGCAATAAGGCGGCCTCCACCGCTTGTGGCGCACCGTCGACGCCAATGACCAGCTCGATGGGCCCATGCTGGAAATGCCATCGGTCGCCCTCTAGACGGGCGCCTATCGCGCCCGACGGATGGGGCGCCGCAAGTGCTGCCGTCATGGACAAAGGCATGCTCACACCAACGCCCTAACCCAGCACCGGCCTACCGGCAATAGGCCAGGGGCTTTCTGCGTCGAACCAGTCGATGACGCGGTGGTCGGCTCGGGCCAGGACATCGGCGACGGACTGAACATCGGCCATATGGCCGCCTAGTCGCTCGTAATCAGTTAACCGCATGCTGAACTCGATGGGAGCGACGATGGCCGGTGTGGGCACGTAGCCGAAGGAATTGTCGGGCATGCGCATGACGTCGACCATGACGGTGATGCCGCCGCCCGCCCAAATATAGGCGGGCGCGCCCCCGCAAGTGACGTTGACCAAGGACTGCTTGATGGAATTGGTCAGCCAGATGGGGTTCTCGGTAACACCGGCGCGCAACGAGCCGCCCGCACCCGCCAGGAACAGCACACTGGCCAGCGAGGGCTCGCAGTTTTCGCCAATGCGCTCGACCGTTTTTTGCAGGGCCTCAGGCATGGCCTTGGGCTGAGGCTGCAATGCATCGTCAAGCTCGTAATACTCGGCGTGCTCGCCGGTGGTCGAGGTAATCAGCAGCCGCAATCCGGGCCAGGCAACCTCGGGGTCGAAGCCTTCAATAATGGACAAGGGATCGGTAATGTCGGTGCCGCCCCAGCCATTGCCGGGGTTGGCCACCTGAAAGTACCGGCCGGGCGTCGATTTGCGACCCTTCATTTTGATGCCCGAAGGTCGGATATCGAGACAGCGCCCCGCCTGATGCTCGCTAAGGACACCGGTGATGTGGTCGTCTACCACCACGACCTCGTCGGTGTGGCCAAACCATTGCTTGGCAAAAATGCCTATGGCGGCCGAGCCGCAACCCACTCGCATGCGTTTTTCTTCAACGCCGTCGACAATGGGAGCCTTGCCCGCCTGAACCACCAGCTGAGCGCCGCCGTCGATGGTCAGTTCTACAGCCTGCTTGTTGCCCAGCGCCATCATCACGTCGCAGGTAATGCGGCCCTCTTTTTTGCTGCCGCCCGTAAGGTGATGCACGCCCCCCAGGGAAAGCATCTGGGAACCGTATTCGGCGGTGGTGACATGACCGACGATCTCGCCCTTATGACGAATATTGGACTGCTCGGGCCCCAGGTAGCGGTCGGTGTCGATCTTTACCTTGAAGCTGCAATAGCTGAATATGCCTTCGGTAACCACCGTGACCATGTCGACGCCGTTGGCCTTGGAGCCCACAATAAAGGGCGCAGGTTTGTAATCGGGATAGGTGGTTCCGGAACCGACACCGCTGACGAACAGATCGGTTTCGGGAACCAGCTCGGAGCCGGTTGCCGCCGCCCCTTGGTGCGCCGCCGCTTCACCCTCGTGGCCCAAGGCCGTATCAGCGGGCGGCCCGACAGGACGGCGCATGAGAATGACGGGATCGACCCTGGTCAGCACGCCCTCGACATTGCCCCAGCGATCGCAGGCGCCTGTACGCCCCTCGGTAATCTGGCACAGCACCGGACAGGCGTTGCACTCGACCTTGTTGGCCGCCATATTGGCGCTGCGGGGCTTGGATTTTTCGAGCACGGTCGGGCCCGGCGTGGAAGGCATGGATTCGTCCAGGTTATCAGAGCTGTGATCCACTTTGGTATGTTCGGTCATTGCCGACGACTCCTTGCTTGCGATACTGAACCGAGCCGAATCAGGCCGACGACCCGTATGAATTGAATTTAGCGTTTACTATAATTTGTAGTAGCCACTACATTTATTGGGTGATCTTATCGTAAAAATATGCACGCGACAAGACGGTTTCAACCCTTATGGCCGAAGTCGTTCCGCGATCCGAGTTCTGTGAAAAGGCCTGCACCAACAGCGGTGCAGAAACGTATTGAACGACTAAGGCAGCTTTGCCAGCACACTGCGAACGACCGTATCGGTAATAACAGACTTCCAGTGCTCGAGCTCGCCCTTGCCGCGCAGGTCGCTATTAAGAAAAACGCTAAGCGTGTAATGGTTGGACAGGTAGAAGTAGCCGAGCGCGGCAATTTCGATATAAAGATCGCGCGCGTTTCTATCCGCCCGGAACAGCCCTTTTTCAACACCCGATCGCAAGACCTCATCAAGAATGGCGACAGCCGGCGACGATAGCTGGCTGGCCCGCGTCGACATTTTGATATGCCGGCCCTTGAGCAGGTTTTCGCTGTTCAACAAGGTGATGAACTCGGGGTGGTCAAGGTAATACTGCCAGACGAAATGAACAATGGTGGTCAGCGCCTCGACAGGCTGGTTCAGATCGATGTCGATCTTTGCCTCGGCCTCGTTCATTTTCTCGTAGGCCGTTTCAAGCACTTCGACAAACAGCTGCGCCTTGCTGCCGAAGTAGTAATAGATCATTCGGTCATGGGTGCGCGACAAGCGCGAGATGCTTTCGATCTTGCCGTCGGTGAATCCGTTTCGCGCGAACACGCGCGTGGCGGCCTTAAGAATGGATTCGCGCGTTTTATGCGCCCTGACCTGGGTGGCGGCGTGGGCGGCCGCCTTGCCTCGCGTACCCGAGGCCGCAGTTTTACTTGCGGCAACCGCCTTCTTGCGAACAGTAGTCGACATGGGCCTTGGAAAGTTCTGGTTCAGACCCGACTAAATTCTACCCAAGTAAAAAATGTAGTCAATACCGAAAAATTTGGTGTTTACTACATTTATTTTGTACACTACCATACGTCGGAATTCATCTGCCGCAAATTTCTCCAGATAGGTTCTTTTCATGACTCACGTCGTTACCGAAGCCTGTATTCGTTGCCGTTACACCGACTGCGTCGACGTCTGTCCCGTCGACTGCTTTCATGCGGGCCCCAATTTTCTCGTCATTGATCCTGAAGAATGCATCGATTGCGCGGTCTGTGTGGCCGAGTGCCCCGTCGAAGCCATCTACGCTGAAGAAGACCTTCCCGCCGACCAAGTGCATTTCATCGAAATCAACGCCGATCTGTCGCAGCAATGGGAAGTCATTTCCCGCAGCGTCGGCCCCTTGCCCGATGCCGACGAATGGAAGGACAAGACCGACAAGCTCGACCTGCTCGAGCGCTGAGGCGCCGGCCTGAAGCTTCCCGGCGCGGCCACCCCACGCCTGGCGGCTCGGTTTTTCCGGCATAGACCGCTTCAGCTTTGAAGCGATATGCTGCAGCTCTTTCGCTCACCTTAAACGGAGCCATCATGCATAAGAACTGGATCGCCAACCAGTGGACCGGCAGTGACAACATTCAGCAGAACATCAACCCTTCTGATCTCTCCGACATGGTGGGCGAATACGTGCGTGCTGACGCCGCGCAGGTCGATGCGGCAATCGAAGCCGCTTACTGCGCCTGGCCGGCCTGGTCGCTCAGCACGCCCCAGCAGCGCTTCGATGCACTGGACGCCATCGGCACCGAGTTGCTGGCCCGCAAGAACGAACTGGGAACGCTGTTGTCGCGCGAAGAGGGCAAGACCCTGCCCGAAGGGATTGCCGAAGTCGCCCGAGCCGGTCAGATCTTCAAGTTCTTCGCCGGCGAGGCGTTGCGCATCGAAGGCGACGCCGTGGCCTCGGTACGGCCGGGCATTCAGGTAGAGGTATCGCGCGAACCCGTCGGGGTCATCGGCATCATTACGCCCTGGAACTTTCCCATTGCCATTCCGGCCTGGAAAATCGCGCCGGCACTGGCTTACGGAAACTGCGTGGTGTTCAAGCCGGCCGACCTGGTGCCAGGTTCGGCATGGGCCCTGGCCGAAATCATCAGCCGCAGCGGGCTGCCTCAGGGGGTTTTCAATCTGGTCATGGGCCGCGGTTCTGTCGTGGGCGCAACCTTTATCGAAGACCCGCGCGTAGAAGCCATTACCTTTACCGGCTCGGTGCCTACCGGGCGCCAGGTACTCGAGCAGGCCGCGGCGCGCCAGAAGAAAGTTCAGCTGGAGATGGGCGGCAAGAATCCGCTGGTCGTGCTGGACGACGCCGACCTGAACACTGCCCTCGACTGTACGATACAAGGGGCTTTTTACTCGACCGGCCAGCGCTGTACCGCCAGCAGTCGCATCATCGTTCAGCGCGGCATCTACGCGCAGTTTGTAAGCGAACTGGCTCATCGTACCCAAGCGCTCAAGGTCGGCCATGCGCTGCACGCCGACACGCAAATCGGCCCCGTCAGCGAAGCGCCGCAGCTGGAACAGAACTTTGACTATATCGAGATCGGGCAACAAGAAGGCGCTCGGCTCGTGTGCGGCGGCGATCGGCTAAAACGCGACACCGAAGGCTATTACTTCAGCCCGGCTGTGTTCGCCGACGTAGACAGCTCAATGCGTATCGCCCAGGAAGAAATTTTCGGCCCGGTTGCGTCCGTCATTCCGGCCGACGATTACGAGCACGCCCTGGCGCTGGCCAACGACACGCCATTTGGCCTTAGCTCGGGCATTTGCACACAATCGTTGAAGCACGCCACGCACTTCAAGCGGGCGGTGCAAGCAGGCATGGTCATGGTCAACGTACCCACGGCAGGGGTCGACTACCACGTGCCGTTTGGGGGTCGCAAGGGCTCAAGCTACGGTCCGCGCGAGCAAGGCCGTTACGCACGCGAGTTCTTCACGATTGTAAAAACGGCCTATACCGCCGCTTGAAGCGCCCAGCCTTTATAAGTTCGCAACACCCGCCGCAGAAGCTTGCTCGTCGGCATGGTACGACGAGCGCACCATGGCACCCACCGCCGCATGGGTAAAGCCCATTTCGTACGCTTCGCGCTCGAACATGGCGAAGGTGTCGGGGTGCACATAGCGCAACACCGGCAGGTGATGCTCGGAAGGCTGCAGATACTGGCCTATGGTCAGCATATCGACGTTGTGCGCCCGCAGATTGCGCATGACCTCAAGAATCTCTTCGTCGGTTTCGCCCAGCCCCAGCATCAGACCCGACTTGGTCGGCACATTGGGGTGCAGCGCCTTGAACTCGGACAAAAGCTTGAGCGAATGCTGGTAATCGGAACCGGGGCGAGCCTGCTTGTACAGGCGGGGCACGGTTTCTAGGTTGTGGTTCATGACGTCGGGCGGCCCGCCGTTCAGTATGGCCAGGGCCCTGTCAAGACGCCCACGAAAATCGGGAACCAGAACCTCGATGCGGGTGGCGGGCGAAAGCTCGCGCACCTTTTGAATGCATTCCACAAAATGAGCCGCCCCGCCGTCGCGAAGGTCGTCGCGATCGACCGAGGTGATCACGACATACGAGAGCTTCAGCGCAGCGATCGTGCGCGCAAGGTTAAGCGGCTCGTCGACATCAAGCGGGTCGGGGCGACCGTGGCCGACGTCGCAGAAGGGGCAACGCCGGGTACATTTGTCGCCCATGATCATGAAGGTGGCCGTACCCTTGCCGAAGCATTCGCCAATATTGGGGCAGGAAGCTTCTTCGCAGACGGTGTACAGATTGTGCTCGCGCAAAATGCGCTTGATGTCGTAAAAGCGTGAGCCGGGCGAGGCCGCTTTTACGCGAATCCACTCGGGTTTTTTAAGCCGCTCGGCGGGAATGATCTTGATGGGAATGCGCGAGGTCTTGGCTTGCGACTTCTGTTTCTGGCTGGGGTCGTAGCCAGTTGCGGGGCCGTTCGCTTCGTGGGCGGCGGCCTGATCGACGGGTGTAGTCATACCTGATTCCGAGGGGCAAAGCGGGCAGCTTCGCATTCAACAAGCAGCCGCGCCAGGGCGGCCACGAAAAGCCCATTTTAACGCCTATCGATCCATAGGGGGAAAAGGGGCCTGTTTACCCTGCTTTGGCCCGTTGCCTTGCACCGGCGCCCGTCCCATAATAGAAGTTCGCCTGGGGGCGGCTTGCTACCACCCGGAATCCCATCCTTTGTATGGAGCCGACGCCATGGAACGACTCTCTAACGCAACCTTGCAGCACGTACCCGAGCACATCGTTCGCCCACGCTACGACCGCAGCGCCATGCCCACGCGCATCGTTCACCTGGGGGCAGGGGCTTTCCATCGCAGCCACCAGGCCGTTTATACCGACGACGTCATGCAGGCCGGCAACGAGCTTTGGGGCATTCTTAGCGTCAGCTTACGCAACCCTGAAATTACTCACGCCCTGGGCCCGCAAGACAACCTCTACACCTTGCTGGTACAAAACAACGACAGCCTCAATGCGCGGATCATCGGCAGCATTGCACGCACTGCCTACCTGCTCGACGAGCGCGACATCATCCTAAGCGCGCTGACCTCGCCCGATACGCATGTCGTCACGCTTACCATTACCCAGCGCGGCTATTGCCACAGCATCCAGCACGACGGCCTCGACGTCAGCCTTCCCGAAATTCGCTCCGACCTCAACGCGCCCCATAACGCCGGCACCGCCATTGGCCTGCTGGCCTGGGCCATATTCCAGCGCAAGCGGCTGGGCCTGCAGCCCCTTACTTTGCTAAGTTGCGACAACATGCCCGCCAACGGCAAGGTACTGCAACGCGTGCTGTCCGACTACATCGAGCGTGTTCAGCGCGACCTCGGCGACCAAGAACTGCTGCAGCATTTTCTCGACCGCTACGCCTGCCCCTGCTCACTGGTCGATCGCGACACACCCTCTGTACGGGCCGCCGACCTGCGCCAGGTCGAATCCCTGTTGGGTCTGCACGATGCCGCACCGGTCGTCACCGAACCCTTCTCGCAATGGGTGATTCAAGACTGGTTTTCTGCGGGCCGGCCACCCTGGGAACAAGCCGGCGCCATCTTCACGCCCCACGTGCTTCCTTACGAGCAGATGCACGAACGTCTGCTGGGGGGCGCACAATGCGCCTTGGCCTATCTGGGCAGCCTGGCCTCATACAAGACAACACACGAGGCCATGCAACAACCCGAAATAGCCCGCTTTATCGACGACCTGATCACCGACGCAGCGGCCACGCTGCCCCGCGCGGCCAAACCGGGATGGCAAAGCTACAAAGACCGTCTGTTGCCGCGCTTTGCCAACAGCGCGGTCGAGCGCCCCATCGTGCAACTTGCCATGGACGGCACCCAGGTGCTGCCGGGCAGCATCATCGAGCCCATGGGAATCCGCCTTCATCACGGTCTGTCCATCGATCGCCACGCCCTGGTGGTGGCCGCGTGGATACGCACGCTTACCGGCCTGAACGAACGCGCCGAAGAATTGTTTCTTAACGATCCACTGCGCGACACCCTGCTTGCCGCCGTCGAGAAAGCAGGCGGGCGGCGGGCCGGGCCCCACGAACTGGTCGAAGCCGTGCTTGCCGTCGAAGCGGTGTTTGGTACCGCACTGCCCCAGGACATGGAATTCGTGCGTTGCATTACCGCCGCGCTGCAAAACCTGCTCGAAAACCGCAGCCTGGGCGCCGTTACAAACCTCAACGCGGCCGACAGCGTGCAATAAGCCGCTTAGTTCAGGCGGCTCGTTTCCCAACGCCAGGCATCGCTGCACATTTCGGCGATGCCTTTTTCGGCGCGCCAGCCCAGCGCCTGTTCAGCCAGGCTGGTGTCGGCCCAGCAGGCCGCAATGTCGCCGGGCCGCCGATCAACCATCTCGTAGGCCACGGTACGGCCACTGGCTTTTTCAAAGGCCTGAACCATCTGCAGCACCGAGTAACCCGTGCCTGTACCCAGGTTCACGGTCAGCATGCCTTGGTCTTGCTGCTCGCAATAATGCAAGGCAGCCACATGCCCCTGGGCCAGGTCCATGACATGAATGTAGTCGCGCACACCTGTACCGTCTGGGGTGTCGTAGTCGTTGCCAAACACCTGAAGACGTTCACGCTGTCCCGCAGCCACTTGCGACACGTAGGGCATCAGGTTATTGGGCGTGCCCTGCGGCGCCTCGCCGATCAGGCCGCTGGAATGAGCACCGACCGGGTTGAAGTAACGCAGCCGGGCCATACGCCAGCCGGGCTCCGAGCCCTGGACGCTTTCAAGTATGTCTTCCACCACCAGCTTGCTGTGGCCGTAAGGGTTGGTGGCCGAGCGCGGATGCGTTTCAGTCAGCGGCAATTGCTGCGGGTCGCCGTACACCGTAGCCGAAGACGAAAACACGAAGGTACGCACCTTCGCCTCACGCATGGCCTGCAACAGGCACACGCTGCCGTGCACGTTGTTGTCGTAATAAGCCAGCGGAATTCGGGTGGATTCCCCTACCGCCTTGAGTCCGGCAAAATGCAGCACGGCCGAGACCTTGTGCGACGCAAACAATTGCTTCAGCGCTTGCGCATCGCGTATGTCGCCTTCGATAAAATCCGGGCGTCGCCCTGTTATCCGAGCAATGCGCTCAATGACATCGGCACTGCTGTTGCACAGATTGTCCAGCACCAGCACCCGGTAGCCCGCCTGCTGCAGTGCCACCACCGTATGACTGCCGATAAAGCCGGCGCCGCCGGTCACCAGTATGGTTGAATCCATAAATACAAAGTGGCCTGTCCGGCATAGCCAGGTTCGGCCCACACGTCGTTGTTGATGGTTTCAAAGTGTACTCCCCAAAAAAGGAATTTCGTCCTTGGCCGGTGCCGACCTACGGTTCTCTTTATAATCCCGCCATGACAACGAAAATTCTCATCGTTCGCTCATCTTCGCTGGGCGACCTCGTGCACATGTTGCCCGCCATCTCCGATATTGCGCGGCACGTACCGAACGCGCAGATAGACTGGGTGGTTGAAGAGAATTTCGCCGAAATCCCCGCCTGGCACCCCGCCGTCCACGAAGTCATCACCGTGGCCCATCGGCGTTGGCGAAAAGGCTGGTGGTCACGCCGGTCGCGCAGCGAACGTGCCGCCTTGCGCGAAACCTTGCGTTCGCGCCAGTACGATGTCGTGCTCGACATGCAGGCCCTCATGAAATCGGTTTGGGTGGTGCGTCAAACGCGTGGCACGCGCCACGGCCTGGACCGAAAGTCGGCACGCGAACCACTGGCCTCGTTTTTTTACGACGTAAAGCACACGGTCAAGTTCTGGCAGCCTGCCGTCACCCGACAGCGCGAGCTGGCCGCCGCCGCGTTCGGCTACCAATACGAAGGCCCCCCGGACTTCGGCCTGCAAGCGTTCACCCACGACCAGGCCATTGAGCCTTATGCGGTGATCATGCCCTCGGCAAGCCGTGCCGACAAACTTTGGCCGGCGCAAGACTGGCACGCCGTATTCGATCACCTGCAAGAACACGGCCTTGAGCTGAAACTGCTGGCCGGCAACGAAGCAGAGGCCGCACGCGGCAATGCGCTGATCGCCGGCCGCCAAGGTGCCACGGTTTTACCCCGCATGAGCCTTACCGACATCGCCAAGGTCCTGGCGCGCGCCCGCATCATGGTCGGGCTCGACAGCGGGCTTACCCACCTGTCGGCCGGCCTGGGCCGCCCCACCATCGGCATCTACAAGGCCTCGACGCCGGTGCGTACGCCGTTGCAGGGGCGCGCCTACACGGCCAGCCTGGGGGAACGGGGCAACGCCCCTTCGGCGCAGACCGTATTAAGCGCGGTAGAACAGGCGCTGGATTACAGCCGACCGGCACCGCCGACCGCCGAGCCCGACTCCGCCGACCAGGGCCTGTCGACGTGAACCGTTTTGCCTACACTGCCTTGATCGGCCTGCTGTCTCCGGCCTTACTTTTCTGGATGGGCCTGCGGGCCCGCCGGGCCGGCGGCAAATGGGAAGTTCTCTCCGGCCCGCGTTTCGGCCGCTACGCCAGCGCCCCACCTTCACAGCGGCCCTACTGGATCCATGCGGTAAGCCTGGGCGAAACCCGAGCCGCACAGCCGCTGGCCCAAGCGCTGCTCGACCAGGGTCACGTGGTGCTGCTCACCCACATGACGGCAACCGGCCGGGCCGAAGCCGGAAAAATGTTTGCCGGGGCCATTGCCGAAGGCCGGCTGATTCAAGAATGGCTGCCTTACGACTTTCCGGGTAGCGTGCAGCGCTTTCTGGCTCACTACAAACCCAGCGTCGGCATCATGATCGAACGCGAGATCTGGCCCAATATTATTGCCACGGCCAAACGCATGAAGATTCCGATGGTGCTGGCCAGCGCCAGATTCTCTGACCACGCCCTGCGCCAAAGCCTGCGGGCGGGGCGCGTGATGCGCGAGGCCTACGAAAGCCTGGAAGCCGTCTACGCCCAGACCTTGCAAGACGCTCAGCGCCTTGAGCAGGCCGGCGCCGTGGCCGTGCGCGTATCGGGCAACTTCAAGTTCGACGTCTCGCCCGCACCCGAAGAGGTCGCGCGTGGACGCGCCTTTGCCGCGGCCCTGCCGCGTAAGATGCTGACCATCGCCAGTACGCGCGAAGGTGAAGACGAGCTGTTCATCAACGCCATCGCTCAGCAACTGAAACGTGCCGCGGCCCAGGGCAAACACTTGGCCGACGAAGTACTGTTCTGCCTTATTCCGCGCCATCCGCAGCGCTTTGACGAAGCCGCCGCCCTGCTGGTCAAGGCGGGCATTCCCTACGCCCGGCGCAGCCAATTTGCCAAGGGCGACGGCACGGCGTCGCGCAATATCACATTATGCAGCGGTGCCGTGGTGCTGCTGGGCGACAGCATCGGCGAGATGACACGCTATTACGCCACCAGCCAGATCGCCATTGTGGCGGGCAGCTTCGTGCCGTTGGGCGGCCAGAACCTGATCGAGGCCTGTGCGGTGGGCTTGCCGGTTATCGTGGGCCCACATACGCGTAATTTCGAGC
>NZ_DATJBQ010000077.1:0-2228 GCF_035515275.1 Pusillimonas sp.
CGTGTGCCCGCACCAATGCGTACGTCGTCTTCGATGACGCAGTTGGGGCCGATGGCGGCGTCGGGCGCTACGTGCGCCGTGGCGGCAATGACCGCGCTGGGGTGTACGCCTTTGGCCAGGCTCTGGATGCGGTGCCTGTCGAACCATTGCGCCAGCAACGCGTACATAAGATACGGCTGGCTGCACAACACCACCCGAAATTGCGGCGGTGCGGCGGACCAAGACTGCCAGGCTTCGGGCGTAAGAATGACCGCCGCCGCACGGCACTGGGCAAGTTGCCCTTGCAGCCGCGGATTGGCGAGGAAGCTGATCTCGGTGGGGCCCGCACTAAGCAAAGAGCCCAGCCCCTGTATACGGGGCATGGGCTTGTCTGATTCGACGATGCTGGTGTCGAGGCCGGTAAGGTTGGCTGCCTGCAGTAGCTCGGGCAGCGTGGGCGCTTGGTGAGGCGCTAACAGTACCGGCATTTGCGCTTAACCACCCAGGGCTTGCATGACCTGGTCGGTAATGTCGACACGCGGGCTGACAGTTACAGCGTCTTGAATGATGAGGTCGTAGCCTTGCTGCTCGGCGATCTGCTTGATGGCGGCATCGGCCTTTTCAACAATGGCGGAAAACTCTTCGTTGCGGCGACGGTTGAAATCTTCTTGGAACTCGCGGCGCTTGCGCTGCAGGTCGGAGTCGAGGTCGGCCAATTGGCGCTGGCGCTTGATGCGCTCGGACTCGGACAGCACGGGCGCGTCTTTGTCGAACTTTTGGGCCTGATTGCGCAGGTTGTTCGCCAGGTTCTGCAGTTCGTCGTCGCGGCGCTTGAACTCGGACTCGATCTTGGACTGAGCCGCCTTGGCAGGCTTGGAGTCGCGCAAAATACGTTCGGTGCTGACAAAGCCTATTTTGGTGCCCTGGGTTTGAGCCTGCGCAGCCCCCACACCCACCACCGACACCGCTGCCAGCGCCGCGGCCAGCACCAACGCGCGGTTGCCTTGTCCGATACGGCGGCGCAGCGCGCCGCCCACAGCGGAAAGATTCAATTTAAATTCAGACTTCATGAAAAATCTACCTTGCGAAGGAGCGGAAAATTAAGTGAAAAGCTTATTGTGCCATTAATTTTGCGACATTAGAAACCCGTTCCGATCTGGAACTGGAATGCCTGTTTGTCGTCGCCGTCTTTAGCGTTCAGAGCGCGGCCGAAGGAAAGCTCGAGCGGACCCATGGGCGACTGCCACGAAAGGCCCAGACCGGCCGAGTAGCGCCAACCGCAAGGATCTTGTACCGAATTGTTTCTTCCGGCCATGCAGCTCATGCCGCTGCCGGCCGAAACCTGGCCGGCGTCCGCAAAGACGAACCAGCGCAAGGTACGGTCGCGCGAAGCGCCGGGGAAAGGCAGATACAACTGCACGTTACCGACAATGCGTCGCGAACCGCCCAGGTAGTCGTCAGTGCGGCTGTCGCGCGGGCCCAGCGAGGCGCCCTCGTAGCCACGGACCGAACCGATACCGCCTGCGTACAGGTTTTTGGTGACCGGGAAGGACTTGCTGCCGTAGCTTCTGCCCCAGTCAACCGTGCCGTTGAACGCCAGCGTGAAGCTGCGGCCCAGGGGGATGTAATGCTGATGCTGGGCATGCAGCATGTAGTACTTCAGCCCCATTGTGGAGATGTCGCCCGCCAGGCGTGTGTAGCTGCCTTCGTTGGGCGCGATGGCGCTGTCGCGGGTGTCTTTGGCCCAGCCCACGTTGAAAATGACCGAATTGGTGGTACGGCCGTATTCGTCGACATAGTCTTCGTAGGCTTGCGGCGTATTTAGTGCCCCATACAGGTCGAGCGTGTTGCGCTCGAAGCTGACGCCGGTAAAGATACGGTCGTACTCGGAAATGGGCACGCCAAAGTTCAGCCCTGCCCCAAGCGCAGTAATTCGGTAGTCGCCGTCGGCGCCCGAACGGGTTTCGTAGGGGGTGGTACGGCGGTAGTAAACCGATGTGGTCTTGCTGATGCCTTCGTTGGTCCAGTAAGGGTCGGTATGCGCAATAACGGCCGACCGGTTTGTCTTACTGGTATTTACCTGCAACGACAGGCTGTTGCCGCTACCGAAGATGTTATCCTGGCTGATGCCGGCCGACAAAATGACCTTGTCGGTAGAGCCGTAGCCCACACCCAGGTTGATCATGCCGGTGGGTTTTTCTTTGACGTCGACGTTGACGTCGATCTGGTCGGGCGAGCCGGGCACGGGC
>NZ_DATJBQ010000078.1:0-4770 GCF_035515275.1 Pusillimonas sp.
GGCGGCCGACAGCGGGTAAAACACCAGCTTGATCAACAGCGTCAGCAGCACAATGGTCCAGCCCCAGTTGCCCACGAACCCGTGCAGCCAGGTCATGAGCTTGAACAGAGGCTTGGCAATAATGGTCAGAAAGCCGTAATCAACCACCACATCGAGCCCGGGCGCTACGGCCTGCATGGCTTGCTGGTCTTGCGGCCCCAGCCAGAGCCGGCTGTCGATGGCCTGATTCTGGCCGGGTTCGATGGTGCCGATCGACTGAATCGTGCGAACCGAATACAGGTTGTCGGACACGCGCAGCACTTCGTTGTGCCTAATGCGGTCTTCAACCGGCACCCAGGCGCTGGCAAAGTAATGCTGCACCATGGCAACCCAGCCGTCGTCTGCCTGTTTCACGTACGACGCCTTGTTCTTGTCAATATCCGAGAACGAGACCTTCTGGTATTTTTCTTGGCTGCTATATACGGCCGGGCCGGTAAAGGTGTTGTAGAAGAACGAAGTATTGGGCGGGTCGTTGCCGTCGCGGGTCAGTTGCAAATACACCGACGGCGAAACAGCGGTCTGGCCCTGGTTATAGACGTCGTGGCGTACCTGAATGTCGTAGCGGCCCCGGTTCAGGGTGTAGGTTTTAACCACCCGAACGCCACCGGACTCGGCCTCGAAGACCACATCGAGGCGGTCGCCGCTTAGCGCGGTTTCGGTTGAAACCAGGCGGAACGGCGTCAAGTGCGTCGGAAAGCTTTGACCTTGCGGCGCGCCGACAATACCGGTCTGTGCCAGGTAGGTGGAGCCGGGCTGGTTGTTAAGCAGCACCATGGGCTGGTTGGCGTCCTCTTCGGCTCCAAACTTAAGCAGTTCGGCTCGCACCAGTTGTGCGCCTTGGGTATCAAACTGCAGGTTGTAAACGTCGGTGGTAACGCTGACCTTTTCAGATGTGGCCGCAGCAGTTTCTTGCTGGACAGGCGCTCGCGGTGCAGTCTCTGTTCCAGAGGGCGCCGCGGGTATGCCGGCCGGCACGTTGTCGGGGGCTGCTGTTGAGCCGGTGTCCGCTGCCGTTGTTTGTTCTGCGCTTTGCGAGGCACCAGAGAACAGCGAAGGCTTGCCGTTATAAACTTGCCAGTTGTTCCAGAGGAGCAAGAGCGAGAAAGAAAAAATCATCCAAAGGATGGTGCGTCGGATATCCATAGCGCCTGTGTTCTCAGGTATAGGTTCAAGCGGAGCAAAGCTCGTTAGTTTAACGTAGCTTGCCAAGGCAGCGTGGGCGGACCCTTAAAGACAAAGCGCGCGGCAACGGTGTTAGTCATGCCGATGTTCGACGCCGGGCACCGGGTCGCAGCCGCCCGGAGACCAGGGGTGACATCGCGCAAGCCGGCGCAGCCCCAGCCATAGGCCCTTTATTGCGCCATGAGTTTCAATGGCTTCAATGGTGTAGGCCGAGCAGGTTGGGGTAAACCGACAGTTGTGTCCTAGCCAAGGGCTGACAAAATACCTGTAAAAGCGAATCGGTGCGATTAACAGGGCTTTGATCATGACAACTGTATGCGATCAAGCAAGGCGTCGGCTTCGTGGCGCAACTGCTTCTTAAGTTGCGTTAATGAAACCTGGGCCACCGGGCTATGCAGGCGAAACACGAAATCGCGTTGCGGCAGCTGCTGCTTCCGGTGACGAAAAGCCTCGCGTATGACCCGCTTGATGGTGTTGCGTGTAACAGCTCGCGTGGCAAAACGCTTGGCAATGATCAGCCCCAGTCGGGCCTGGGCATTTTCTGCCGCGGGTTCGCGCGGGGTAGACACAACAAGCAGCGCCCCTCGGGCGACACGCCGACCCTTAAGGGCGGCGGCGTATTCAGAGGGGCGGTGCAGGCGCGCCGCCGGACTAAGCGTGGCACGCATGGTATGGTCTTTAAGGCCTTTGGCCCAAGAGCTGGGCACAAAAGCCGCCACCGGGCTTAAACGGCCAGGCGCTTGCGACCCTTGGCGCGGCGAGCGTTAATAACAGCACGGCCTCCGCGTGTTTTCATGCGAACCAAAAAGCCGTGGGTGCGCTTGCGACGGGTAACTGAAGGTTGGAATGTACGTTTCATGGTGATTTATACCGGGCAAAAGTCTGGCGCGGCGAAAAGGTGTTTAACCCATGTCTGACCCCGGGGTTTAATCTGGGGATTTAATCCAGGGGTTTAATCCAGACCCAACCCTAGAGGCTTCTAAGGTTTTTTCCTGGGGGGCTATTTCTTCCTTTGCTGCCGGCCAAGCAAAGAATCAGGGGCAATTTCTAAAAATTGCAAAAGCCCACTATTTCAACAGATTATGCCGCCGCGGTCAAATTTATAGGGGTTTGCCTGAATGCTCGAGTTGTCCCGGCTTGTGGATAACTTGCATCCCAACAGGTAGAATCGAGGTTTACTCAAGTGGTGGACATGAAAGAATTTTGGCAGACTTGCGTTCAGCGTCTGGAGCAAGACCTACCTCCGCAGCAAATCAGTGCCTGGATACGCCCCCTGATACCGCTTGCGTTCGATGAAACGCAGGCGGTGTTGCGCGTGTCGGCGCCCAATCGCTTCAAGCTTGACTGGGTACGTAAAAACTTTTCGCATCAAATCGAGACCCTGGCCAGCGAGTGGTACGAGCGGCCCGTGCAGGTGTCGTTTGAACTTGCCGTGGGCACCGTAGCAGCCGGCGGCCGCCCTGTTGTGGGCATGCCGGCGCCGCCGCCGTCGGTGGCTGCTTCGGCCGCGCAGCCCGACAACCCGGGCGCGGCACAGCCGGCCCCGGTTTCCAACATACCCTCGGCCGACGCCGTACACGACCGCTCGCGCCTTAACACCGAGCTGCGTTTCGACAACTTCGTTACCGGCAAGGCCAACCAGCTGGCGCGTGCGGCGGCGTTGCAGGTGGCCGAAAACCCCGGCGTCTCGTACAACCCGCTGTTTTTGTATGGCGGTGTGGGCCTGGGCAAAACCCACCTTATCCACGCCATAGGTAATGCCCTGCTGCAAAGCGGCAAAGGCACGCGGGTGCGTTATGTGCACGCCGACCAATATGTGTCCGACGTGGTCAAGGCTTATCAGCGCAAGGCCTTCGACGAGTTCAAACGCTATTACCATTCGCTTGATCTGCTGCTTATCGACGATATTCAGTTTTTTGCAGGTAAAAACCGCACCCAAGAAGAATTCTTCTATGCCTTCGAGGCCATGGTGGCGCAGCGCAAGCAAATCATCATTACGTCCGACACCTATCCCAAAGAACTGGCCAACATCGACAGCCGTCTTATCTCGCGGTTTGATTCGGGCCTGACTGTGGCCATTGAGCCGCCCGAGCTTGAAATGCGGGTGGCCATTTTGTTGCGCAAGGCTGAAACCGAGGGCGTGACCATGCCCGAAGAGGTGGCGTTTTTTATTGCCAAGCACCTGCGCAGCAACGTGCGCGAACTTGAAGGCGCCCTGCGTAAAGTGTCGGCGTACGCGCGGTTTCATGGGCGCGAAGTACTGACCGTAGAGGTTTGCAAAGACGCACTGAAAGATTTGCTGTCGGTGTCGAACGGCCAGATTACGGTCGAAAACATACAAAAGACCGTCGCCGACTTCTACAAGATCAAGGTGGCCGACATGTATTCGAAACGTCGGCCCGCCAATATTGCATTGCCCAGGCAAATTGCCATGTATCTGGCCAAAGAGCTTACCCAAAAAAGCTTGCCCGAAATTGGCGACCTGTTCGGCGGCCGCGACCACACCACGGTGCTGCACGCCGTACGCAAGATCTCTGACGCACGCTCAAAACAAACTGAACTCAATCACGCTTTACACGTATTAGAACAAACCTTAAAAGGATAACCATGCAACTCGTACAAACGACTCGCGACGCCTTGTTGAAACCGTTGTCCACGGTGGCGGGAATAGTCGAAAGAAGAAATACGTTGCCCATTCTGGCCAATATCCTGTTGCAAAAAAAGGGCCAGGACGTAGCCTTTATTGCTACCGACCTTGAAGTACAAATTACCACCCACGCGCAGTTCGGCCTGGGCGACAGCAGCGAATCAACCACCGTTGCGGCCCGCAAGCTGCTCGACATTTTGCGCGCCCTGCCCGACACCGGCGAGGTCAAGCTCGCCCTGGCTTCTGGCAAGCTGAACGTGCAGGCAGGCAAAAGCCGGTTCGCCCTGCAAACCCTGGCTGCCGACGAATTCCCCACCCTTGCCCAACCCGAAAAATGGGACGTCTCTTTCACGCTGACCCAAAAAACGCTTAAGCACTTGTTCAACATGGTGCACTTTGCCATGGCCCAGCAAGACATCCGCTACTACCTGAACGGCTTGCTGTTTGTGTTCGAGCCCGGCTGGGTGCGCGCCGTGGCCACCGACGGCCACCGCCTGGCGCACAGCGGTACCGCAGTTGAAGGCATTGAAAACAAACACGATGTGATCGTGCCGCGCAAGACCGTGCTTGAAATGCAGCGCCTGCTGGGCGACAACGACGACCCCGTCAGTATCGACGTGGCCCCCGGACAGATTCGTTTCCGCTTTGGCGACGTCGAGCTCGTGTCCAAGCTGGTTGAAGGCAAGTTCCCCGACTTCACCCGGGTCATTCCCAGCAATTACACGCGCCACTTCCTGGTCAACCGCGAAATTCTGCAAGGTAGTTTGCAGCGGGCCGCCATTCTTACCACCGACAAGCTCAAGGGTGTCCGAATCCAGCTTTCCGACAACCAGCTTAAAATAACCTCTACCAACGCCGAACAAGAAGAGGCGCTGGAAGAAATCGACATCGACTACAGCCAC
>NZ_DATJBQ010000079.1:0-4254 GCF_035515275.1 Pusillimonas sp.
AGGAAACCCATGTCTAGCTTGATCGAAGTACGCCAAGTGCTGACCGAGGTGGAAACTATCTTCCACGAGTTTGGCCCCCGCGACAAAAAGCCCCTGATCCGGGGCGCGGTGGCGGCGGTACTTAAAAACCCGTACGCAGGACGCTACGAAGAAAACATCGTGCCCATGATGGATCAGCTTAACGAGGTTGGGCTGGACATGGCCAAGCGGCTGGTGGCGGCCATGGGGGTTGAGCCCGACGACATTGAAAGCTACGGCAAGGGCTCGATTGTGGGCGGTGCCGGCGAGCTCGAGCACGGTGCATTGTGGCACGTGCCGGGCGGCTATGCCATGCGCGAACTGCTGGGCTGGAAGGGCGACCGCTCGGCCTATAAGCAAGGTCAGGGCTCGGCGCAGAAAGGCCTTGAAATGGGGCGGGCGTTATCTATTGTGCCCTCGACCAAGAAAGTGGGCGGCCCGGGCACGCGGCTCGATGTTCCCCTTACCCACGTTACCGCCAGCTATGTGCGCGGCCACTTTGATGCCATGGAAGTGCACGTGCCCGGCGCACCTGCGGCCGACGAACTGGTTTTCATTCTTGTCATGGCTACGGGTGAACGTATACATCAGCGTGTGGGGGGCTTGCGCCCCGAGCAGATCAGCAAGTACGACGGGCTGCGTTAACTGCCGGCGGCGCATCATGGCGCGTGTCGCACCCTGATGCGCCGGCCAGCCGTGCCGGTCATACCGAACAAACGAACAGGAGAAAAACATGTCAGCAAATATTCGAAAAATTGTGGTGGTGGTCGATGAAACACGGGTTGAAATGGGCAAGGTCATCGAGCGCCCCACGCGTCGCGCCGTGGCCATGGCCGTCATTGAAAACCCCTATGCGGGCCGTTACGCGGAAAACCTCGACGAGCTCATTGCCATCGGCGAAGAGCTGGGCGGTGTGCTGGGCGAGCAATGCGTCAAGGCCTTGGGCATACAGCCTGAACAGGCTGAAAGCTATGGCAAGGCGGCCATAGTCGGCGAGTCGGGCGAGCTCGAACACGCTGCCGCGATCTTGCATCCGAAGTTGGGCGCGCCCCTGCGCAAGGCAGTGCAAAAAGGCGCAGCGCTGGTTCCTTCCTCTAAAAAAATGGGCGGTATCGGCTCGGCCATTGATGTGCCGCTGGGCCATAAAGATGCGGCGTTCGTGCGTAGCCATTTCGATGCGGTCGAGGCACGGGTCTCCGATGCGCCGCGCGCCAATGAAATCGTGGTTGCCGTGGCGGTTACCGATTCGGGTCGCCCTCTGCCTCGCGTCGGCGGCCTGCAGGTCAATGAAATTAAGGGCGAAGACGGCCTGCGTTAAGGCTGCGCCAGGCGTGGTGGATGCGGCGTGCGTACGAAACCGCCACCGCCGCTCCGCGCCGAACCACACATAAGGAGATCAACATGGCCACTGCGCCGGCGATAGAAACTTCGGGAAAAGTCGTTATAAAGAATATTGGCCTGCTGTTGTCGGGCGACCTCGACCGACCCATACTGGATGCAGACACCATGGTCGTGAATGATGGGCGCATCGCTGCAGTGGGCAAGTACGCCGACTGCGACGTCGAAGGTGCGAACACGGTTATTGATTGCCGTGGCACCACACTGACGCCGGGCCTCATCGATTCGCACGTGCACCCGGTGGCGGGCGACTGGACACCACGTCAGGGTCAACTGGGCTGGATCGATTCTTCTCTGAATGGCGGTGTAACCACCATGATCTCGGCCGGCGAGGTGCATTATCCGGGCCGGCCCAAAGACATTGTCGGGCTTAAGGCACTGGCCATTACTTCGCAGCGTGCGTACGAAAATGCTCGGCCAGGCGGGGTCAAAGTGTTGGCCGGCGCGCCGGTCATTGAAAAAGGCATGGTCGAGTCCGACTTTAAAGACCTGGCTGACGCAGGTGTAAAGCTGCTTGGCGAAATCGGCCTGGGCAGCGTCAAGGCCGGCGACGAAGCGCGCCAGATGGTTGAATGGGCGCGCAAATACGGCATTCAAAGCACCATTCATACCGGCGGGCCATCCATACCCGGTTCGGGCCTTATCGATAAAGACGTGGTGCTTGAGGCCGACGCCGACATCATCGGGCACATAAACGGTGGCCACACCGCGCTACCCTACAAGCATGTGTGCGAACTGTGCGAGCGCTCCACCCGCGGCATTGAAATCGTACACAACGGCAACGAGCGTATCGCCATTCTTACCGCCCGCCATGCACACGAGCTCAAATGCCTGCACCGGGTCATTCTGGGTACCGATGGCCCGGCTGGGTCGGGTGTGCAGCCACTGGGCATATTGCGCATGGTGTCGCAGCTGTCCAGCCTGGCCGACATACCGGCCGAAATCGCGTTCTGTTTTGCCACGGGCAACACCGCCCGCATGCGCGACCTTGATTGCGGCTTGATCGAAGTAGGCCGCGCCGCCGACTTCGTCATCATGGATCGCGCCCAGCACACGGCCGCCTCCAACTTGCTTGAAAGCGTACAACTGGGCGACCTGCCGGGCATAGGCATGGTTATTATCGACGGCATCGTGCGCTGCCAGCGCAGCCGAAACACACCGCCGGCCACCGAGTTGCCGGTGATAGAACGACATTGATCACGGCCTTCGAACCTATGACAGCAGCATTGCAGGACGTAGTAGTACTGGACCTTTCGCGTGTTCTGGCGGGGCCTTGGTCTACCCAGAATCTGGCCGATCTGGGTGCCGACGTAATCAAGGTCGAGCGTCCGGTTGTCGGCGATGACACGCGGCATTGGGGGCCTCCGTTTGCAACGGATCGCAACGGCGCCCCGGGCGACGCCGCCTATTTTTTTTGCACGAACCGGGGCAAGCGTTCGTTGACGCTGGACTTCACCCTTGAAGAAGGGCGCGCGGTATTGCTTGAACTGGTAAAAAAAGCCGATATTCTGGTTGAGAACTACAAGGTGGGCGGCCTTAAAAAATACGGCCTTGATTACGAAACCTTGTCGCAGTTGAACCCCGGCCTGATCTATTGTTCGATCACAGGCTTCGGGCAGACAGGTCCTTACGCCGCCCGCCCCGGCTACGATGCGTTGATTCAAGCCATGGGCGGCTTGATGAGCATTACGGGGGAGCCCGACGACGTTGCAGGCGGCGGCCCGCAAAAAGTGGGGGTGGCGGTGGTGGATATCCTCACCGGCTTGTACGCGACCTCGGCGATTCTGGCTGCGCTTTACCATCGCACTAAAACCGGCCAGGGCCAGCACATCGACATCGCGCTGCTCGACGTGCAGGTTGCCACGCTTGCCAATCAGGCCAGCAACTTTCTGGTCGGCGGCCAGGTGCCGGGCAGGCTGGGCAGTGCGCATCCTTCCATCGTTCCGTACCAACCGTTTGCTTGCGCCGACGGCCACGTGATGCTGGCCATTGGCAACGACACGCAGTTTGCCAATCTATGTCGGGCGGCGGGGTGTGCAGAACTGGCGGGCGATGCGCGTTATTCAAGCAATGCAGCCCGGGTTCAGAACAGGGCGCAGTTGGTGCCTTTGTTGCAACAACGTTTTTTGCTCAAGACCATTGATCAATGGTGCGAGCTGGCTACGCAGCACGGGTTTCCTTGCGGTCCGATCAATACGGTTGACCGGGTGTTTGACGATGCTCAGGTTCAGGCTCGGCGGATGCGGGTCGAGGTTGAATCGGAGCGGTATGGGTCGGTGGGGTTGGTGGCCAGCCCCATGCGATTCTCGCAGACCCCCGTGCAGTACGATGCTGCGCCGCCGGTGCTGGGCGAGCATACAGAGCAAGTGCTTGCCGGACTGGGGGTTGATGCTGAACGGCTTGACGAGTTGCGGCGGTTGAAGGCGATTTGAGGCTTGATTGGTCTGGCGCCTTTGCTCGTTATTCAGCGGGTTTTATCTCCTGGTCGTTGCGGCTTTCGGTGGCTGGGGTGCGTGGGATTCCTGGAACTTGGACGTTGGGGTTCTTAAAAACGGCTGGGCGTTGAGTTCTTTAAACGGGTGGGCGTTGGGGGGCTTTAACGCGGGCCGCAGCAGCGGTCCGGTCCTTCGGCCGGAGAGTGTGTCCGTAATTTTGTGTTCGGGCCTATGATTGTCTTGAAGGAGGCAACCCATGGCACGGGGAGTATCAGATATTTTGTGTTCGGGCAGTTGGGATAAATCATCGATCTGCCTACTTTTCCTGTGACTCAGGATCGCGATAGCGATATGCATCGGTGAATCGCTCTTCATATAGGATAGCAAACTGCTGCATTGCGGC
>NZ_DATJBQ010000080.1:0-8117 GCF_035515275.1 Pusillimonas sp.
GCGCCCGCAGAAGGGAGCCCGAAGGGGCGGACGATGCGGGCAGGCGGGCCGAAGGCCGAGTGCCTCCGCCCGAAAAAGACCTGCCCCACAGCGCGGGAACGTCTCAAGAACCAACAGCGCAACCACCCACAGCGCAGGAACGTCTTAAGAACCGGCAGCGCAACGATGACAGCTCAGGAACGCATCAAGAACCAGCAGCGCCTTAAAAACCAACAAAGCAACCACTCAGATCAAGCGCGATCAAATCGAGCGCAAGAAATGAACAGTCCACAACCCCAGACCCGTAAGCACCAGGGCCCCAAAAAGGCTCACCCCCGAATACCCCAGCGCCGTCCAATACTCCCCCCGCTCGAACAAGCCGACAGTCTCGGCCGAAAACGTAGAGAAGGTGGTAAGGCCGCCCAAAAAACCGGTGGTCAGAAAAAGTTTGACCCAACCGGGCGTATCGGGAAAGAGCAGAAAACAACCCAGCACCAGGCCGATAAAATACGCCCCCACCAGATTTGCCGCCAACGTGCCCCAGGGCAGTACAGCCCCCGCATGGTTCAGCCAGATGCCAAGAACCCACCGAGCAATCGCGCCAAGGGCTGCGCCGATTCCAACTGCAAGTACATTGCCCAGAACCAGCACATGCGCCCCTTTTCAGCCTTACACCAGCGCGTTCCGCTGTATGTATTCGCGAACCAAGGCCACCTCGCAATCCATGACCTGCACACGCTGCGGTAATTGGGCAAGGTTGCCGAGATGAGCAGGAACCGGTGCATCTTGGCCCGTTGCTTCGCGAATGGTTTCCGAAAACTTTGCCGGCAAGGCCGTTTCCAGCACCAGCATCGGAATGGAAGGATCGACATGTTCAGCCGCCACCTTGACTGCATCTGCCGTGTGCGGGTCGATCAGCACGCCGGTTTGCTCGTGCACGGTCTTGATGGTGAGGAGGCGATCTGCGTGCGTGCTGACACCCGCCACAAAGCCGTAGCGCGACTCGAACTGCGGCTTGAGATCGCTAAGGTCGAACTCGCCCTGCTCTGCAAGCTGTGTCCACAGCTGAGCGACGCGCGCTGCATCGCGTCCGACCAGATCGAACACGAAGCGTTCGAAGTTCGACGCCCGGGAAATGTCCATGGAAGGGCTTGAAGTGGCGTGGGTTTGTGCTGCAGCACGCGGGCGATAAATGCCGGTGCGGAAGAACTCTTCGAGCACGTTGTTTTCGTTGGTGGCAAGCACCAGCTTGGCAATGGGCAGACCCATTTCGCGCGCCAGATGCCCCGACAAAATATTACCGAAGTTGCCCGTGGGCACCGAAAACGAAACTTGCTGGCCAGGACCCGAGGTGGCGCGCAACCAGCCCCAAAAGTAGTACACAATCTGAGCCGCAATACGCGCCCAGTTGATCGAGTTGACCGCGCCCAGGCGATAGGCCGCCTTGAACTCAAGGTCGCCCGACAGTGCTTTGACGATATCCTGGCATTCGTCAAACACGCCCTTGACCGCCAGATTATGAATATTGGGGTCTTGCAGCGAATACATCTGTGCGCGCTGGAAGGCACTCATGCGGCCGTGAGGCGACAGCATGAACACGGCTACGCCTTTTTTGCCGCGCAAGGCGTATTCGGCCGCCGAGCCAGTGTCGCCAGAGGTCGCACCCACGATATTAAGGGTAGTGCCGCGCTTGGTCAGCACGTACTCGAAAACCTGACCCAAAAACTGCATGGCCATGTCTTTGAATGCCAGGGTGGGCCCCTGAGACAGGCCTAGCAGGCTGGTGTTGCCAAATAAAGGCTTGACTGGCACGACGTCGGGCGAATCGAATACGCCTGGGGCGTACGCGGCTTGGGTCAGGCGAACCAGATCTTCGCGCGGGATGTCGGTAATGAATAAGCCCAGCACCTCGGCAGCCAATGAGGCGTAGTCAAGCTTGCGCCAGGCTTCGAGCTGTTCAGTGCTGACGTGAGGCAAGGTTTCGGGCAAGGCCAGCCCGCCGTCGGGTGCGAGCCCTTCCAGCAAAATATCGGAAAACGGCAGCGGGTTCATGCCCCCGCGAGTCGAGCGGTATTTCATAGCAGATGCTCCATGCGCAGGCGGGTAACCTTGGACTTGACGAAGGGAAGGTACTGAATTTTTCTGAGGGCGTCTTCGACGTTGCCTTCGCGCGCCTCGTGCGACAAGAAGATGATGTCGGCATCGTTCTCGCCGTGCGGCTCTTGAAACATCGAGCCGATCGAGATGTCGGCGTCAGCCAGGATGCGGGCCAGGTCGGCCAGCACCCCGGGGCGGTCTTCGACACGCAAGCGCAGGTAGTACGAAGACACCACGTCGTCCATGGAAAGCACAGGAATGTCCACCACTGATTCAGGCTGGAATGCCAAGTGGGGCACGCGATGTGCAGCCGGAACGTCGATGGCACGCGCCACATCGACCAGGTCTGCCACCACGGCCGATGCGGTGGGCATTTCGCCCGCACCCTGACCATAGTACAAGGTGGGGCCGACGGCATCGCCACTGACCAGTACGGCGTTCATGGCGCCTTCGACATTGGCCAGCAGGCGCTCGGCGGGAATAAGCGTAGGATGCACCCGCAGCTCGATGCCTTGCGGACTGCGACGTGTTATTGCCAACAACTTGATGCGGTAGCCCAGCCGTTCGGCATGAACAATGTCTTCGCGGGCAAGATGCGAGATACCTTCAGTGTGAGTCTTGTTGAACTGGACCGGAATGCCAAAAGCAATGGAAGCCAGCAAGGTCAGCTTGTGCGCAGCGTCCACCCCTTCGACGTCGAAGGTGGGATCCGCTTCGGCATAACCCAATAGTTGCGCTTCGGCCAAGGCCTCATGAAACGACAGGTCGCGTGACCGCATTTCAGACAAAATGAAATTGGTGGTGCCGTTAATGATGCCAGCCACCCATTCAATGTGGTTGGCAGCCAACCCTTCTCGTATGGCCTTGATGACGGGAATACCACCCGCCACGGCCGCTTCGAATGCAACCGTTACGCCCTTGGCCTCGGCGGCGGCAAAGATTTCGTTGCCATGGCGGGCCAGCAGGGCCTTGTTGGCAGTGACCACGTGCTTGCCGTGAGCAATAGCTTCCATGATCCACTCGCGGGCCACGGTTTCGCCGCCTACCATCTCGACGACCACATCGATATCGGGGTCGCGCACCACCTGCATGCCGTCTTGTGTGATGTAGGCCTGGTCACCCACCAGAGCCTGAGCTTTTTCAATGTTGCGCACAGCCACGCCGACCACTTCGAGACGCCTTCCGGCCCGGCGCGCGATCTCTTCGGCATTGTTGGACAAAACTTTCCAGGTGCCGCCACCGACGACCCCCAGACCCAATAGACCCACCTTCACTGCTTTCATTTGGTCAGACCGTCCTTTCGGAACATTTCTTTGATGCCGCGCACCGCCTGGCGTATGCGCTGCTCGTTTTCGATAAGGGCAAACCGCACGTAGTCGTCGCCGTACTCGCCAAAGCCCACACCCGGCGAAACTGCCACCTTGGCCTGCGCCAGCAGCTTCTTGGAGAACTCGAGCGAACCCATTTCTTGATAGAACTCGGGGATTTTTGCCCAGATATACATGGACGCCTTTGGAACGTCGACCATCCAGCCGGCTTCATGCAGGCCTTTGGCCAGCACGTCGCGCCGGCTCCGGTATAGCTCGGCCACCCGCTTGACGTCGTCTTGCGGACCTTCGAGGGCGGCAATGGCCGCGACCTGAATGGGAGTGAAGGTACCGTAATCGTGATAGCTTTTGATACGAGCCAGGGCGTTGACCAGGTCGCGGTTGCCGACCATGAAGCCGATGCGCCAGCCAGCCATATTGTAGCTTTTGCTCATGGTGAAGAACTCGACCGCCACATCGCGAGCACCTTCAACCTGCATGATGGAGGGTGCCACGTAGCCGTCGAACGTAATGTCGGCGTAAGCCAGATCGTGCACCACTAAAATATTGTGCTCTTTGGCCAGGGGCACCAAACGCTCGAAAAACGACAGATCAACGCACTGCGCCGTGGGGTTGCTGGGAAAACCCAGAATCATCATTTTGGGCTTGGGAATGCTTTCACGCACCGCCCGCTCGATCTCTTCAAAAAAATCAACCCCCGGCACCATGGGGACCGAGCGGATATTGGCGCCTGCAATGACGGCACCATAGATATGGATGGGGTAACTGGGGTTGGGTACCAGCACAGTGTCACCACGATCGAGCGTGGCCAGCATGAGATGAGCCAGGCCTTCTTTTGAACCGATGGTGACAATGGCTTCTGAGTCGGGGTCAATGGCCACCCCATAGCGACGCCCGTACCAGCTTGAAATGGCGCGCCTAAGCCGCGGAATGCCCTTGGATACCGAGTAACCGTGTGTATCTTCGCGACTGGCCACTTCGATCAGCTTGTCGACAATATGTTTGGGCGTGGGTCCGTCCGGGTTACCCATCGACATGTCGATGATGTCTTCCCCCCGTCGGCGCGCCTCCATTTTCAGCTCGCCCGTAATGTTGAAGACGTAGGGAGGCAGCCGCTCTATTCGGGGAAAATTCGTCATGATGAAAATATCCTTGGGGGCCAAAAGAAAATGGCCGCTAATACGTGCTAATGGGATTGATGCTGAAAGAAAGTAACCTGATAGTTTAAACGATAGAAAAGGCAACGTAAAAAGCCGGGCCATCGTCTGCGCCACGTCGTTTTTTGGCGCCGAACCGGCACGCAATATCCAGGTAAAAACCCCGGGCCCGGCCTTGGCCCGCCGCGGGTCATTTGCGCTATGATCAAGCTGATGATTGGAGTTACCCAGTGCAATTACAAACCGAGTCCAACCCTGCGCTAAATACTGTTACCGCCTACGGAGAAGACTACATCGAGATCAACGCCGTTACATACCGGCACGCTGTTTTTTTTGGCCCCGAAGGCGACATCCGCCGCTGGGATGCCGACACCGCGGTTACCATCAGCCCGGCTCTGCTTCGCCAGGCTGCCGGTCTGGTCAATATTGCGCCCGACCCCATGGCCTTTCTTGACGGCACCCCGCCCGCTCGCCCCGCCGACGCGCCAGAAGTGCTTTTAATCGGCACAGGCAGCAAACAGCACCTGTTGCCGGCCAGCGTTACCGGCGAACTGCTGGCCATGGGCATCGGCGTCGAATTCATGAGCACCCAGGCGGCTGCTCGCACCTACAACATCTTGATGGCCGAAGGCCGGCGCGTGGTCGCCGCCCTATTGCCGTTGGAGCCCACACAATGAGTCAAGTTTCCGTTGGCGCGCCCGTGCCCAACTTTACCGCCGACAGTACACAAGGCGAAATCACCGCGGCATCCCTGCACGGACACTGGACCGTACTTTATTTCTACCCAAAGGATCATACGCCGGGCTGTACCACGCAGGCTCAAGGGTTTCGCGATCGCTACGCCGAGTTTCAAAAGGCCAAATGCCAGATCCTGGGCGTCTCACGCGACTCGATCAAGACGCACGGCAACTTCATCGAAAAACAGAGCCTGCCTTTTCCGCTCATTGCCGACACGGACGAATCCTTGTGCAATGTGTTCGGGGTCATGAAGTTGAAAAACATGTACGGTAAACAGGTAAGGGGAATCGAGCGCAGCACCTTTCTCATCGACCCGAAAGGCGTACTGGTTCGCGAATGGCGCGGCCTGCGCGTTCCGGGCCATGTCGAAGAAGTGCTCAAGGCGGCGCAGGAAGCCCGCTGAAGCCAACCGCTGCGCGCCCCGCCACCGCAACGACCACAACCAGGAGCCTACGCCCTTATGCCGCTACCCAAGTTGCCTACCCGTATGGGAACCGTGCTGAATCTTGCCGAAGACGCCGTTGAAACTGCGGTTGAAACTGCGGTTGAAACGCCGACCAAAACCGCCGTTGCTGCACCCGAAACATCCGACACGGCCCCCAAGGCACGAAAGCCGACGCAAACCAAGGCAACTCCCTCCGCCTCTGCCCCGGCTGTGCCGCGACTGGCGGTCGTCAAAGCCAAGCCAGCCGCCAAAAAAAACCGGCTGCCCGTATCGCAGCGCAAGCTCTTCGTACTTGACACCAATGTGCTGCTGCACGATTCGAACTCTCTGTTCAAGTTCGAAGAGCACGACATCTTCTTGCCCATGATCGTGCTCGAAGAACTCGATCATCAAAAAAAGGGCATGTCCGAGGTTTCGCGCAATGCGCGCCAGGTCAGCCGTTCGCTCGACGGCCTGGTCAATGCCGGCGCAGACCTGACCAAGGGCATGGCGCTGGACACCCTGGGCAACGTAGAGGCGTTGGGCGCACTGCATTTCCAGACGGGCGCCTTGTCGTCCGATCTGCCCATCGAGCTTCCCTTGGGCAAGGCCGACAACGTGATCCTGAACGTGGTTCACGCCTTGCAGGCCCAATACGCCAAGCGGCAGGTCATACTGGTGTCCAAAGACATCAATATGCGGCTCAAGGCATTGGCACTGGGCCTGGAAGCCGAAGACTATTACAACGACCACGTACTTGACGATTCCGATCTGTTGTACGACGGCGTCATGCCCCTGCCCGAAAATTTCTGGACCAAGCACGGCAAGGACGTTGAGTCGTGGCAACAGGGCGGCACCACGTACTATCGCGTCAAGGGCCCCCTGTGCTCCGAGTTCATCGTTAATGAGTTCGTGTATTTTGAAGGTGAGCTGCCGCTGTACGCACAGGTAAAAGAAGTTAGCGGAAAAAGTGCAGTGCTGGCCACTTTGCGCGACTACAGCCATGGCAAGAATAATGTGTGGGGCATTACCGCAAGAAATCGCGAACAGAACTTTGCGCTTAACCTGCTCATGAACCCCGATTGCGACTTCGTTTCGCTGCTCGGTCAGGCCGGAACCGGAAAAACCCTGCTGGCCCTGGCGGCCGGGTTGACGCAAACGCTGGAAACCAAGCGCTACAACGAAATCATCATTACCCGCGCCACCGTGCCGGTGGGTGACGACATCGGGTTTCTGCCCGGCACCGAAGAAGAAAAAATGCTGCCCTGGATGGGTGCGCTGGAAGACAACCTCGAAGTACTGCACCTGGGCGCCGGCAATGAACTAAGCGGCGGAAGCCAAGAATGGGGCAAAAACTCGACCATGGAGCTCATTCGCTCGCGCATCAAGGTCAAATCGCTCAGCTTTATGCGCGGCCGCACCTTCTTGAACAAGTTCCTGATCATTGACGAAGCGCAAAACCTGACTCCCAAGCAAATGAAAACCCTGGTCACCCGCGCAGGCCCGGGTACCAAAATTATTTGCCTGGGCAATATCGCGCAAATCGACACGCCCTATCTAACCGAAGGCAGTTCGGGGCTGACGTATGTCGTTGACCGTTTCAAGGGCTGGCCGCATGCAGGCCACATCACCTTGCAACGGGGCGAGCGCTCGCGGCTGGCCGACTATGCCAGCGAAACGCTGTAACGCCGTACTATTTGCGCCACCCGCGTCCCCCTGCTTTTCAGGGGTCGGACGCGGTCTTGACCGCCGTATTTCGCAAAGCACACAATCATGAGCCCGGGTAAAACAGTGCCTCAGGCACCCATAGGCATCACCATGGGTGACGCCGCAGGCATCGGCCCTGAAATCATTGTCAAGATGCTGTCGTCTGCGCCTGCGGCGTCCGCCGTTGTGTACGGGGATGCAGGCGTGCTGCAAGACACCGCCCGGCGACTCGGGCTGGCTGTCGCCATTTCGCCCATTGAGCACATCGACGCACTGCCCGAACAGATGCCTCCCGGCACACTGATCGTCCTCAACCGCCGACAACCTTTGCCGCGCAACTTGCCCATGGGGAAATTAAGCGCAGAGGCCGGTCGAGGCGCTTACGACTATTTGTGCCATGCCATCGACGATGCAGTAGCGGGCCGCTTGCGCGCCATTGTCACTGCACCGCTTAATAAAGACGCCATGCACGCGGGCGGCATTGATTTTCCGGGTCATACTGAAATTCTGGCCGAGCGCACCGGTACCACTGACTATGCCATGATGCTGGCCAACCCCGAGTTGCGGGTTATTTTGGTCACCATCCACCTGGCCTTGGCCGACATCTTCAAACACATCACCGTCGAAAATGAGCTGGCCACCATCAGGCTGGCGCATAAGGCCTGCCTGCAGGCCGGGGTCGCTCAG
>NZ_DATJBQ010000081.1:0-12624 GCF_035515275.1 Pusillimonas sp.
TCAAATACTGATGGCGACCTGTCCAACGCCGCAATGGCCGGCGCCGGCAGCGTCGAGTTCCAGACCGCGCTACTTTTACTGCTGCAACAGCTAATCGACCTTGGCGACGCCGAAAGCCACAAGCAGCAATCGGGCAAGCGCAAAAAAGGCAAGTCACAAAAAGCCAAACAACAGCAAGAGCTGGCACCCGCACTGCGGTCGCGCCTTGAAAAATGGTGGAAGAAGATCCTGAAAAAGGGGCATGACTTCGACGAGCTTTCCGACGAAGAGCAGCACTCGGTGCGAAAGCAGGTAAAACTTGCGCGCTACGGGCTTGAGCTTGTTGCTGGGGTCATATCCAAATCAAGCCGCGCCGAACTGGGGGCAGCCCTGGAAGATATTCAAAAGATTCTGGGCGACCTGAACGACTACTACATAGCCGAAGCCCACTATCGCGCTAAAGACGGCACAGCAGAAGGGAAGCAGCCCGCAACATGGTTTGCCATCGGATGGCTGCGGGCCATGCAGGTGCGCCAGGTCGAGCTGGCGCAGACGTTTTTCCAGGGGCAACGCTGCGCTGCCCGAGTAAAACATAAAAAAAATTAAACTTATTCGCCGACCACTGCTGTGGCAAACTCGCGCGCCACGAATGGCTGAAGGTCTTCAAGGCCCTCACCCACGCCGATCCAATATACCGGAACGGGCCGTACGCCCTGGCTGCCGGCCGCCACAGCGGCCAGCGTGCCGCCCTTGGCCGTGCCGTCCAGCTTGGTGACCACCAGACCGGTCAGTTCGATGGCGGCATCAAACGCCCTGATCTGAGAAATAGCATTCTGGCCGGTGTTGCCGTCGACCACCAGCAGTATTTCGTGAGGCGCCTGCCCATCGGCCTTGCCGATGACGCGCTTGATTTTTTTCAGCTCTTCCATCAGGTGCAACTGGGTGGGCAACCGACCGGCCGTGTCAATCATGACCACGTCGGCGCCCCGGGCCCGGCCGGCGTTGACCGCATCGAACGCCACCGCGGCCGGATCGCCGCCTTCTTGCGCAATGACCGTGACGTTGTTGCGCGTACCCCATGCAATAAGCTGCTCGCGCGCAGCCGCGCGGAACGTGTCGCCGGCGGCCAGCAGCACCGACTTGCCCTGACGTTGAAAGGTGTTCGCCAGCTTGCCGATCGAGGTGGTTTTGCCGGCGCCGTTCACGCCCGCAATCATGACCACCAGCGGCGAAGCGCGCTCGATGGGAAATGTTTTTTCAAGGGGGGTCAGGTGTTCGGCCAGCAAGTCGCGCAGCGCCGCCTTGACCTGGTGGGCGTCGGTGATTTTTTCCTTGCGTACGCGGGCGCGTAAAGCGGTCAGCAGCTTTTCGGTGGCTTCCATGCCCGCATCGGCCATGATCAAGGCGGTTTCAAGCTCTTCGAACAGCGCTTCATCGACCTTGACGCCGACAAACAGGCTGCTGATGTTCTGCCCCGTACGCGAAAGCCCACTAGTGAGCCGCGAAAGCCACGACGTCTTGGCCGGCGCCTTGGCAGCTTGCGCCTTTTCGGCCTCGGCCCGCTCGGCTTCGAGGCGCTCGGCTTCGAGGCGCTCGGCTTCGAGGCGTTCCGCCTCAACACGTGTTGCTTCAACGCGCTCTGCCTCAAGGCGCTCGGATTCAAGACGTTCTGTTTCGATCCGCTCTGCTTCTAGTCGCGCGGCCTCGGCTCGCTCATGCTCAAGCCGTTCAATCTGGATCCGCTCTGCCTCAAGCCGCTCTGCCTCAAGCCGCTCTGCCTCAAGCCGTTTTGACTCGAGCCTTTCTGCCTCGAGCCTTTCTGCCTCAAGCCTTTCTGCCTCCAGGCGAGCGGTTTCGCGCGCGACTGCTTCGTCTTGCACGGCCTGGGACGAGCCCTGTTGCGCGTCCTTGACCTGCGCCTCCTCGTCTCGTGGCGCAGTCTCAGGCGATTTCTTTCTTTTAAAAAAACTGAACATAGGCTTTACACTACCCAGAATGGCTTTGAGCGATACGGGAAACCCGGATCAACATGAAAAAACATATCGTCCGTATTGTAGGCGGTGATTTCCGGCGCACCCCAATTTCGGTGGTCGACGCCCCCGGCTTGCGCCCTACACCTGACCGCGTACGCGAAACGCTTTACAACTGGCTGCATCATTTATGGGGCGGCCGGTTTTCAGACAAGCAGGTTCTTGATCTGTTCGCGGGTACCGGCGCCCTGGGCTTCGAGGCTGCCTCGCGGGGCGTGGCACACGTGCAAATGGTCGAAAACAACCCTGCGGCCATCGCCGCCCTGCGCGCGTTGCGAACCAAGCTGGGTGCCCAAAACGTGCGCATTCATGCCGGTGACGCCGCCGTGGTGGCAAAGCGGCTGGACGCTTCGCGATACGATCTGGTGCTGCTTGACCCGCCCTTTGGGTTAGGATGGCTTGACCGCCTATGGAACGAGCTGCCAACATTTTTGGCACCCCAGGGGCTGGTCTATGTTGAAGCCGAAACCCCACCCCAGGCTCCGCCAAATTTTACGATTATTCGACAAAGCCGCGCAGGTCAGGTTCACTTCGCCCTGCTGCAATTTGCTGCGCTGCAAGAAAAAGACAATAATCGCAGTTTTTCTCCCAACGCAATCCCCACCCAATCGGAAACCACATGATAACTGTCGTCTACCCCGGAACATTCGATCCCCTTACCCGTGGTCATGAAGATCTGGTTCGTCGAGCGGCCAGCCTGTTCGATCATGTCGTCGTGGGGGTCGCGCACAGCCAGGCCAAAAAACCCTTCTTCACCGTTGAAGAACGGGTCGAGATCGCCCAAGAGGTTCTGGGTCATTACCCCAACGTCGAGGTCAAGAGCTTTGCCGGGCTGCTGAAAGATTTTGTGCGTGAACAAGACGCCCGCGTCATTGTGCGCGGCCTGCGTGCCGTTTCCGATTTTGAATACGAGTTTCAGATGGCCGGCATGAACCGCCACCTGCTGCCCGAAGTAGAAACCCTGTTCATGACCCCGTCAGACCAATACCAGTTCATTTCAGGCACCATCGTGCGCGAAATTGCTATTTTGGGCGGCGATGTCAGCAAGTTCGTGTTTCCGTCGGTCGAACGCTGGTTGCATGAAAAGGCCAAGGCCTTGCGCGAGGAAAAGGCGGGCTCGTAAAGCGTTGATTCGCCCATAACCTGCAACAGGTCTAAAATGGGCTGTTGACCCATTTTTTGCAGGAACAGCCATGGCGTTGCACATTACCGACGAATGCATCAACTGCGATGTCTGCGAGCCTCAATGCCCAAACACCGCTATTTACATGGGCGCTGAAATCTACGAGATCAACCCCGATCTTTGTACAGAGTGCGTCGGGCACCATGACGAGCCGCAGTGCCTGGTGGTGTGTCCGGTCGAGTGCATCGAAGTCGACCCGGCCCACCAGGAATCCACCCAGGAACTTGTGCTGAAATACCAGCGTTTGGTCAAGGTTCCTGCCTAACCGCCCAACAGACCTTTCAGGGCCTTGCCCAGACCTTTTACCGCCTCTTCACCCGATGCAGGCGGAACCAGCGACGGGCTTGGGGCATTTGCGGGCCGATCTTTCTCGTGCTGATCCACCAAATCGAGCAGGCCGCGCTGAATCGCGTTTTTAATCAGGCTTCCGCCCATTTGATCCCACTGGACACGAAACTCCGGGCCGCTCAAGGCGCCCGCCACCCGCACCGGCACGGTCATTCCGCGCAGCACAGACAGGTCGACCTGATCTTTGCCGCCGCCCGCATTGACCACACGAATATTGGCCAGCAGGTCAAGCGTGTTTTCAACCAGATCGATGGTGGCAGGCTTGCCCTGCGTGACACGCAGCAAGGGCGTGCGAAAGTCGAGCTTCTGAATGTTGCCAACCCCGTTCTTGATGGCCAGCGAGGCATCCAGTGACGTGAACTGAGTGCGTTTGCCCAGATCGAACCCCATTTTCAAATCGGGCCCCTGGCCGTCAATCACGCTTTTAAGCACGCCACCTACCTGAACCAGCGTCTGGTCAAGGTCAATGCCCTGGATCGCGCCCTCACGCACCTGCAAGGTGGCGCTTCCGGCAAGCCCGCTTTTAAGGGCGGGAACCGTGGCGCCATGGCTGTTGAGGTCAATGCTTACATTGCCTGTACCGCTGATACGATCACTACCACTCAAGGCGCGCAACAGCGGCCCCATCGCCACCTGCTTCAGGCCCAAGCGACCCGTAAACTGGTTATCGGCGTTGGCCGTGAACGCGCCGGTAAGCGAACCCTCGTAAAGATCGGCCGTGATACCTTGCACATTAAGTTTGCCTTGCGCAGCCGTAATCGACATATTGACGTTGGCGGCCTCGACACCGCGCAGATTCAGGCCGCCCAGTTTTACGGTGCCGGCCACGTCGATGTCGTTAAGTGCTTTCAGATTGATCGGCTCGGGGGGCTCGACTTGAGCCGGGTCGGCCTGGGCCGGTTTTGCCGCAGCCGCCGGGCCGGGCTCGGCCGGGGCGGCTTTTGCCGCTGCAGGGGCGGGCGCAGCTTTTTCGGCTGCGGGCTTGGCAACGGGCAGTAGCTTGTCAAAATCAAGCATGTCGGCCCGCAAGGCAAACCTTAGTTTGGGGTTGGAAAGCTGGGTTGCCTTGACGTTGAAATTCAAGGGGGCGCCATTAAGCACGGCGTTTATTTCGCTGTTGATCTCGTCTTTGACCAGATCGGCGTGCAAACTGCCTATGAGCGGGAACTCGAAGGCCGGCGCAGCGTCTTCGGTGCCCCGAATGGTGACATCCCCCTTGATGGCCGAAAACGTACCCTTCTCGTTGAGTACGTCCCATTGCACGGGGGTGGACATATTGACCAGCATCAGGTGCTGACCGCTTTTCAGGCTGCCATCGACCTTAAGCTCTTTAAGCGCCAGATTCCAGGCATTGCCGCCCAGGCCGCTCATACCCAAGGTGAGCCCCAGAGTCTGGCGACCCTCGAGCTTGACCGTACCCGCCACGGCTTCGCCCTCGGCTGTTTCGGGCGAGATCGAAAGACGCGGGGCATCGAACGCCAGGTCGAACTTGCTATCGGGCAAGCCGCCGGTGGCCCGAAACGACATTCTTTCAACGTTGAATTCAGAATGAGCCTGGTCGATTTTAAGGCGGGGCATGGTCAGGCTGGCGTTAAGGGCGTGAATAGGCTGCTCGCCCTCGACAGCGCCCTGCACCTGCATCTCGACGCCGCTGGCATCGACCATCCGCGAATAACCGTTGTAGGCAAAATTGCCGCGTAGCGCCACGGTATTGGCATCAAGCGGGCCGAGAAGGCCCGACACTAGCAAGTTCAGTCTTTGTGCCGAATAGGTTTCAAGTAGCGGATCGATCTTGACCTGAGCCTGGCCCTCGACAGTAGCGTCGGCCCGCGGCTCTTCGCCCTGCAGCTTGCCCTGCATGGAAACGTCAAAGGGCTGATCGAATGTCATGCGGCCGGTGTTCAGTTGCAGGTTCACCAGACGAGCGGCCTTGGCCCGCTTGGCATCAAGATAATGAATTTCGCCGTCTCGCAGCTCGAGGCCTGCAATATCGATATGAAGCGCAGCCTCTTTGCGCGACGCCTCGGGCCGAACCCCGCCTTCGGCCAATGGCTGGGCGACGGCTTCTTTCAGCACCACCACCGAAGCCTCGCGTTCCGCAGGCGACCTGGCGTCGGGCGTCAGTGCGATGGGCTCCGGTGGGCCGGCCCTGCCCTCGATCAGGTCGTTGAAGTTGTATTGGCCTTGTTCGTCGCGACGTATCCACGCCTTGAATCCGCTGATGGCGACGTGGTCAACGACAAAGCGGTTGGACAGCAAGGGCCAAATTGCCACGGCAAAACGTGCGCTGTCTAAGGACGCAAACAGATCGTCGGGGGCATTGACATTGGACAAGGAAACTTTTTGCACCGACAGGCCAATGCGCGGGAACATGGATAGCTGGATGTCGCCTTCGATGGACAAGGTGCGCTGATAGCGTTCGTAGATAATTTCTTCGAACTTGCTTTTGTAGGCGTTGGGGTCGAACGTAAGCAGAAAGATGGCCAGGGCCGCCAGGGCAAGAGCCACCAGCGCAAGCAAGCCCACCAACACACGTTTAAACCCAACTTTCATTTGCTACCTCAGAATGCCGGGGTTTTCCCCAGCGATGTCACACAATCCGGACCGTGAATGCTACTCTACGCGGACGGTCGCGCCACGGGGGCCGCAAGACCCCATGGCCTCAGCCCCACCGTTGCATAATATGAAACCGGCCGATTCCAAATACGCTATCTTATAGTTTTTCGTATAAGACCGACAAAGACCCCTACAGTTCATCGCCCATGAAACTCGAGACAATTGCTGTACACGCAGGCTATAAGCCCGACCCCACCACCAAATCGGTGGCTGTGCCCATCTACCAAACCACTTCGTACGCATTCGACAGCACCCAGCACGGTGCCGATCTGTTCGACCTCAAGGTGCCGGGCAATATCTATACCCGCATCACTAACCCGACCAATGCCGTACTCGAAGAGCGCGTGGCCGCCCTTGAGGGCGGCGTCGGCGCACTGGCGGTGGCCTCGGGCATGGCAGCCATTACCTACGCCATTCAAGCCATTGCGCAGGTCGGCGACAACATCGTGTCGATCAGCAAACTGTATGGCGGCACCTACAACCTGTTCGCCCATACTTTTCCGCGTCAGGGAATTACCGTCAAGTTTGCGCCCCATAACGACATTGCCGCCCTCGAGGCCCTTATCGACGAGAATACCAAGGCCGTATTCTGCGAAACCATCGGCAATCCGGCTGGTAATGTGGTCGATATCGAAGCCCTTGCCAAAGCCGCGCACCGCCACGGTGTGCCGCTTATCGTAGACAACACGGTGGCCTCGCCCGCTCTGTGCCGTCCAATTGAATACGGGGCCGACATCGTCGTTCATGCTCTTACCAAGTACATGGGTGGCCATGGCACCACGCTGGCCGGCGCCATTGTCGATTCGGGCAAGTTTCCGTGGGCCGAGCACAAGCAGCGCTTTCCTATGCTCAACGAACCCGACCCGTCGTACCACGGCGTGGTCTATACCGAAGCCCTGGGCCCCGCCGCCTTCATCGGGCGTTGCCGGGTCGTTCCCCTGCGCAACACGGGCTCGGCGCTGTCGCCCTTCAACGCGTTTCTTATCTTGCAAGGCATCGAAACCCTGGCCTTGCGCATGGAGCGGCACACCGAAAACGCACAAAAGGTGGCCGAATACCTGAAGCAACATCCCCAGGTGGCCTGGGTGCAGTACGCCGGCCTGGCCGACCATCCCGAACATCAGCTGGCACAAAAGTATTTTGGCGGCAAGCCCGCATCCATTCTCTCGTTCGGCATCAAGGGTGGATACGAAGGCGGCGCACGCTTCATCGACGCCCTGCAACTGATATTGCGCCTGGTGAACATCGGCGATGCCAAGTCGCTGGCCTGCCACCCGGCCTCTACCACCCATCGGCAACTCAGCCCCGAAGAGCTCGAATCAGCGGGGGTAGGCGTAGACATGGTGCGCCTGTCGATCGGCATCGAGCACATCGACGACATCCTGGCCGATATTTCTCAGGCACTCGAAGCTTCCAAGGGGTAAATTCGCACAAAAAAGTACGGGCCGGTGCGCAAGCCGGCTCAGCTCCTCGGTTATAGTTGACAATCAAAACACCAATCACACCGAAAGCCGCAAACCTGGGGGTACATTATGCTAATTGGTATTCCGCGCGAAAGCGCGGCGGGCGAATCACGTGTTGCCGCCACACCAGAAACCATCAAAAAGTACATTTCAGGCAAGCACAGCGTGGTTGTCGAGACCGGAGCCGGCGCGGCCGCCCATTACCCGGACGAGGCCTACGTCGCCGCCGGCGCCACCTTGGGCAGCCCCGCAGACGCCCTGGCGGCCGACCTGGTCCTTAAGGTAAGGGCGCCTTCCGCTCCCGAGCTGGGACACATGAAAAAAGGCGGGGTGCTTGTCGGCATGCTGGACCCTTTCAACCACGAAGGGCTGACCGCCCTGGCGCAAGCGGGTCTTACTGCCTTCGCCCTGGAAGCGGCCCCACGAATCACACGCGCTCAAAGCCTCGACGTCCTGTCTTCTCAGGCCAATCTGGCCGGCTATAAGGCCGTGATGCTGGCGGCCAATCAGTATGGGCGTATCTTCCCCATGATGATGACCGCAGCCGGCACACTCAAGGCTGCCCGGGTCGTGGTGCTGGGCGCCGGTGTGGCCGGCCTGCAGGCCATCGCCACGGCCAAGCGGCTGGGCGCCGTGGTCGAGGCCTCTGACGTGCGGCCTGCCGCGCAAGAGCAGGTCGCGTCGCTGGGCGCCAAGTTTATCGAGGTGCCGTTCGAAACCGACGAAGAACGCGAAATTGCGCAGGGCGTGGGCGGTTACGCCCGACCCATGCCTGCCGCCTGGATGGCCCGGCAAGCGGCTTTGGTGTCCGAACGCTGCAAGCAAGCCGATATTGTCATCACCACCGCACTGATCCCCGGACGCCCCGCTCCGACGCTTATCAGCGAAGAAACCGTTCAGGCCATGAAACCCGGCTCGGTCATTGTGGATCTGGCGGTCGAGCGTGGCGGCAACTGTCCGCTCTCAGAGCCTGACACCGTAGTGGTCAAGCACGGGGTCACCCTAATCGGCCATACCAACCTTCCGGCCATGGTCGCCACCGATGCCTCGGCGCTTTACGCGCGCAACGTGCTCGACTTCCTTAAACTGATCACCGACGCAGAAGGCAGCCTGGCCATACAGCGCGAAGACGAAATCGTCGCCGCCTGCCTGGTCACCGACAACGGCAACGTGCTTAGGAGCGCCTGATGGACGCCATCAACCCAACCCTGATCAACCTCATTATCTTTGTGCTGGCCGTTTATGTAGGCTACCACGTGGTCTGGAACGTCACTCCGGCGCTGCACACGCCGCTTATGGCGGTAACCAATGCCATCTCGGCCATTATCATCGTGGGCGCCATGCTCGCTGCAGGCCTGACCGAAGGCAATCTGGCGCGCTTCATGGGCGTGTTCGCGGTGGCGCTGGCGGCCGTCAATGTATTCGGCGGCTTCCTGGTCACGCGTCGCATGCTCGAGATGTTCAAGAAAAAAGATAAAAAGGCCGGAGGCAAATCGTGATCTCAATCAATCTTGTCACGTTCTTTTATCTGCTGGCCTCGATCTGCTTCATTCAGGCGCTCAAGGGCTTGTCGCACCCCACCACCTCGCTGCGTGGCAACGTGTTCGGCATGGTCGGCATGGCCATTGCCGTGCTTACCACCGCGGCGCTTATTGTCAGCCTCGCACAGGGGTCGGCGGCAGTTGGGCTGGGCTGGATCCTGCTGGGCTTGTTAGTGGGCGGCAGCATCGGCACCCTTATGGCCAAACGGGTCGAAATGACCAAAATGCCCGAGCTGGTCGCCTTCATGCACAGCATGATCGGCCTGGCGGCGGTAGCCATTGCGGTCGCCATCGTTGCCGAGCCACAGGCCTTCGGCATCGCCACGCCAGAAGGCGGGGTGCCCGTGGGCAACCGCCTTGAGCTGTTTATCGGTACTTTCGTGGGCGCCATTACTTTCTCTGGTTCGGTCATTGCCTTTGGCAAGCTCTCGGGCAAGTATAAGTTTCGCCTGTTTCAGGGGGCACCGGTGGTCTTCAAGGGCCAGCACATGCTGAACCTGGTCCTGGCGCTGGTCATGCTGGCCTGCGGGCTGTGGTTCATGGCCACCCAGGAATGGCTGCCGTTCATCATCCTGACGGCGCTGGCGTTTATTCTTGGCGTGCTCATCATCATTCCTATCGGCGGCGCCGACATGCCCGTGGTGGTCTCCATGCTTAACAGCTATTCGGGGTGGGCTGCGGCGGGCATCGGCTTTTCGCTGAACAACCCCATGCTGATCATTGCCGGTTCGCTGGTGGGTTCGTCGGGCGCCATTCTGTCCTACATCATGTGCAGGGCCATGAACCGCTCGTTCATCAACGTTATTTTGGGCGGTTTCGGTTCCGACAGTTCGGCGGCCCAAGGCGGCGCACAAGAACAACGCAATGTCCGGTCGGGCAGCCCCGATGACGCGGCCTTCCTCATGAGCAACGCCGAGACAGTCACCATTGTGCCGGGCTATGGCCTGGCCGTGGCGCGAGCCCAGCACGCCCTTAAAGAGCTGGCCGAAAAGCTCACCGACAAGGGTGTCACCGTAAAATACGCGATTCACCCCGTTGCGGGACGCATGCCCGGCCACATGAACGTTCTGCTGGCCGAGGCCGAAGTGCCCTACGACCAGGTCTTCGAAATGGACGATATCAACAGCGAGTTCTCGCAAACCGATATTGTGCTGGTGCTGGGCGCAAACGACGTCGTCAACCCGGCAGCCAAAACCGACCCGCAATCGCCTATTGCGGGCATGCCCATACTCGAGGCCTACAAGGCACGCACCGTCATCGTCAACAAGCGTTCAATGGCCGCAGGTTATGCAGGGCTCGATAACGAGCTGTTCTATATGGACAAGACCATGATGGTGTTCGGCGACGCCAAAAAGGTGCTGGAAGACATGGTCAAGGCGGTAGAGTAATCGCGAACCGGGCGTAGCCTGCCCGGGGCTAACCTGCCCGGGGCTGAGCTGCCCGGGGCTAAGCTGGCCGACTACTGCAATGTCTTTTCAATACACCGGCCACCGGTCGGCCCGGCCGCCTCGCAGGTAGCTGGGCGCGATCGACTCAAGCGGCGTCGGGTTCACGCCCAATTCGGCATCCATGGCTACCTCGGAAACGTTGTCCACCCTGAGCGAATTCAGGTTGTCGCGCGACATCAGGGGCCGCCCCGGCAATAACTCGAACAGCCACGCCTGCAAATAACCCACAAATCTGGGCACAGGCCACACCGGACGCGGCCGACCGCTCCAGCGTGCGGCCAGGCGCACCAGTTCGGCCAGGGTATATTGTGATACGCCCGCAAGGGTGTAGGTTTTGCCGTAAGTAGCCGAATTGGGCAACGCCTTGGCTATGGCTGCGGCCACATCACGCACGTAAACAGGTTGCATACGCGCTTTGGCACCGGCCAAGGGTATGACCGGCAGCCATTTTGCCAGGCGTGCAAATAGATTCATGAAGTTGTCTTCGCGCCCAAACACGACCGACGGCCTGAAGATGGTGTAGGCCCCTTCGGGATACGAAGCAAACTCGGCCCGAATGGCGGCTTCGCCCGCCGCCTTGGAGCGCAGGTAGGCGCTAGGCCCATCAGGGTCGGCCCCCAGCGCGCTGACATGCAAAAAGCGGCGCACCCCTGTTTTACGGCAGCACGCCGCGATGCGACGCGGCAACTGGACATGCGCACGCTCAAACTCGGGCCCGTAAGGCTTGCCCGGCCGACTATGCAGCACGCCTACCAGGTTGACGACGGCGTCTACCTCGGAGAGCAGCTGCTCGAGCTCGGTGTCGTCGTGAACATTGGCCTCGAAGAGGGTAAGCGGCGGAAACACCAGCAGGTCGCGCCCGTTTTGATACCGGCGCGTGGGCACATGAACCGAGTGCCCTAAACGGACAAGGCAGGCCACCAGATGCTGGCCGATAAAACCGGTGCCGCCAATGACCAGAACACGCATTCAGCCCCCGCTTTAAACTACTAGCAGCCCATTTTCAACCGAGAAGGCATTGCGTGCAAGCTCGCAAGGGCGGCCCCGCCTAACGTATCAGGCTGGGCAGCCACAGGGCGATTTGCGGAAACGCCAGGATGAGAACAAGAACGAACATCTCGATCGCCAGAAACGGAACAGCCGCCTTGTAAACAGTGGACATGCGGATTTCTGGAGGCGCAATGCCCTTCATGACAAACAACAGCAGTCCGAAAGGTGGGGTTAGGAAGCCCATCTCCATGGTGATGAGGTAAATGACGCCCAGCCAGATCAGGTCAAGACCCACCGCGTTAGCAATGGGAATAAACAGCGGCACCGTGATCATGACCATGCTGACCTGATCGATGAAGCAGCCCAAGATCAGCAAGACGACCATCATCATGATCAGGATCATGAGCGGATCGGCCCCAAAGCCCGTTACCACGCTGACCATGCCGCTGGTGGCACCCGAAAACGCCAGAATCTGACTGAAGGTGGTGGAAGCCATGATGATGAAGAGAATCATCGTGCTGGTTTTTGCGGTTTCAGCCAAGGTGGTTCTAACGGCTTGCCAACTTAAGCAGCGATACGCCGCGGCCGCAATAAACGATGCAATAACGCCCAGCCCGGCCGATTCGGTAGGGGTGGCAACACCTAAAATCAGCGAGCCCACCACCACAATCAAGATGCCCGACAGCGGCACGACATAAATAAGAAACGGCAGCCAACGCTCTCTGGGCGTTCGCTTGACGGGATCTTCGGGGGGTGCGTCTTGAGGGCGCCGCTTGGCCCGCACGATAATATATGCAAAAAACAGCAGCGACATGAACAGCGCCGGCACGATACCCGCCAACAACAGCCGTGAAATCGACATACCCGCCAAACTGCCTACCAACACTGCCAACGCCGAAGGCGGTATCAGCATGGCAATGGCCCCCGTGGCCATGATGGGCCCCATCGAAAGCGTCGGGTGATACCCCCTTTGCAGCATGACCGGCATCAACGAACGCCCCAGCATGGCGGTATTTGCAATACTTG